>NZ_VTZN01000590.1 GCF_008370645.1 Mycobacterium simiae
CCGGACCCTGCCACGCCTGACTCGCCAAATCCGACGTAATCGACGCGAACGACGATGCCGCGCTGGCCAACTCGTCGGCCAACCCATTCCAGGCCCGAGCTGCCCTCAACATGGGAGCCGAACCGGCACCGCAGAATAGCCGTGCCGAATTGACCTCCGGCGGCAACATCAAGAAACTAGCCATCACAGCCTCCTTTGCTCACTTACTCCCAAATCCTCGACGGCTTATTCGCTGCGCCTACCCGACGCTAAAGTGGCAAATCCTTGCAGCTGCGGTGTGCAGGGTGGCGGGACCAGGGTTCGGGGGATGCTGCGCAGCCCGCTGGTGTCGAATC
>NZ_VTZN01000591.1 GCF_008370645.1 Mycobacterium simiae
TTGCAGGGTCCGGCGATCACTGTGGATACGGCGTGCTCGTCGTCGCTGGTGGCCGCGCATCTAGCGTGTCAGTCACTGCGCAACGGCGAAAGCAGTTTGGCATTGGCCGGCGGGGTCACCGTCATGACCACACCCGGACCATTCACCGAGTTCGCCCGGCAACGCGGCCTGGCCGCCGATGGGCGGTGCAAAGCGTTCGCCGCGGCCGCTGATGGCACCGGGTGGGGCGAAGGCGCCGGCGTCGTGGTCCTCGAGCGGCTCAGCGATGCCCGCCGCCACAATCACCCGGTGTTAGCGGTCATCGCCGGCTCAGCGGTCAACCAAGACGGCGCCTC
>NZ_VTZN01000592.1 GCF_008370645.1 Mycobacterium simiae
TTTGAGGCGCTGACCACGCCCGAGCGGTTGCGCGTCTTGGAGCGACTCGAGCAAGTGGCGCGCCGGTTGCCGGTCGCTCAGCAGGTGTTGATCAATCAGCTCGCCGAACAAGCCAGCGAGCAGGAGTTGGGTGGTCGGCTGCCCGTAGCCTTGGCCTGCCGGTTGCGAATCACCCGCGCCGAAGCCAGCCGGCGGGTGGGCGAGGCCGCCGATCTGGGCCCGCGGCGGGCGCTGACGGGGGAGTCGTTGCCGCCCCAGCTGACGGCCACCGCCACAGCCCAACACGCCGGCAGCCTCGGTGAGGGCCACATCCGGGTGATCCGCGACTTCTTGCG
>NZ_VTZN01000593.1 GCF_008370645.1 Mycobacterium simiae
TGGTTACACCTACTTTCACTCCGATCGGCGTGCCCTGCTGAACAAGCCGAAATAGCCCTGAGAAACATCGGCGGCAGCGCTGGCCGTGTGCGCTGCTGCCGATGCCGGCTTGTGTCTCGGGCGGCTCTTACGCGGCAGGTGTGGTAGGCCCGTTGAGCACCTGCAGGATGTCGGGCTTCATGGCAACCAGCTGTTGGTTCCAATAGGGCCACGAGTGTGTTCCGTTCGTCGGGAAGTTAAACACTCCGTTGCGGCCACCGGAGGCCAGGTAGGTGTCGCGGAAGGTTTGGTTGGTACGCAGCGTCAAACCTTCCAGGAACTTGGCCGGCAT
>NZ_VTZN01000594.1 GCF_008370645.1 Mycobacterium simiae
CCTGCTCGCGCTGCTCGCTTCAGAAGGGGTCACCGTGCTGAGCCAGACCCCGTCGGCGTTTTACGCGCTGCAGACGGTCGTCACCGCACACCCTGAGCTGCCGCTGCAGCTCGATGCTGTGGTGCTCGGCGGTGAGGACCTTGCCCCGCAACGTCTGGCGGAGTGGCGTCGCGACCGTCGGGCAGCGGCGCGCCTGATCAACATGTATGGCATCACCGAGACCACGGTGCACGCGTCATTTCGCGAGATTGTCGACCACGACATCCACAGCGGCGGGAGCCCGATCGGGCAACCGCTTCCCAGTCTGGCCTTTGCCGTGTTGGACGCG
>NZ_VTZN01000595.1 GCF_008370645.1 Mycobacterium simiae
GATGTGGTGGAGGCTCATGGTACGGGTACGACGTTGGGTGACCCGATCGAGGCGGGGGCGTTGATCGCCACCTATGGGTCCTGCCGGGATCGTGAGCATCCGTTGTGGTTGGGGTCGATTAAATCCAACATCGGCCATACTCAGGCTGCTGCGGGGGCCGCGGGGCTGGTCAAGATGGTTGCGGCGCTTAATCATGGGGTGTTACCGGCGACGTTGCATGTGGATCAGCCCAGTCCGCATATTGACTGGTCAGCTGGCACTGTTCGGCTCCTCACGGAGGCGGTGTCGTGGCCGGTGATCGATCATCCGCGCACGGCGGCGGTGTCG
>NZ_VTZN01000596.1 GCF_008370645.1 Mycobacterium simiae
AAACGTTCTTCGGGGCGAAAACTCTCAAGGATCTTACCGCTGTTGAGATCCAGTTCGATGTAACCCACTCGTGCACCCAACTGATCTTCAGCATCTTTTACTTTCACCAGCGTTTCTGGGTGAGCAAAAACAGGAAGGCAAAATGCCGCAAAAAAGGGAATAAGGGCGACACGGAAATGTTGAATACTCATACTCTTCCTTTTTCAATATTATTGAAGCATTTATCAGGGTTATTGTCTCATGAGCGGATACATATTTGAATGTATTTAGAAAAATAAACAAATAGGGGTTCCGCGCACATTTCCCCGAAAAGTGCCACCTGACGT
>NZ_VTZN01000597.1 GCF_008370645.1 Mycobacterium simiae
TTTCCGATTTTGCGTGGTTGCCGCCGGAGGTTAATTCGGCGCGGATTTTTGCTGGTGCGGGTTCGGGTCCGTTGCATGCGGCGGCTGGTGGT
Organism: Mycobacterium simiae; assembly: GCF_008370645.1. Classification (GTDB taxonomy): domain Bacteria; phylum Actinomycetota; class Actinomycetes; order Mycobacteriales; family Mycobacteriaceae; genus Mycobacterium; species Mycobacterium simiae_A. The sequence goes on from NZ_VTZN01000597.1 coordinate 93, forward strand.
TGGGAGGGGTTGGCTGCGGATTTGCGGGCGTCGGCGGCGTCGTTTGATGCGGTGGTTGCTGGGTTGACCGGTGGGCCGTGGGCGGGGCCGGCGGCGGTGTCGATGGCGGCGGCGGCGGCTCCGTATGTGGGGTGGTTGAGCGCGGCGGCGGGGTTGGCGGAGGTGTCGGCGGGGCAGGCGCGGGCGGCGGCGGGGGCGTTTGAGGCGGCGTTGGCGGCGACGGTGCATCCGGGT
>NZ_VTZN01000598.1 GCF_008370645.1 Mycobacterium simiae
TGGTCGTTGGTGTCCACCCGCTCTTTGTTTGAGTATCGGGCGGTGGTGGTGGGTGCTGAGCGCGCCCAGATGTTGGACGAGCTTGCGGGTGTAGCAGCGGGCGAGCCGGATGTGGTGGTGGGTCGGGCCCGCCCGGTGGGTAAGACGGTGTTTGTGTTCCCGGGTCAAGGTGCGCAGTACCTGGGCCTGGGTCGTGGTCTTTACCAGCGGTTTCCCGCTTTTGCCGCGGCTTTTGATGAGGTGGTGGCGGCCTTGGATGAGCATGCTCGGGTGGGGCTGCGGTCGGTGCTGTGGGGTGTGGATGCGGCGTTGTTGGACAGTACC
>NZ_VTZN01000599.1 GCF_008370645.1 Mycobacterium simiae
TTACACCCTGTGGCAACAGCAAGTGCTGGGCGACGAATGCGACCCGGAATCTGCTCTGGCAGGCCAATTCGCCTACTGGAAAACCGAATTAGCGGGGGCCCCGGAGCAGATCCGGCTGGCTGCGGATCGGCCGCGACCGGCCCAGCAGTCGTTCAACGGTAAGTTGATCTCCTTCGGTGTGCCAGCGGGTCTGCGCGAGCGGGCGGAGCGGCTGGCCCGGCGCACCGGCACCACGCTGTCGATGGTGTTGCAGGCCGCGCTGGCGGTGCTGTTGCGCAAGCTCGGCGCCGGTGATGATGTCTGCATCGGTGGGCCGATCGCG
>NZ_VTZN01000006.1 GCF_008370645.1 Mycobacterium simiae
CTGGGCAAAAAGGTGCTGGACATCGAACCGCGCGGCGAGCAGGCGCTGCGGCCCAACGGCACCCTGCCGATGGGCCAGACCAGCACCCCCTACCAGATTTACGACGCGTTCCTCGACGCAACGAAGGCCGCGACCGGCTGGGACATCGACACCGTCAAGCGGTCGCTGCATGTCCTGTCCGACACGGTCAGCCAGACCCACCCGCACCTGCGGGCCACCCTCGACGGGCTGCAGCGCTTCGCCGACACCGTCGGCAAACGCGACGAGCGGGTCAAGCACCTGCTCGGCGAGGTCAGCAAGGTGGCCGGAGTGCTCGGGATCCACGGCGAACAGATCAACCGGCTGCTGGTCAACGCGCAGCTGCTGCTGGCCGCCGTCAACCAGCGCGCCCAGGCCGTGAATTCCCTGCTGAGCAACGTCACAGCCGTCACCACCCAGGTGCAGGGGCTGCTGCACGACAACCCGAACCTCTCGACGGTGCTCCAACAGGTGGGCACCATCAGCGACGTGCTTCTCAGACGCCGCGACGATTTGGCCGGTACGGTCACCCAACTCGGCAAGTTCGTGGCGTCGCTGTCCGAAATCGTCTCGTCGGGGCCGTACGTGAAGGCGGCGATCTTCAATCTGCTCCCATCCCAGGTGCTGCAACCGTGGCTCGACGCCGCCTTCAAGAAACGCGGCATCGATCCGCAGGACTTCTGGCGCGGCGCCGGGCTCCCGGCGTTTCAGTGGCCCGATCCCAACGGGACCCGGCTGCCCAACGGCGCGCCGCCGCCCGCGCCTCCGGTGCACGAAGGCACCCCAGAGCACCCCGGCCCCGCCGTCCCGCCCGGATCGCCCTGCTCCTACACTCCCGCCGCCGACGGCCTGCCCAACCCGGGCACTCCGCTGCCCTGCGCCGGCCTGACCGTCGGCCCGTTCGGCGGTCCGGGATTCCCGGCGCCGGTCGACGTGCAGACCTCGCCACCCCATCCCGGCGGCCCACCGCCGGCCGCTGGCATCCCGGTGGCCGGCCTGCCCGGTGCGCCACCGCCGGCCCTTCCCGGGACCCCGGTGCCGCTACCGCCCGCGCCGCCCGGCGGCCGCACTGAAGGCAGCGGCCGGTGATCAAGCTGCGGCGCCGGCCGCGCAAGTCCGTCATCGTCGCGGCGCTGACGGTCGCGGCGGCCCTGACCGCCGCTTATTCGGGGGTGCACGTGTATCGCCTGGCCACCACCACCACGGTGATCGCCTACTTCGCGCACGCCAACGCCCTGTATCCGGGCGACGAGGTCGACATCATGGGCGTGCCGGTGGGGGCCGTCGACCAGGTCGAGCCGGCCGGCAACACGATGAAGGTGACGTTTCACTATCCCAGCAAATACAAGGTGCCCGCCCAGGCGGCCGCGGTGATCCTCAACCCCACCCTGGTCGCCTCCCGCAGCATCCAACTGGAGCCGCCCTACAACGGCGGACCGGTGCTGCCCAACCACGCCGTCATCCCGATCGAACGCACCCAGGTGCCGGTGGAATGGGACGAGCTGCGCGACAGCATCAGCACTACGGTGTCCGCGCTGGGCCCCACCCCCGAGCAGCCCACCGGGCCGCTCGGAAAGACGATCGAATCACTCGCCGACGGACTGGCCGGCAAGGGCGCAGCGATCAACGACTCGCTGAACAGCGTGTCGACCGCGCTGACCGCCCTCAACGAGAGCCGCGGCGAAACGTTCGCCGTGCTGCGCGGGCTGGCCGCCTTCCTGACCGCCCTGAAAATCAACGAGCAGCAGCTGGCGTCGCTGAACACCAACCTGGCGCAAATCACCTCCAGCCTGACCCCCAACGACCACGAGGTCGCCGACGCCGTGGAACACCTCAACACCCTGCTGCCCGTGCTGCGCAACTTCCTCGACACCAACGGCCCCACCCTGACCCGCGACGTCGACAATCTCGCCGCGGCGAGCACCCCGCTGGCCCAACCCGACACCGCCACCGCCCTGGAGACCTTCCTGCACGTGTTCCCTACCTTCGCCGCCAACGCCAGCAACGCCTATCACCCCAGCCACGGCGCGCTGACCCTGATCCCCGCGGTCGTCAACTTCGCCAACCCGCTGACGCTGATCTGCAGCGCGATCCAGGCCGGCAGCCGGCTGGGCTACCAGGATTCCGCCGAGCTGTGCGCGCAGTACCTCACACCCGTGCTGGACGCCATGAAGTTCAACTACCTGCCGTTCGGTCTGATGCCGTTCACCACCGCGGAGACCCAGCCCAAAGAAATCGCCTACTCCGAGCCGCGGCTACAGCCACCACCCGGGTACAAAGACACCACCGTGCCGGGCCTCTTCGCGCCGGACACGTTGTTCTCCCGCGGCAATGTCGGGGCGGGATGGGCCACGGCGCCCGGCATGCAGGGCGTGCGGGTGGCCCCGGCCACCGAGCGGCTACTGACGCCCCAGTCGCTGGCTGAGCTGCTGGGTGGGCCGGACGCCGAACCCCCTGCCGCGGGCCAGAACATGGCCGGTCCACCCAACGCCTACGACGAGTCCAGCCCGCTGCCGCCGCCCTGGTATCCGCAGCCCGGTCCGCCGCCGGCTCCCGGGCCGGACGTGATCCCGGGTCCGGTGCCGCCGACGCCGGCCGCCGCCTCACCCGCATACGCGCAGCCCGGAGCGGGCCGATGACCCGCGGCCTGCGACGCGCGGTGATCCTGCTGATGAGCGCGCTGGCGCTGAACTCCTGCGGGCAGTGGCGCGGCATCGCCAACGTGCCCATCCCCGGCGGCCCCGGCGACGGGCCCGGCGCCTACACCGTCTACGTGCAGCTGCCCGACACCCTGGGGCTCACCCCCAACAGCAAGGTCATGGTCGCCGATGTCTACGTCGGCCAGGTGCGCGATATTCGAGTACGGAACTGGGTCGCCACGTTGACGATCCGGCTACGCCAGGGTGTCCGGCTGCCGCGCAACGCCACCGCCAAGATCGGCCAGACCAGTTTGCTGGGCACCCAGCACCTGGAGCTGGCCGCCCCGCCCGAGCATCCCTCGCCCACCCCGCTGCACGATGGCGACACCATCGACCTAAAGCACTCGTCGGCGTTCCCCACCACCGAGCAGACGCTGGCCAGCATCGCCGCGCTGCTGCGCGGCGGCGGGGTGGCCAATCTGGAGGCGATCCAGAACGAGGTCTACGACATCGTCAACGGTCGCGGTGACCAGATCCGCGCGTTGCTGGACAAGCTGGACACCTTCACCGCCAAGCTGGACGAGCAGATCGGCGACATCACCCACGTCATCGACTCGGCCGACCGGGTCTTGGCCATGGCTGCCGCACACCACGCCACGCTGAACCGGGCGCTGAGTGAACTGCCCCCGTTGGTGAAGTACCTGACCGACTCGCGCGGTCGCGTCATCGACGCCGTTGAGGCGCTCGGACGGTTCAGCGATATCACCGCCCGGACGGTGGGGCTGTCCCAGACCAGCCTGTATCGGGATCTGGTGTCCCTGCAGCGGCCGCTGGCGCAGCTGGTTCGGGCCGCGCCGGATCTGATCCCCGCGTTGAAACTGGCGTTGACCGCGCCGTTCGACATCGACGCTGTGCCCAAGACATTCCGCGGCGACTACATCAACGTCTCACTCGACGTCGATCTGACGCTCAGCGCGCTGGACAACGGACTGCTCACCGGAACCGGCTTCTCGGGGGCGCTGCGGGCGCTCGAGCAGTCCTGGGGGCGCGACCCGGCGACCATGATCCCCGACGTCCGGTTCACCCCCAACCCCAACGACGCGCCCGGCGGGCCGCTGGTCGAACGAGGCCAATGACATGGTCACCGGATACATCCGCCGTCAGCTGACGCTGTTCGCCCTGTTGACCGTGATCACCATGACGGTGCTGGGCGGCTACTACCTGCGCCTGCCGGCGCTGGCCGGCATCGGGCAGTACACCCTCAAGGCGGATCTGCCGGCCTCCGGCGGTCTGTACCGGACCGCCAACGTGACCTACCGCGGCGCCACCATCGGCAAGGTCACCGCCGTCGAGCCGACCCACACCGGCGCGCAAGTCACCATGAGCATCGACCAGCGCTACCGGATCCCGGTCGACGCCACCGCCAACGTGCACTCGGTGTCGGCCGTCGGCGAGCAGTATCTGGACCTGGTGTCCGACAGTGCGGTGTCCGACAGTGCGGTGTCCGACGGCAAGCCCGGCACGTTCCTGGCACCCGGGCAAACCATCACCCGGGGCACGGTGCCCGGAGACATCGGCACCGCGCTGGACGCGCTGGACCGCAGCCTGGCGGCGTTGCCGAAAGACAAAATCCCGGCGCTACTCGACGAAACGGCGCGGGCGGTCGGCGGCTTGGGCCCGGCGCTGCACCGGCTGGTCGATTCGACGCAGGCGCTCGCCGGCGACTTCGCGGCCAACACCGCCGACATCGACGACATCATCGCGCGGGCCGGGCCGCTGCTCGACAGCCAAGTCGCCACCGGCGACGACATCCGGCGATGGGTGCACAACCTCAACCTGGTGGCGACGCAGACCGCGCAGCAAGACCCGCAGCTGCAAAGCCTGCTCGCCGCGGCCGCGCCGACCCTCGACACCGCCACCGACACGGTCGCCGGCGTGGCCGAGCCGCTGCCGCAGACGCTGGCCAACCTCGAGGTGCTGACCGGGCTGCTGCTGCGCTACCACCCGGGCCTCGAGCAGGTGCTGGTGCTGCTGCCGCAGGTCGGCTCCGTCGCCCAGACGACGACGCTGGCCTTCCCCGGCGAGGCCAGCATCAATCTGGGGCTGGCGATCAACCAGCCGCCGCCCTGCCTGACCGGTTTCGTCCCGGCGTCCCAGTGGCGTTCCCCCGCCGATACCAGCATTGCGCCGCTGCCGTCGGGCAGCTACTGCAAGATCCCGCAGGACACCCCGGCCAACGCCGTGCGCGGGGCCCGCAACCTTGCGTGCGTCGACGCGCCCGGCACGCGGGCCGCCTCCCCGCTGGACTGCCGCGGCGGCCAGCCCTACGTTCCGGCGGGCACCAACCCGTGGTACGGCGACCCCAACCAGATCCTGACCTGCCCGGCGCCGGCGGCGCGCTGCGATCAGCCGGTGAAGCCGGGCCTGGTCATCCCCGCGCCGACGATCGACACCGGGCTCAATCCGGCCCCCGCCGATCGCGTGCCGGGAACGCCCCCGCCGCTCAGCGACCCGCTGTCGCGGCCAGGCGCGGGCGCCGTGGTGTGCGACGGACAGCAACCCAACCCGTGTCGCTACACACCGGCCGGGCCGCCCAGCGCGGGCCTGGCCACCCAAAGCGGCGAGATCACCGGGGCCGACGGCGTGCGCTACGTCGTCGAAAACTCCCGCGACACAGGAGACGACGGATGGAAAAGGATGCTGGGGCCCACGAGCTGACGGCGGAGGCCGCGCGGCGGCTGGTGGTCGCGTGGGCCGGCGTGAGCCTGCTCGGCGTCGTCGTGGTCATCCTCGTGGTGTCCTGGCAGCTGTTCCCGCGACTAACCGCCGCCCAGTCCATGGTGGACGATCTCAATCCCGCGTTCACCGCGGACCGGGTCACCGGCGACCGCGGCGGCGTCGAGATCGTTTCCGCAGCCACCGACGCCGCCGACGCGATGATGTACCCCGACGGCGCGGCCGCCGAGGTGCCCAGGCTGGTCGAGTTCGTCGCAACGCAGACCGGCCGTCCCGCCGCCGACGTGCAGGCGATGCTGCGCCAGGATTACCCCTACATCGACGGGTTCCTCACCTCGCTGCCGCTTACCGCGGTCAGCGCCGAGCTGCCCAAGCTCGTCCACTACCTGGGCACCGTCTTGTTCCTGCCACCCGAGCGGGTCACCCAGCTGCTGGCGACCGACTACCCGATGATCTACCAGGTGATCGTCAACCTGCCGCAGCTGACCGCGGGCTGGTCCGCCATACCCGGCACCGAGCACTTGACCCGATTCGACGGCCGGCCGGTGCGCACCATGCCGCAGCTGCGTGACTACCTCAGCCAAGAGGTGGTCGCCCCCGTCGAGCGTCAGCAGGACAACTTTCGACCGTTGGGCACCCGCGGCGGTGTCGGCTTCCTGGCTCCGCTACTGCTGGCGCTGGGGATCGTGGTGATCGCGTTCGGCGCGGCGATGCTGGTCGTGACCCGAGCAGGGGCGCCGCGCACTGCGCTACGGCAGGCGTGGGCGGTGGTCCCGGTGGTCGGGGTGGCCGTGATCGGGCTGGTGCTCGGACTCAACCTGTTCCCGCGCCTGATCGGTGGGCAGCAGCTGCTCGACGACACCCGCCCGGTCTTCGCGGCCGACCGCATCGCGGGCGATCGCGCCGGCATCGAGTTCGTGTCGATCTTCGTCAATGCGCTGGGGCCGGCGGTGCTGCCCGACGGCGGCGTCATGCAGGAGTACCCCAAGCTGCTCGACTACGTCGCACACCAGGTGGGCGTTCCCCCCGGCGACGTGCGCGCCCTGGTGGCACTGGATTTTCCGCACACCGCCAGCCTGCTCGACGGAGTGCCGTTCTCGGCGTCCGCCGCCGATGCCGCCAGGCTGGTCGACCAGCTGGCCGCCGCGACCCACGTGACGCCGGCGCAGATGTGGGCGGCCCTGCGCGCGGCAGTGCCGAAGGTGTACCAGGTGGTCACCAACCTGCGGCGGGTCACCGACGGCTGGGCGCAGGTGCCCGGCACCGACGGGCTGACCCGCTTTTCCGGTGCACCGGCCCGCTCAGTCCCGCTGATCAGGGACTACTTTCGCGACGACGTCATCCCCGCGTTGCAGCGCCAACAGCCCAACTACGTGATCGTCGACACGAACTGGCCACCGCTGACCGTGTTCGCGCCGTTGCTCAGCGCGGTGGGGGCACTCGTGATCGGCTACGGCATCCTGCTGCGGGTGCTGACCGGCCGGGCACTGCGGGCAGCAGCACCACAGCGGCCCGCGTCAGCACCAGCGGCCGACGCCCGGGTCACCGCATCGAACCTCTGCTGACAAGTTCCGCAGCGGCGATCGAGGTCATGTCGCGTTGTCCTGCGTCGATGTCTGTCCGCCGCCGCGCGGCCGCCTCCATGACGGCGGCGGTTTGTTCCTTGACGTGTCCGAGGTAGGCGGCCGGCGTTACGGCGTCGGCCAGCTTCGGGTCGCGGCGCGCAACCAGGGTGGCGAACGACTCGCCGCTCTCGAGGGAGGCGGTGACCAGGGTTTCCAACTGGTCGTGGGCGGCCTGGCGGCCGAGTTCCGGCGCCAACCGCATCATCACCGATTCGGCCATGAGCATCCCGTGGGTCCGGTCGAGATTGGCCGCCATTGCCGCGGCGTCCACGTGCAGCCCGGCCAGCACGTCGGCCGCGGCGCGAACGGCGCCGCCGCAGACGGCCAGCGCCGGGGCCACCGAGTGCCACTCCAGCGACCAGACGGCCGTCGCTCGTTCACAATCGGCCACGGCGCCGTCCAGGGCAAGGTCCAGGTAGGTGCGGGTCAGCCGCGCGGCTCGGATGAGCTGTTGTGAGCCGATGGGATTGCGTTTCTGCGGCATGGTGCTGCTGACGCCGCGACCGGGTGCGCTGGGCTCGCTCAGCTCGGCGAGTTCGGTCTGGGAACCGACGACGATGTCGAGCCCGATCTTGCCCAACGAGGCCGCCACTTGTGCGGCCCAGGCGACGACCTCGACCAAGCAATCACGGGTGGCGTGCCAGCTGATCGACGGCGCGGCCAAGCCGAGACGCCGGGCCAGCTCGCGGCGAACGTCCAGACCGTGCGGCGCCATGGAGGCGAGACTGCCGACAGCGCCGCCGAGTTGAACCACCGCGACCCGGGGCCGCAGCTCGGCGAGCCGGTCCAGATGGCGTAGCAGCGGCGCGGTCCAGCACGCCACGCGGTACCCGAAGGTGATCGGGAGGGCCTGCTGCAGTTGGCTGCGACCGACCATCACCGCGCCGCCATGCTGAGTGTCCAGACTCGTTAGCGCGGCCAACGTGTGCAGCAGGTCCCGCTCGATGACGTCCAGCGCCGCGACGACCTGCAGGACCACAGCGGTGTCCATGATGTCCTGGGTGGTGGCCCCCCAGTGGGCGTACTGCCCAAGACCGTCGGGCAGGATCGCCGCGAGTTGTTCGACGAGGCCCACGATCGGATACCCGGCCGCGTTCGTGCGGCTGGCAAGGCGTGCGATGTCGAGGTCGTCGGGCGTCACGGCGCGCAGCGCTGGCGCAACTTCGGCTGGGACCATGTCCAGGTCGGCTTGCGCCGCCGCCAGCTCCGCCTCAACCTGCAGGTAACGGGCCAGTAACCCTCGCTCGCCGAGGATCGCGCGCAGCTCGTCGGTGGTGTGCAAGCCGCCGAGAACTGCGCTGTCCAGCGCAGACAGCGCCGTCGATGGAATCATGGTCACTCCTGCGCGCCGAAGGATAGGGTGTCGCGGGCGGCCCTACAGTACACCGGGGACAAGAATGCGCACCGCGCAAATGAAAAGTTGCTGACGTTGTGCGCCCGATGAGTTCACTAGCGGGATGGCATGGCCTAGGTTCACGAGCCTGCCAATGCCCCCGGTTGGGGCGGCCCTGCGCTGCCCCGGTTGTGGGTGCCCGGTGCCGGCTCGAACGCTTGGCCCCACCGGCGAGCGAAGGCTATTTGGCGCAACGGCAGCCGCCGCCGTGGCGCCCCGTCCCGGCGAGCGATCTCCGGATCGACGTCGGTGTAGTCGCCGAGGAATCCGGCTGCAACGATCGCCAGCGGACGCGCTCGGTTGGGGATGTCGAACTCGCGGTGGGCGGCCGCAACGTCGAAGCCGGCCATCGGGTGAACGACGAGCGATCGTGACTGGGCCTCGATGCTCAGTTGCGCGATGGCCGCACCGGCATCCAACGCCGAATATGTTGCGGTCCGGTCGTTATCGCCTTGGTCGGCACACACCAGGATCAGCGCGCTGGCGGCTTTGGCATAGCTGTTTCCCGGGTTGAGCAGTCCGGCGAGCGCAACGAACGTCGCGTCGCCGCGGATTCCCACCACGAAACGGACCGGCTGGCGCCGTCCCCAGGTGGCCGCCCAGCGGGCCGCCTCTAGCAACGCAATGACTTGGTCTGCTGTGACAACGGCCCGCGGGTCGAACGCCCGGGGACTCCATCGCCGCGCGATCGTCGGGTTAATGGGCACTTGAGTGTCAGCCAGCCGCAGCATGTTTCGCACGGTCAGCCTCCAGCGAATGGCGGCAGAACGTCAAGCGTCGAGCCGTGCGTGACCTCGCGCAGCTCGGAGGTGACGGCCACCTCGTCGAGCAGAAAGCTACAGCGCTGCAACAGCTCTGCCATCCGCTTGCCGTGGCGCTGCTCGATCGCGCTCACCAGCTGCGCGACGGTATCGCCCGCCTGGACCGCCACCGCCTCCTGCAGCTGTCCGGCCGTAGCGCGCGCGGCGCCGAAATAGCGGACGGTGACGGTCGGCATCGCGATCACCCGCCGATCGCGCTCATCGGCCGGCTGGGCTGAAGAAAGCCGCGCGTGTTGATCGCGTGTCCGGGAGCTTTGGCCCACATGGCGTCTCGCCAGCATTGGGCAATGTCGCTGTCGGTGGCGCCGGTGCGCAGCATCGATCGCAGGTCGGTTTCTGCGCTGCTGAACAGACACGACCGAAGCTGCCCGTCGGCGGTGAGCCGGGTACGGTCGCAGCCGGCGCAAAAAGGTTTGGTCACCGACGCGATGACTCCGACTTTGCCGGGCCCGCCGTTTACCAGCCACAGCTCGGCCGGCGCCGGGCCGCGTTCTTCGCGGTCGGCCGTGAGTTCGAATTCGGCCTGCAGACTGCTCAAAATCTCCTCGGCCTCAACCATTGTCCCGCGATCCCAGCCATGCTGGGCATCCAACGGCATCTGTTCGATGAATCGCAGCTCATAGTCGTGAGCCAACGCAAAACCCAACAGCGAGGTCGCCTCGTCGTGATTGACACCGCGCAGCAGAACCGAGTTGATTTTCACCGGACCCAGCCCGGCGTCTTTGGCCGCAGCCAAACCGGCCAGCACATCACGCAACCGGTCGCGGCGGGTGATCCGTTGGTAGCGGTCGGGTCGCAGCGTGTCCAGTGACACATTGACCCGGTCCACACCGGCCGCAGCCAGCGGGGCGGCCCGCCGAGTCAAACCGATACCGTTGCTGGTCAACGAGATTCGCGGTCTGGGACGCAATCGCGCGACCCGAGCGACAATGGACTCCAAGCCGCGACGCAGCAGCGGCTCACCGCCAGTGAATCGGACTTCACGGATGCCAAGCTGTGCTACCGCTATGGCAACCAGGCGCACCACTTCGTCATCGGTGAGCCGATCGAAATCAGCCATCCAGTCAAGGCCACCGGCGGGCATGCAATACGAGCAGCGCAGGTTGCACCGGTCGGTCAGCGACACCCGCAGGTCCACGGCCCGCCGTCCGAATCTATCGACCAAGTACCGGCTCTCCGGGCGGTCGTAGCTTGGCCGCACCGTAATGCGAGGCGTGCCAAGGCTTATCACCGTCATGGCGCACCGACCCACTGCCGTTCGCCGTCGGTGAAGACCTGAAGCTTCCACACCGGCAGGTCACGTTTGACTGCCTCAACCAACGCGCCGCACGCATCGAACGCCTGACGGCGGTGCTCGGCGGCCACCACAACACACAACGCCACCTCCCCAACGTCCAGCCGACCGACCCGATGACCGGCCGCGATCCCACGCACGCCCCGATGCACGTGCGCCACATCGCCTGCGAGACGGCCTAACACGGCCTCGGCGATCGGGTGCGCGCTGTACTCCAGCGCCACCACACGCTGACCCCGGTCATGGTCACGCACCGCACCGACAAATGTCACCAACGCGCCCGCGGCCGGGTCATCCACAAAGTGCTGATAGCGCCCGACGTCCAGCGGAGCGGTTTCGATCCCGGCGCGCACCACGACGTCGTGACAGCCGACGGTCACCTCATCCGGCCGGTGCTGGCCGATGTCGCCGGCGGCACCCGCCCCGCTAGCTTTGATGTTCGCTGGCATCAACCGTCCTCAACCCCTCGCCGATGCGATCGCCGCACACCGCCGGCCAACGGCCGTGGTGAAGCGTCACCTTAGGACGGTCAGGTTGGCCAATCGTAGGTCATGTCGACCGAGGGTCGCGCCGGGTCGCCGTACGTAATCTATCCCGGTCGAATATCGCGACCCCTTGAAGCGATATGCGCGACCATGTGACGATGGCCGCAATGAAGGACCTCCAGCGCAAGGTCGCGGTCGTCACCGGCGGAGCCGGAGGCATCGGCCGGGCCATGGGCCGCCGTTTCGGCCAGGAGGGCATGAGGGTGGTGCTGGCCGACGTCCTCGCCGCACCGCTGGACGAGGCGACGCGAGAACTTGCGGGCGAGGGCATCGAGGTGGTTGGTGTGATCACCGACGTCACCGACTATTCCTCGGTGGAGTCGCTGGCCAAGGAGGCGCTGCGCCGCTTTGGCGCGGTGCACGTGGTGTGCAACAACGCCGGCACCGGCGGGGTCTCCGAGGGCTATTTGTGGGAACACGACCTCGCCGACTGGCGCTGGGGAATCGACGTCAACGTGCTGGGCGTCATCCACGGGATCAAGGCCTTCGTACCCATCCTGCTCGAGCAGGGCGAGGGACACGTGGTCAACACCTGCTCGGGCAACGGCGGGTTCGCCCCGATCGCCCGGGGCGCCATGGGCGGGCCGGCCACCGCGGTCTACCCGATGACCAAGGCCGCCGTGCTCTGCCTCACCGAGAGCCTCTACACCCACCTGCAGATGACCGGCACGCGGGTGCGGGCGCATGTCCTATTTCCTACCGGCTTCTTGGACACCGGAATCTGGGAGTCCTGGCGGCACCGGCCGCAGCGCTATGCCGCGACCCAGGAGCGTCGGACACCCGAGCACACGCTGGCACAGGTGGTGGCGCGCTTCGAGGCGGCCGGCGGCCGCGTCGAGTTCACCCCCCTCAAGACGGTCGCTGACCAGGTGGTGCGGGGTATCCGGGCGGACCGCTTCTGGATGATGGGTCCTCCCACATCCGCCGATGAGGTGGTGAGCCGCAAGGCGGCATCGATCCTGGCTCGCGCCAACCCGGACTACCTAGTCGACGTCCTCGGCCGGCATGCCGGGCAGGAACCCGAATCCGAAGGAGCGCAACGTTGATCACCACCGCAGTTCGCTACGGTCCCCGCCCACCCGAGGCGCAAGGCGACCACGAGGTCGACGCCACCAAGGCGCCCATCGCCACCGAGGCGGTGACGGTCACCTACCTCACCGACCCGGAGATCGTCGCGGCGGTGCTGCCCCAGCCGTTGCGGCCGGCCGACGAGCCATTGGTGCGGGTGCAGCTGCAGCGGGTACGGATAGCGGCCAGGCCGCCGTTCGGGTCGGCGGTGTTTTCGGTGGCCGCCCGGCACGGCGAGCGCAGCGGCGACTATCCCCTCTTCATGCCCCAGTCCACCGAACAGTCGGTCACGGGTGGGCGCGAGACATTCGGCGAGCCCAAGAAATTGGCCCACATACACGTGGAGCGCGACAGCGACCGCATCACCGCCTCCGTTGACCGGCTGGGCTATGAGCTCATCCGAGTGAACGGCCGAATCACCGGTCCGGGGGAGCTGCCGCCCGACCAGGTGAACACCGAGTTCTACTTCAAGTTCCTGCGTGCCCCCGACGGCAACGGCCTCACCGACCCCCACCTGGTCTACGGCGAGTACCACCGGCACTACGAGTTGCTGGAGAGCATCGACGGCACGCTGGAGTTGAGCGAGTCGCCGCTGGACCCGGTGGCCGACATCGTGATCCGCCAGATCAGGTCGATCACCTGGTGCCGTCGGCGCACCGTGCAGGTCGGGCGGATCGCCGCGCGGGTGCCCCAGGAGTGGCTGCTGCCCTACGTGCACCAGCGCTACGACGACCCGGCCGTGTCCGCGGCCCCCGGCCCTGAGCCGGTACGGGTATAGCGATGGACCGGTACACGATCATCTCGGCCGACTGCCATGGCGGCGCCGACCTGCTCGACTACCGCGAGTATCTCGATCCGCAGTACCGCGACGAGTTCGACGGCTGGGCAACGACGTTCGTTAACCCGTTCGGCGATCTTGCCGAGGCCGACGCCGAGCACAACTGGAACAGCGATTTGCGCAACGCCGAGCTGGATCAAGACGGCATAGCGGGGGAAGTCCTTTTCCCCAATACTGTGCCGCCGTTCTTTCCTCAGGGCAGCCTGGCCGCCTCCGCGCCGCAGACTGCCCGGGAGCTGCAGCTGCGCTGGGCCGGGCTGCGGGCGCACAATCGTTGGCTGGCCGACTTCTGTGCCCTGTCGCCGCAGCGGCGCGCCGGAGTGGGCCAGATCCTGCTCGGGGACCTCGACAAAGCCGTAGCCGAAGTGGCACATATCGCCCAGCTAGGGCTGCGCGGAGGTGTGCTGTTGCCCGGGGTGGTCCCCGGCACCGGCATTCCCCCGCTGTATGCCGAGCACTGGGAGCCGCTGTGGGCGGCGTGCGAGGAGGCCGGCCTGGTGGTCAACCACCACGGTGGCGGCGCCGGACCCAGCCCGACCGACGGGTGGGGCAGCTCGTTGGCGGTATGGGTGTACGAGTCGCACTGGTGGGCGCACCGGGCGCTGTGGCATCTGATCTTGAGCGGTGTACTCGATCGGCATCCCGACCTCACCCTGGTCTTCACCGAGCAGGGCGCCGGGTGGGTACCGGCGACCCTCGACTCGCTCGATGTGGCAGCAGCCCGGTACGCGCGGCCGAACTCGGCGATCGCCCGCTTCGCCGGGCCCAGCGCCGGCTCGCTGACCCTCAAGCCCAGCCAGTACTGGGCCCGGCAGTGTTACGTCGGTGCCAGCTTCCTGCGCCCGGTCGAGTGCGCCCAGCGCCATCGAATCGGCGTCGACCGGATCATGTGGGGAAGCGACTACCCGCACCTAGAGGGAACCGCTCCCTATACCCGGGAGGCGCTGCGCCACACCTTCAGCGGAGTGCCGACCGACGAGGTGGCGGCCATGGTGGGCGGGACCGCGGCGGCCGTCTACGGCTTCGACCTCGACACGCTGGCACCGCTGGCCGACCGAATCGGCCCAACCGTGGCCGAGGTCGCCGAGCCGCTGACGACCGTGCCCGCCGACGCCACCAGCACCGCCTTCGAGCCCGACCCGATCCGTGCCTGGTAGCGAAAGGACCACTGTGGAGCCCCTCGAGCACTATGTCGTCATCTCCGCCGATTGCCACGCGGAGCTGCCCACCGAGCAGTACCGCGACTACGTCGATCCGGAATACCGGGAGG
This sequence comes from Mycobacterium simiae, assembly GCF_008370645.1. Lineage (GTDB taxonomy): Bacteria > Actinomycetota > Actinomycetes > Mycobacteriales > Mycobacteriaceae > Mycobacterium > Mycobacterium simiae_A. The sequence continues at coordinate 14,248 of NZ_VTZN01000006.1, forward strand.
AATTCGCGGCCTACCTGGCCGAGAAGGCAGCCGCGTCGCAGGTCGGCGGGTTCATCGACGAGCAGTTCGCGCAGCAGTGGTTTTCCGAGCATGGCGACGGCATCGCCGGCGGCTGGGATGTCGGTCTTCGGGACAAGGAGCTCGACGGCGACGGGGTGGTCGGCGAGGTGATCTTCCCCGACGCCGACGCCGTAACCGGGGTCGCCGGGGCTCCGTTCGGTGCCGGCTTGGGCCAGTCGGGCGACCTCGACCCGGGCCGGGCGATGGCCGGGGCGCGAGCCCACAACCGTTGGTTGGCCGAGCTCTGTAGCCACAGCCCCGAGCGGCGGGCCGGGGTGGCGGTGGTGCCGATACTGGCCGACGTCGATGCCGCGGTTGCCGAGATCACCCGTGCGGCGGAGTCCGGGCTGCGGGGCGGGATCATGATCCCGGCGCGCTGGGTCGGCTACCCGCCGTATCACGACCGTCGCTACGACAAGGTTTGGGCCGCTTGCCAGGACCTGCAGATGCCGGTGCACACCCACGTCGGCTCCGCCCCGCAGGAGGAGTACGGAGGGCATCTCGGCATCTATGTCACCGAGGTGCGCTGGTGGGGGGCCCGGCCATTGTGGTTCGCCTTGTGGTCCGGGGTGTTCGAACGCTTCCCCCGGCTGCGCTGGGGGGCCACCGAGTGCGGTGCGTTTTGGGCCAACGACTTGCTGTGGCTGATGGACACGCGGTACCTGCGTGCGCACTCGGCCAAGAAGATGAGCCATCTGATGGAGGGCGATCTGACGATGCCGCCCTCGGCCTACTTCGACCGCAATTGCTTCATTGGGGCAACCACCACCGAGCGCCGGGAGCTGGCGCGGCGCTACGAGATCGGCGTGTCCAATATGTTGTGGGGCAATGACTTTCCGCATCCGGAAGGGACCTGGCCGCACACCCGCGAATGGCTGCGGCGCTCGTTTTGGGACATTCCCGTCGACGAGACCCGGAAGATTCTGGGCCTGGCAGCGGCCGAGGTGTACAACTTCGATGTGGGCGCCCTGGCTGCGCTGGCCGAGCGCATCGGCCCTACCCCGGCGGAGTTGGGCCAAGACGATGCGGTGAGCGTGCCCAAGTGGTCGGCGGCCCGCCAGGCTGGCCGCCATTGGCTGACGGGTGCCGAGCCTTTGCCTGACCTGGTCGAGAACTGAGGACTGTGGCGGAACCTGGGAGACGACGGAGTCAGACTGCGACCATCGTCAATCTCTATGACTGGGGAACCCTCTGGACTGGACGCGCAAGGAAGCTGTTGCCGAGACCGCCGCTGAAGCGTTCGACCGTGAATTGCTCTATCTTGCGGCAGTTTTCGATATCTGCGGAGGTGCTTAGCAAGCGATGATCGACCTGTCCGTGGTTCGGAAAGGCTCGGGCTGACTCGACTCGCGGACCTTCGTCGACAACGCAGTCCGAACGCAGTACCACGAGCCACTCCTGGCGGACGTGAAGCGGCTGCGAGCGTATGCGTGGCTTTGCAAGCAGTTGCGGAACCACATCCACGACGGCGTCCTTGCCGTTGACACCCACCCTGGCCGCAGCTATGGCAACACCATGAACGTGGCGCTGAATCTCGGGTTGATTCCCGAGCTCGCTCCCGGGTGTGGACATTGAGATGACGCAGGACCATTACGACGCACTGGGAGCGTGGCAGACCGAGCCTGTTTCGCTCTTGACCAGTTCGTCAAACCGCCACGGAGGGCGAACTGCATCTCGTCACACAGCGCGGCGGCGTCCTAATCCGCAGACTGACTGGCACCCATCGATGCCAGCATTCCTAGCGCACTGAGCGCATCGAGTGTCTCGGCCGCATTCGGAGTGGCCGCTGGGTCCGCGACCCATTGCAACATCAGGCCGTCGCAAACCGCCATCAGCACCGACGCGATGGCGGCCAAGTTCTGTGGCGCCGACATACTCGCATCGCCCCTGTGCTGGGTCGCAAGCCGAACAGCAGAATCACGCACTCCCGCATATCCCGCCGCGAGCCGTTCTCGCAATTCCTGTGACCGCAGCGCCGGCGCATACGACTCAACGCACGTGTGCACCGACGACCGCAGATCGGCGAACGAATCGATCGCGGCATGCAAGATGGCGCCCAATTGATCACGCGGTGCCAGACCCGCTGCCGCCTCGAAGGCCTGCTCGACGCGCTGGTTCCACATCCCAAAACACTGGCTCAACGCCGCATTGACGAGTGCTTCCTTGCTGCCGAAGTGGTAGTTGATCGAGGCCACGTTCGCCCCCGCCGCTCTTGCGATGTCGCGTGACGAGGTTGCGGCATAGCCTTGCTCCGCAATGCACGTCAGAGCGCCCCTGAGTAGGCGGTCCTTGCTACTCGTGTCATCGGCGGCATCTTGCATGTCGCTAGCCTACCTGGTAAACAAACGTTTGAATAAAACATTCGTTTACGTGTTGGGCGCAGTAGACCCAGGGAGGCATCGATGGGATCGCTGTATCCGCCCGGTCCGCGATGGCCCGCGGCCGTGCAAAGCGTGCTGTTCCAGCGCCATCGTGCGTGGTTTCTTCCGGCTATGGCCGGTCGCTACGGAGATGTTTTCTCGCTGCGCGTTCCCCCCTATGCCGACCACCTGGTGGTGTTCAACCGGCCCGAACACATCAAAGAGATCTTCGCGGCCGACCCGCGTGACCTCCACGCCGGTGAAGGCAACCAGATCCTTGGACCGGTGATGGGTGAGCATTCGGTGCTGCTCACCGACGAAGCGGAGCATGCCCGTGCGCGTCGGCTGCTGATGCCGGCGTTCAACGGTGCGTCGCTGCGTGGCTACCGCAGCCTGGTCGCAAGCCTGGCTCGCGCCGAGGTCGACCAGTGGCAGCCCAACACCGCACTTCGCGCGCTGGATCGGATGAACGCACTGACCCTCGAGGTCATCATGCGCGTCGTGTTCGGTGTTACCGATGCTCGCACTCGTCATCAGCTTGCGCCGAGGCTGAACCGGATCGTCGATGTTAGCCCAATCATGCTGCTGGGCTGGGTGTTCCCGATGCTGGGCCGTTTCGGACCGTGGAAGCGGTTCCGCGACAACCAGAACGAGATCGATGCGGTGCTGTACACCGAAATTGGCCGCCGCCGCCGAGCGGCCGACCTGAGCCAGCGAAGCGACGTGCTCTCCAGGCTGCTGCAAGCCGGTCACCAAGGCGATGACGCGCCCCTCACCGACGCCGAGCTGCGCGATCAGCTGGTGACGCTACTGCTGGCAGGACACGAAACCACCGCGGCAGCCCTGGCGTGGACGCTGCATGAGCTAGCCCGCCATCCCGATATCCAGCACCGCGCCTATCTGGCAGCCCGTGACAACGACGACACATATCTGGAAGCCGTGCTGAAAGAAGCCATGCGGCTGCACCCCGTAATAGCTTCCACCGCACGCAAACTCACCCGCGACCAAGTCATTGGCGGCTGGGACCTACCCGCGGGCACCGTCGTCAACACCTCCATCCTGCTGGCCCACCAGCGCCCGGACAGCTACCTGGACACGGGCATCTACCGGCCCGAGCGATTCCTTGACAACGAGGTCGAACCCAACACCTGGCTGCCGTTTGGGGGCGGGGTCCGCCGCTGCATCGGTGCCGGGTTCTCACTCATGGAGGGCACCACCGTGCTACGCGAAATCCTCACCCGCTACACCCTTACGCCAGCTGTCGGCAACCGGGCAGAACGCGGGCGAGTACGCAACATCACCAACGTGCCGAAGCACGGGGCTCGCATTACCATCGCCCGGAGAGTTCGAGTCGCCCAACACTATCTACCGGCGCTGCTGCGAAATACCCATCAACACGAGCGATAGGGGAAACGGAGTGGTCAACACGCATGATCGCACCGAGCGGTGGCATCGATACTGAGACAAGAAATCCCGCTCTTATGGCCGCGAAATGCGGTTCGGCAGCGCATGCTCTTCGGCAATCCGCAGTCCGTGCACGCGACCTAGACCGCGAAATCGAGTTGCGACAAGGCGATGCGTGCCGTCTGCCGTTCACCGACGCCACCTTCGGCACGGTGGTGTGCACCTTCGGGTTGTGCGCAATACATGGCCCCGGTATGGATGCCCGGCGGAAAGTTGATCCTGGTGGCCCACATCGCCAGCTCATCTCGCATCGCCAGCGGTGTGCAGCACGCGCTCGAAGTGGTAACGGTGCCGATGGCAAACGAGCATTTCCGCAACGGCCGCTCACCAAAGTGGCCGATCGCCCATTCGTCATCGAATGCTCAGCAAGCTTCAAGCTCGGTCTGATCGAGCGCATGGTCGCGCCTAAGAGCGTTCGCGACTAGCCCAGACGCCGCCACTACCCACCGGGCACGAACAGCGGCCCGATACCGATCGCGCTGGCAAGCGACTAGCGGCTGCCGTTTGGCGTTGCCTCGTCGCACTGACTGCACCAGTTAGTTGTCATCCCGCATGCCAGGCTGGCCATCCAAGTTGCATTCGTGGGAGCCGGTACACTAGATTCTACAATATTCCAATGATAGTTGGATAATAGCAGTCCGGAACTCCAGACCATGCTCAGCGGGGCATCAGTGACCGCATGATCCGCTTGCCGGTTGGTTTGGAAAGATGCCGACGACCTCATCGCCGACATCGCCCACGCACCGGACAGTTATTGGCTGTTGTCTTTACACGGCCAACCGTTGATGCGTCACACGAGGGGAGGTCCCACCGCATGCCGCACGAACAGTCCGATCTATGCGCACTTCAACGCCAACACTGGCAAGACACTTATCGAGCACACCCCGACATATACGGGTCTGCGCCGTCAGCGCCGGCGGTGTATGCAGCGAACCTGTTCAAGGCGGCTGGCGCCAAGCGGATCCTAGAGTTGGCGGCCGGTCACGGCCGTGACGCCCTATTTTTCGCTAGACAGGGCTTCACGGTGCTGGCCATAGACTTCAGTGATGTTGCGATCGAACGAATCCGCCGAGTTGCTGAAACTCAAAGCTTAGCGGGGCAATTGTTGACCATCGTGCACGACCTGCGCGAACCCGTTCCCCTGGAAAGCGAGGCCGTCGATGCGGTGTTCGCGCACATGGCGTTGTGCATGGCCCTGTCGACGAAGGAGATACACGCCCTTGTCAGCGAGGTCCGGCGCGTGATTCGGCCGGGCGGGACATTCGTTTACACCGTGCGCCACACCGGCGACGCCCACCATGGTGCCGGAAATGCGCACGGAGACGATGTTTTCGAGCACGGTGGCTTCGTTGTGCACTTCTTCTCCCGACAACTGGTCGATGCTTTGACCGAGGGCTGGACGCTCAACGACGTGCATGCCTTCGCAGAAGGAGCCCTGCCGCGTCGTCTCTGGCGAGTCACCATGACGAAACCTCGCTGAGCAGTATCCCCACCGGAATCCCCCGGGGCACTTCGTGCTTGACGTGGTCAACCCGCGTCGTCGTTCGGTGATCCTAGCCGAGGGATGACGTGTCAGCTTGCCCACCCGTTGGGTTCCTCTACCGGCAGTCCGGCAAGGCGCCATTCGAGCATGCCTTCGCCGAGGCGTTTGACCCCGCGTCCGGAGCTTTTCACAATGCGAGTGGCCTCGGGTGCCATGACGCAGTATGCGCCACGGCAGTAGGCGACGATCTCGTGACCGGCTGGTAGTTCGGCTAGTCGGTCCGCCAGCTCGGCGAGGGGCATGCTGATCGCGCCGGGAATGTGCCCGGCCAAGTACTCTTCATGCGGTCGCACATCGATCAGCGTGACCTCGCCGGCGTCGAGGCGGCGGATCAGTTCCTCCCGGGTGATCGCGTCTTCGGGAGAACCAAGCACCGCACCGGCGGCGACGGCCACATCGGCCAGGTGCGCCTCGGCGACGGTCTGCACCAGTGAAAAAAGCCGGGCCACATCGTCTCCGGCGAGCCGGTAGTACTGGCGGGTGCCATCGCGGCGGGCTTCGACCAGACCGCCGGTCTTGAGCGCCTGCAGGTTCGCCGACGCAGTGGTCAGGTTCATCCCCGTCGCGTTGGCGATCGATTCGACCGGGCGCTCGCCCTGAGCGAGCAGGTCGAGGATCTGCAGCCGCCGCCCGTTGCCTAGCGCCTTACCGACCCGCGCGATTTCGTCGAACAGTGCCGCCTTAGAACTGGGTGGCATTCCCATCTTGCTTCTCCAATAATCTTTGGAATAGTGTATAGATCGTACCACGAGGAACGGTCCCACCAGATCATCAACGTTTGACCAACTTCAGCAGGAAGTGACCATCCATGAGCAAGACAGTTGTCGTCCTGGGCGCCGGCGTGGGAGGTTTGAGCGCGGCCGCGGGGCTGCGCAAGGTACTGCCCGCCCAAGATCGAATCGTGCTGATCGACCGCAGCTTTACCGGCAGCCTGGGGTTGTCGCTGCTGTGGGTGATGCGCGGCTGGCGCACCCCTGACCAGGTGCGGGTACGACCCACGGCGGCCGCGCTTCCCGGTGTGGAGATGGTGACCGCGGAAGTCGATCGCATCGACGACGCTGAACAGACGGTGCATTGCCAGCATGCGAGCCCGATCCGCTATGACGCTCTGGTGATTGCCCTCGGCGCCGCCCTCGACGCCTCGGCCTTGCCAGGCCTATCGGAGGCCTTCGAATCGGGTGTAGCGGGTCAGTTCTACACCCTCGACGGCGCCGCGGATCTGCACCGCAGGATTGGGGCACTGGAATCAGGGCGAGTAATCGTGCTGGTCGTCGGAGTGCCGTTCAAATGCCCGGCCGCACCATTCGAGGCAGCGTTCCTGATCGCCGACCAACTTGGCGCTAAGTACTCCAGCGGCGCGGTGCGAGTTGACGCATTCACCCCGGATGCGCTCCCGATGCCGGTCGCCGGTCCCGATGTCGGCAACGCTCTAGTCGCCATGATGGAAGCGAAAGGTATTGGTTTCCATGGTGGTAAGTCCGCGACTCGCATCCTCCCGGATACCCGCGTCGTGGAATTCGCCGACGGTACTACCGAATTGTTCGATCATCTCGCGGTGGTTCCGCCACACCAGTCCCCAGCAGCAGCGGTGATGTCGACCGGACTCGGCCCTACCGGCTGGATCCCTGTCGATCCGCAAACCCTCGCCACCAGCATGCCGAGTGTGTGGGCGATCGGCGACACCACCGCACTCATGTTGCCCAACGGCAAACCGCTACCGAAGGCGGCGGTCTTCGCGCAAGCCCAATCCGAAGTAGTCGCGCACCAGGTGGCCCGGCATCTGGGTTACGACGCGCCCGACATCCGCTTCACCGGCGAGGGCGCCTGTTACGTGGAGATCGGCGGCGGTCTGGCCGCTAAGGGCGAAGGCAATTTCCTCACCCCGCCCGCACCCCACATCGCTTTGCGTGACCCATCACCGACGTATCACGCTGAGAAGGCGCAAGAGGAGCGAGATTGGCTGGCGCGCTGGAACGTTCGCTAGGCCATCCGAAGACATCGACGCGGCAGTGGTCGCAGCCCGAAACCGTAGGAAACGGAAAACGGAGGACATGATGAAGCGCTTACTCACCATCGCTTACGGCGCCACCTGCTATCTCATCTTCTTGGCGGCGTTCCTATACGCCATTGGCTTCGTGGGCAACCTTGTTGTGCCGCGCAGCATCGACAACGGTGTCGCAGCGTCGACCGGGCAGGCGGTTGTCGTCAACGTAGTCCTGCTCGCGCTGTTTGCCGTTCAGCACAGCGTGATGGCACGACCGGCGTTCAAGCGTCGATGGACACGGTTCGTGCCCACAACCGTTGAACGCAGCACCTACGTGTTGGCGTCGAGTCTGGTCCTGTTCATCTTGTTCTGGCAGTGGCGGACGATGCCCGCGGTCGTCTGGAACGTGACGTGGCCACCGGGGCGGATCGGACTACAGGTGCTGTTCTGGCTGGGTTGGGCCACGGTCCTGGCGTCGACATTCATGATCAATCACTTCGATCTATTCGGACTTCGACACGTATATCTGGCGTGGCACGCAAAGCCGTACACCCACATTGCATTTCGGGCCCCCCTGCTATACCGAGTCGTGCGGCACCCTCTCATGCTGGGGTTCATTATCGCTTTCTGGGCCGCGCCCAGGATGACCGCAGGGCACCTGCTCTTCGCGCTCGCGACAACCGGCTACATCCTCATTGCACTACAACTAGAAGAACATGATCTAATCGCGGCGCTCGGCGATCAGTACCGCCAGTACCGCCGCCAGGTGCCAATACTCATCCCAGGGTTTCAACGGCACGGCCGTCGCACCGATGCTGAAACCGCTACTAAGCTAGTTTGACGACGGCACGATCTGTAGGACGATCCGGGGTGTCCGACTGGCTCATGCATCAAGGCCAGCCGTGACATGTCTGACCCACTGGCCGATGGTCACGCTGACCTACCCCGGCGACCGGGAAAGCGTCGCCCCTAACGGGGCCAGTGTGAAGCGGCACATGGTGCTGTGGCGCAAGCGATTCCAACGCGAATGGGGTGAACCGCGCGATACATCTGGAAGCTGGAGTTCCGGCGCCGCGGGCGCCCCGCACATTCACCTGTGGATGGCTCCTCGGCATGCCGTCGGCCGATTGGGTCGCCCGCTCCGGGAGTGGCTTTCGCACGTTTGGGCCAAGATCGCGGCCCATCCCGACCCCGAGCAACGCGCACGGCACGAACTCGCCGGCACGGCCGTCGACATCCGCAACGGATTGCGCACCTGCGACCCCAAACGGCTTGCGATCTACTTCACCAAACATTCATCACCGAATCAATTGGGCGACAAGGAATCCAGCACATCATCCCCGACGCCTGGCGGCGGGCGGGCCGGGGCCCAGGCCGGTTCTGGGGCGTGCACGGATGCAGCGGGCCACCGCGATTGTAGTTGTCGCTCAAGACGGGTACCGCTTAACTCGGCGGATCGTGCGCCGCTGGTCAAGGTCCAAGGCTGGCTAGGGCGATTGCACCCGTCGCTTCCCACCGCGGTCGTAGCAGGACTTGCGGCTAGCTACCTGCTCGTGAACGACGGCCCAGCGCTCGCATCCCAGCTTGCGGCTTCGGCGGCAGGGACCTCGAGCGGAGTAACGGGTGTTGTCAGCCGCTGGTGCCGACCACGTCACTGACACCGACTTAACCGTTAGTGAACACCGCCGGAGACAGCGACCGGTCTCCAGGCTCACGCGAGGCACAATGACCCCATGCTCGCTCCTTGGTCAGTCATCTCTGCCGATGACTGGTCCATCCCGGGTCTTTAAAGTCAGGGTCAGTATCCACCCGACTGGCTCAAGCATCCATGGCGAGAGCGCACCTGGCTGTTCAAGCCGGCCCGGCCCGAACGCGACCGCTCGCTCAGCGCAGACATCGTGGAGAAGCTTGGCAGCGAGGTGGCGCGGCTGATTGGAGTGCCGGCGGCCCCGGTCGAACTGGCTGTCCGAAACGGCGTCCGTGGAGCTCTGGCTGAGGACGAGCGGTTGTCGAATTGGGAGCTGCAGGCAGGGCAGGTGTTGCTGCCCGAGGTCGTGCCCGACTATGACCCGCATGATCCAGGACAGCGTGGCACAGCGTTCACAACATTCGGCACGCCCTCAGGCGGTTCACCGTGCCGCCAGAGTCAGCGATGCCGAATCAGTTCGGCGCGTTCGACGCGTTTGCCGGATATTTCGTATTCGATGCGTTGATCGCTCACGGCGACCGTCATGATCGCAACTGGGCTGTCGTCGTGCCGCCGCCGGGAGCGATGGAAACGGAAGCGTTGTGTCCGTCGTTTGATCACGCGGCCAGCCTCGGGTTCACGCTGACCGACACGGCGCGTGCTCAACACCTGCACGGGGGAACGATCGCAGATTGGGCGAGATACGGCTACGCGGGCCGGTTCGAGCATCGCCTAGGCACCCGATGGCAGACGCTGGTCGAACTGGCCGGATCTGCGGTGGCACTGTGCGAGCCAAGCACCCGCGACTACCGGCGTGAGCGGATCTTGGCGGTGGAGTCTAAGTCCGTTAGGGATCTGGTTTCCGCCGCCCCGGGGTTGTCCGACCTTACGCGCCGCTTCATAGTCGAGCTGGTGATGATTAGCCGAGGGAGATTGCTCGATGTCCTCTGCTGAGCTGCTAACACCGCAGACGAAACAGACCGTGCGGCGCTTCGCCATCGCTTGGCGCAACAGACCGCGGGGCGGACCTCGATCGGATTTACGCCGAACCACTCCAGTGGGCGAGCCCCGCCGTAACGGCTCAGGGCCGCCTACCGCGCTTTTTGGCTGTAACAAGCACGCCAGGGCGGCAAGCCGGCGATCCGCGTCGGCGACGGTGACCGGCCCGAATCGGGCACACTGCCCGGCGTCGGAGGCGTACCGCCGCGGCTCAGAACCGGTGGCCAGGGGCGGGATCGAACCGTCGACCTTCCGCTTTTCAGTTCGCAGGCGGACACGTTTCCCCAGGTCGCCGAACTGTGCCCCACTCCTCTGACCTGTGATTTCAGTGCGTTGGACTATCGGTGGGGGTGCCGCTCTAGTGACATCTTTGTGACACATCGGGCTTCAACGGCTCCTCATCGTTCACGAAAGCGCAGATCGCTCCGTATCGCGCATAGCGTGTGGTCCCAAGCTGGTCCCTGACTCACGCCGACACGAACCGTCTACAGGTAACATTATCTGTAAACGTTCCGTATCAAAGGTTCCGAGGTAAAGGAGGTGGTGTCGTGGAAGCCCTGACGCCGAGCACTGCCAGCCAGGCCGGCCTGTCACGCAGCGGACTCTACCGCGGTGCACGCGCGGGCCGGTTGGACCGCATCGCCCGCGGCATCTACCTTCCTGCAAAGGCGTCAGCCACCGACTGGGACCAGATCGAGGCCGCGACACGTCGCCCGGAGGCGACGATCTGCCTGACCTCCGCGCTCGCCTATCATGATCTGACCGATGCGATACCCGCCAAGCTGGATGTCGCCATCAACCGCGGAGCGAGGACACCGGTCAGCACGGGCGCGATCGCGTGGCATCAATTCGACCGGGCCACGTTTGAGATCGGACGCGAAGATATCGCCATCCCCGGATCAGATCAGACGATCGGGATCTACTCCCCCGAACGGTCGATTGCCGACGCATTCCGCCTGCGCGGTGAAGTCGGATACGAACTAGCGCGCGATGCGCTGCGGGAGTGGCTACGTCGCGGCGGCAAACCGGCCCGGCTGATCGAGATCGCATCCCGACTACCCCGAGCGAAATCTCCTGTCCTTCAGGCATTGGAGATCCTGGGGTGACCTCCAGCGACGGGGTGTTCCGCCAGATCCAGGCCCTTGCTCGTCGAGCCACAGCGGCGAAGATCGGACCCGGAGCTCCTACGCAGGAGTACCTAATCCGGCACACCCTCGAATCGTTCCTGGATCGACTCACCCGTACCTCGCATGCCGGCGACTTCGTCCTCAAAGGCGGAATTCTGCTGGCCGCCTACGGGGTACGGCGACCCACCAAGGACACCGACGCGAACGCCGTCGCGGCGGACGTCACTGCCGAGCATCTCGCCAAGGTGGTCCGTGACATCGCCGCGATCGATGTCGATGACGGGGTGGTGTTCGACATCGACACGATCAACGTGCAGGAGATCCGCGAGCACGCCGATTACCCCGGCTTGCGCGTACGAGTCGCCGCCTCCATCGGCCAGTGGAAAGGTATCGCAGTTTGGGACGTATCCACCGGCGATCCGATAGTGCCACCACCGCGGCAGGTGACCATCGAGCGGATCCTTGGCGAGCCAATCACGCTCTTCGGTTACGCCCCGGAGACCACCGTCGCCGAGAAGGGCGTCACCATCCTCGAACGCGGCATCACCAGCACTCGCTGGCGAGACTACGTCGACATCGTCGCACTGGCTCGCCAAAGCATCGACCCCGAAGAGCTGCTCCGCTCGGCTCGAGCCGTCGCGCGCCACCGCGGCGTCACCCTCGAACCCGTCGCACCACACCTGGCCGGTTACGGCGCAGTCGCACAAGCCAAATGGGCCGCATGGCGCCGCAAGGAGAATCTGGAATCCGTCTGCGACGAGAACCTCGACGACCAGATCAACCTGGTATCCTCCTATCTAGATCCCATCTTTGCCCTCGGCCCCGAATAGACAGAGCCAGCATCGGTCCGTATTCGGACATGGGTCGCACGCCGCACCGACTTTTCGCGGGCCACGGCCTAGCCGAGTTCCCGGGGGAACTCCATTTCCGTAGCTTTCACGACACTAGCGGCTCAGCGATACGCGCAAGCGCCGCGCCCGCTCCTTGAAGGCGGTCTCGCCACCCTCAAGGATTTTGCAGACGTGATCCCGAATCACCTTGTCTTCGAGGCCGCCACTGACATAGGAGAACTCGGGTGGCGTGCCGCCCCCGTGCTTGGTGCAGGAGGCGACGATCACTTGATCGACGTCGGCGTTCACGACCAAGTTGGCGTTGTGGGTGACGATGATGACCTGGCGTCGCAACCGAGCCTCACGGAACAGCGCCACCAGTTCGGTGTAGACCAGCGTCTGCGCTCCAAGACTCGCAGTGCCTACATCACGGCGCTACGCCCGGCCGTCGACGCGCTGGGCGCCAAACCCGTACAGCAGATCACGAAGTCCGATATCGAGACGGTGGTCCGCAGTTTGGTCGAAGGCACCAGCGAGACGGGCACCTGGAACGCACCGACGAAGCTCAAGGGCAAGAAGACCCGTAGTGCGTGGGCGGCGACCAGTATCAACCCCATGCTGGCACGGCTGCGGTCGGTCTGGCAGGACTTAGTGGATCAGGGAGTGGTCAGCCGCAACGTGCCCGCACTGGTCCGCCCATTGCCGACCGTGAAGCCTGAGATGCACACGCTGTCCGTCAAGCAGGTCGAGACGTTGTTCGCCAACATGTCCGGGCAACGACTGGAGTTGTTCGTGCACTTAGCCCTTCTCGGCTTGCGGCGCGGCGAGATCGCGGCGCTGCGGTGGTCGGGAATTGATCTGGGCTCCACGCCGCCGACCCTAGCGGTGGCCGCGAATCGGGTGGCCGTGTCCGGTGGAGCGGCTGAGTCCGATCCCAAGACCGACGCAGGCCGGCGGGTGCTGCCGGTCCCCAACGAGCTGCTGCCGATCCTTCGCCGGGCACGGCAGCGCAGCCGGGAAGAGCAGTTGGCGGCGGGCAGCAAGTGGATCGGTCAGGGCCACGTGGTCGCCGACGAGTTCGGGAGCCCGTATCACCCGGATACGCTTTACAAGTATTGGTCGCGCACTCTTAAGGCGGCCGGTCTCCCTCACGTCCGACTGCACGACGCTCGGCACTCGTGCGCGACGTTGATGCACCAGCGCGGCGTTCCGTTGGCCGTGATCGCGGCTTGGCTGGGACACACCGACGCCAGCTTCACCCTTCGCACCTACGCCCACTCCTCCCCTTCGATGCTCGCGGAGGCCGCGGCGACGCTCGGCGGTCTTGTGACATCGCGTGACACATCGGATGAGCAGAAGCCCAATACCCCTACGGGGTAATAATCTGAAAACGCCGTTCAGAAGGGGTTTTCCCCGTGGCCAGGGGCGGGATCGAACCGCCGACCTTCCGCTTTTCAGGCGGACGGATTAGCCGCTGACCTGCGGTTTAACTGCTTCCGTGTGCCCTATGCGCCGCGTTGAGCAGGGCTGACGTTTTCAGTCTGTCCGACGAACGGACATAAACCGGACACGGTGCTTGCACTCCCTATCAGGAGCTTCCGCGCTGCCACTTGCGTTGTGGGCAGCGTCGTGGGCTCCGGGGAGCAGGCATCCCGATGCCCAGCATCGCATCGTCAGCCGCCGTACCGACGCCCTCGACGCGGGACTCGACATCGGCATCACAACACCCGCCTTTGCGGCACGGTACTGCCGGTGCCTCGGTTGACGGTAGGTCGCGAGCGCCCGAGGCCGCCCAGGCCGCAGGGCGCGAGAGCGGCAGTGGTCGGCCGGACGTCGACCGCGGCACAGGCCTCAATCCCGCCGCGCCGGGCGGGCTTGTTATATGTGCCGAAAGTGTCCGCGACCCGCTTGCCGAGGGGGTCGCGGCCGGCGAGCTACGGGCGATCGACGCATTGGGGCTGCGGTTTCCAAGTCCCGAGATGGTCACCACGGCTGCGGCACTGTTCGAGCCGGCAGCGCCGTGGGCTTCCGGTCCTGACCGTCGAGGCACCGAACCCGAATCGGGACGTTTTCGCATCACCGTCGGTCCCGGCGTAGTGCGGCTCGGGTGGACCAATCCCGTGCGGGCCGAGAAAGCCGCCGAGCGGGCCGTCGGTCGTCACCAACGTGACGTTGACGACGCGAAGCTGCAGATCAGGGATGACATCGCCCGCATAGGCGGGAACGATGATCAGGCCGTCGTGTCTTCGACACGACGGAGCAATTCGGCGACCGACCACCGCTGCACTGGCGCTGTCATCACCGAGTGGTCCCGCAAATCGCGGTCGGCAATGTGCCGCACCTTCGCCGAGCTCGACTACAGCCCTCTCGTCGAGTCCGGCCGTGTCCCGGCCATGGTGACACTCACCTACCCCGGACACTGGGAGGTCGTCGCGCCCGATGGCGCCAGCGTCAAGCGGCATATGGTGTTGTGGCGCAAACGCTTTCAACGAGAATACAGTGAGCCGGCCCGATACATCTGGAAGTTGGAGTTCCAGCGCCGGGGCGCTCCGCACATTCACCTGTGGATGGCGCCGCCGATGTCGCCGGGACGCTCGGGGCGAGGTTTCGCGCAGTGGTTGTCTGATGCGTGGGCTCAGGTTGTCGACCATCCCGACACCGAGCAGAAGGCGCGGCACCGACTGGCCGGCACCGCCATCGACGTGCGCAGCGGGCTGCGGGCCTGCGACCCGAAACGGTTGGCGATCTACTTCACCAAGCACTCGTCGCCAAACCTGCACGGCGACAAGGAATATCAGCACACAGTTCCCGAACTGTGGCGGCATCCTGGACGCGGACCCGGCCGGTTCTGGGGTGTGTACGGACTCAAGAAAGCCCTTGCCGTCGTCGAGGTCGCCCAGGACGCATACCTGGCTGCCCGCCGAATCATGCGGCGGTGGTCACGCAGCCAGGCGATTTACGGCGACTCGACGATCCGCTTCCCCACTGCTGTGGTGCCGCGCACGGCCGTTCGCGTGGTCCCGCGCGTCGCTTATAAAACCGGAGCTGTCGTGCATCGGCGTGTTCGGCGACGACAAACGCTCTGCAACCAAGGTGGGCTGGCCGGCGGGTACGCACTCGTAAACAACGGGCCGGAATTTGCCGTGCAGCTTGCCGCTGCGTTGCAGACCCACCAGACATAGCCTGCAGACCGACCGGACATAGGCCGACACCTCATCCTTTCGTAACTTTCGTAACTCTGCTACTCTTTGGTCGAGTTCCAGCGGTGAGATGAAAGGAAGTGAGACCCATGAGCAGCGCCTCCGCGGAGATTGTTAACCCGGTTCCGGCCGATGCCAATGGGCTCGCCGATATCCTCAGCTTCATCGAGGCGCACGAGGCCCGTCATGGGACCTCTCCTGAGCCTGCCTTCTTTCTGTCCGGTGCGAGCGAACACGACCGCGTCGAACTGACCAAACAGCTTCACGAGGTCCTCAAGCGTGCCGCCCACGCCCTCAGCCACGGTCAGTCGATCAGCATCCTGACCCGCGACCAGGAAATCTCCACCCAGCAGGCCGCCGAGATCCTCGGCCTGAGCCGTCCCACGGTAGTTCGCCTCATCGAGAACGGAGAATTGCACGCGCACGTGCCCGGCGCGGTCCGGCGCAAGCTGCGGCTTGCCGATGTTTTTGCCTACCGCGAGGAGCTTCACACCCGGCGCAACCGGTTCATCACCGAGAGCTCGGCGGAGTTCGCGGATGCCGACGCCGACGAGGTCGCCGAGTTGCTCGCCGAGGCCAAGCGCAAGCGTTGACCGTCCGCGAAGTCTGAAAGACTCGCCAACGTGTATCGCGCCGTCCTCGACACCTGCGCCCTTGTGCCGAACCTTCAGCGCGACTTCCTGCTGCAGCTGGCCACTGAGGAGGCGTACTCACCCGTATGGGGGTCCGGGATTCTCTTCGAGCTGGACTACGTACTCGCCGGCCTGCACGACAAGCGCGGGATCAGCGATAGCGCCGGTCGCCGACAGCACCTTTTCGATCAGCTGAAGCAGGCGTTTCCAGGCTCGGAGATCCAAGCCCCCAAAGACCGGGAGTACAGCTACGGGCTCAACGATCCCGATGACGGCCACGTCGCCCACGCCGCGATCATCGGCAAAGCTGACGCCATCGTCACCGACGATCGCCGGGCCGGCTTCAGCACCGCAACCGTTCTCGTGGAAGCCGATATCGAGACCGTGCACCCACATCAGTTCGCCGCCAACACGGTGTCGGCGCACCCGCATGCAGGAGTGCGTGCGTTGCGAGAGATGTCGAATCGCCGGACCAACCCGCCGCAGACGCCGGAACAGATCCTCGCGCTGCTTGTGACACGGCACAACATGACCGAGGCCGCCGAGATCCTGCTGCCGCTGCTGACAGAAGAGTCCCGGTGACCAGGCTGAGCACCTCGATCAACTTCACGCGACTGAAATTCACACACCGAAGGCCGACAAGAACCGAACGAATCGAACTATCCACCGAGTGCATGACCCGCGTCTATGCAGGTAGAACGTGTTGGCCAGAGCCGGGATCGAAGCGGGTACGAACTCAAACTCAACCCGGTCCGAGGTGCCCACAGACGACCGCGAGGTTCCGTGCACGGTCACGGGCAATCCGCTTCGACTTCACGGTGAAGGCGGACTTTTCGATCAGCACGAGGCGCAGCCCGTGGTCCGAGATCTCGGTGCGCTAGCGCTCGTCGTAGCGGCGCCGCTGCTCGGCACGGCCGACCCCGGAGACGGTCTGCCAACGGTCGAAGAACAGAGATGGCTGCGAGTGCTGCTCCTCCTGGAACTCGACGACGAGCCCGAGGTCCGGCCAGTACCCGTCGACGGGCAGCGGCGTTCCGCGCGGCCGCGACGGCGAGGGGTCACCGCGCAGCCAGTCGAACCTCGCCTGCGGGGTCCCGGGTACGCCAAGCGCCTCGTCGCACAGGTCGAGGACGTAGCGCTCGCCGGAGTGGGAACCAGCGGAGCCGAAAGTAGCCGTTCAGTCCTCCGGTTTGCGCTTCGGCTTCTTCTCCGGCTCCTCCGGCGGCAGCCCGATCCGCGCCGAGACACGGAACACCACATACAGCCTGCCGTTGGGCGGCAGTTCGATCCGGAGGCGCTTCTCGCGCCACATCCGGCCCGCCGCGCGAGCCCGGTGGGGTTGTCGGTGCCCCGGCCTACTGTGACGCCGACAACACCGCTACACCCAGGGAGGAACCCATGAGGCTCGACGAACTGCAGACGCTCATCGCCAGCTCGCGCCCCGCCGAGTGGCAGCGCATCAAGTTGTCGGGGCCGACGTACCGTGACCGCTTCGGCGCGTGGAGCAGTCCCGCCGACGGCACCTCGGGCATCGACCACGACAGCCACGTCGAGGTGGCCGTGTACCGCGCGGACATCGACCTCACGGTGGCGTACGGGATGCCGGAGAGCCAGCACGAGCACAAGCTCAAGTTCGAGTGGTCGGAGAACTTCCCCGACTCCGAGATCCGGGAGATCAGCATCGCCGACTTCTTCTGGCGCGGCTCGCTGGTGGACCGGGTGAACTACGTGCACGTCGACGGCGGCCGAGGAATCGTGCCGCTCGGCAGTGGGCACCAGGGCCTGCGCATCACGCAGTACGGCCTCGCGGTGGCGCGGCTGCTCAGCGGGATCGCGGAGTACGACGAGTTCGACCGGTACTACTCCTCGGTCCCCTACGAGCTGCAGGACTGACAGCCGTGACTCTGACGCTGGTCGATCATCGCCGCGGTGGTGCAAGCAAGTACTCCTGGCTCCCTCCGTTCGACTTCGAGGTGCCCTACGAGAACGAGCGCTGGTGGGATGAACCGCGGTACTACGCCGTTGATGAGCCGTGGTTCGTGCAGGTGCTGGAAGGCGGCTCCGAAGTCGCCCGCGCCGAGCTCGACGATCCCGGCGGTGTGAACCCGCAGTACCTCGGCGTCCCGAAGCTTGGTCCGGAGCGCCTGGAGATCCAGTTCTTCGAGGTGGCCACCGCCGCCCGTGGCCGTGGTGTCGGTACCAGGGCGGTGCAGGCGTTGGAAGACCGGCACCCGGACCGACGACTGTTCGCCTACAGCGAGGAGTCGAACGAGTTCTGGGAGTCACTCGGCTGGGAGCGGTTCGACCACCCCGACGGTGAGCAGTTCCACCGGCCGCTGTTCATCCAACCGGCCCGGTAGACCCCGGCCGGAGTCACGTGCGACACACCGGCCACAATGGTCTCGCCCGACACATCGGTACCACACCATAGAGTGGCGGCAACGACTGGAGCCGCAGCTGAGGGGAGCGTGCGATGGCGGACCGTTCGGCGATCGAGTGGACCGAGGCCACCTGGAACCCCGTCACCGGCTGCGACCGCGTGTCTACAGGCTGCGACCATTGCTACGCAATGACGCTGGCCAAGCGCCTCAAGGCGATGGGCTCGGCGAAGTACCAGCAGGACGGCGACCCGCGCACCTCCGGCCCCGGCTTCGGCGTGACGGTGCACCCGCAGGCCCTCGACGAGCCGCGGCGCTGGCGCAACTCCCGAGTGGTGTTCGTGAACTCGATGAGCGACCTCTTCCATGCTCGGGTGCCGATCGACTTCATCCGCGACGTGTTCGACGTCTGCCGAGAAACCCCGCAGAACACCTACCAGGTGCTCACGAAGCGCAGTCTCCGATTGCGGCGGGTGGCCGACAAGCTGGACTGGCCGGACAACCTCTGGATGGGCGTGTCGGTGGAGAACGCCGAGGCGCTGCCGCGCGTCAATCATCTCCGCGAGGTGCCAGCCGCCGTCCGGTTCCTGTCGTGCGAGCCGCTGCTCGGGCCGCTCGACGGAATCGACCTCACCGGCATCGGCTGGGTGATCGCCGGCGGCGAGTCGGGACCCAGGTACAGGCCCATGCAGCTGTCGTGGGCGCAGGGCATCCGTGATGCGTGCACCGAGGCCGAGGTCCCGTTCTTCTTCAAGCAGTGGGGCGGCCGCACCCCGAAGGCTGCCGGTCGAGAACTCGAAGGCCAGCTGTGGGACGAGATGCCCGAGGCCGCTACGGGGTAGATCACACCACCTTGCGGATGACGTGCTGGTGGGGCTTCTGACCCTTCGTTTCGAATTCGATCTCACCAGACTTCACCAGCGCCCGAACCGCTGCCGTGAACGCGGTCTCCTTGGCCTCCCCGTAGAAATCCCCGAACACCCCCTTGACGTGACGGACGACTGCCTTCGGCTTACCGTCCTCCGTCAGTCGCCGCAGGTTGTCGGTGATGTGTGCGATCGCCTTGGAGTGTTCCCTCTCGATCTGGTCGGCCACGGTGTCCCACAGCATCCCTTCTCGTTCGTCTGGGTCCGGCCCGAGGAAGTCGATCCACTTCTCGCGAGCTTTGGCAGCGGCGACACCGAAGACCCAGAAGCCGTGGGGATCCTGGGTGAGAAAGATCAGGTAGTAGACCGGCTGGTGGTGGACCTGCCGCCGCACCGGTGCGACGACGAACCCGTACCCCGTTCCGCCGGCGAGCCGCCCAGCGTACTCCATGGCTACGGCCTCTGCGGCTGATTCCCAGTTCTTCCCGTTGCAGGCGGCGTAGGCCTGCAACGCGACGTCTCGCCACCACTCGCCGCCGCACACGGCATCTGCCTTCGCGACTCCGCCGAGGTCTAGTTGGCCCTTCTTCAGTTGGCCACCTGCTCGTCGGATCAGGTCCGCGCTGAAGTTCAGCAACACCTCTGTCCGCGGCCAGTTGCCCCGCTTGTGGAGGATGCCCCTGATGGAGTCCATCGGAAGCACGGCGCCGCAAGGGTCGAGGAAGACGAACAGACTGGCCGCGGCGGCCAGCTGCAAAGCCTCGTCGATGTGATCCCCACAGTCACCGTTGTAGCCGTCGATGTGGATACCGCGGGCGCGGTACTCGTCGGCCACCGTGTTGAGAGATTCGTAGTCCTTCGGATCTTTCTCAACCAGGAGAAGATCGATCCGGGTCGTGGCCTTGACCTTTTGCGAGGCGAGCATCATGTGCTCTGCGGAACCTGCTTCGCCGGTTTCGAAGCGACCACGGCCAGCGAACCCATCGAAGAGTACCGACCGCTTCGGATTCAGCCTGCTCGCCGTCATCGTCGCGAACCTGATGACGTATTGCTCGAGGATCGCGTGCTTGTAGACAGACTGCGGTCTAGGGCTTTCCAGCAATCCAGCATCTGTTCCGGTCGCCATCGTGGTTGCCCGGGACGATCAGCGCCGCGTACAGCTTGAGCAGAAGCCGCTAGCTTCCGGTCCGGGTGAAGTGGCCGTCGATCCCGAAGATCGTGTCGATGCAGTCATTGCGCCCTGCCCTCTCAACCCATGGATACGCGTCTAGAAGCCTATGCCGCACACCGGACTTCACCGGGCGACGCGCCGTCACCGGAGATCCGCTTGGGTGGGACACTGCTCCGACGTCCATGCTGCGAGGTCAGCGGGTTCTGCTGCGTGCACCGTCGAGGCGGCGGTGGATCATCGACAGGGTTCCCAGCACGTCGAGCGCGTCCTGTTCGCTCACCTCCCAGACGAGTTTGGGCTCGTGGGCGGCCGGGTTCCGGAACGCGGCGAAGACACCTTCGGCCAACAGCGCGACACTCTCCTGCTCGTTGCGCTCGGTGACGGTGGAGCAGTCCGTGAGCATGACGCGCGGCTGCTTTCCGCGGAGCGCCGCCTGCACCAGCGGACGCCCATCCTCATCGAGTCCGGACTTCTCCCGCAGCCGTGCACCGAGTCCCTTGACGGCCTCGAACACGGCCTCGTAGTAGTCGGTCTTGAGCAGCTCGGTCCGGCAGTGGAGGAGAACCTCCGGGTGTGCGCCGCGTTCTGTTAGGAGCGTGCGAAGGCGCCCGCTCCGGGCGGATGCCTCCGATGCCGTGGTGGCCTTCTCAGCGGGGCCGATGGTCCCGCTTGCGCGCACCCGGTAGCCCGAGAGCGACAGCACCTGGTTCAGCTCGTCTCGGGCCACCGCGGCTTTGGCCTGGCGGTCCCAGACAATCTCGGGCTTCATCGCCGCGATGACGACAGCCAGGACCGGTCGGCCGTCACCCTGCGAGTACTGCTGCTCCTGCATGCTCGCGGCAAGGCGCTTCCACTTCGTCTGGCCCTCGCCGAGAGAGTCCGGCATCCCCACCGAAGCGAGGAGCCGTGTCAACTCAGGGCCGGAGTACAACTCTCCGATGATCCTCGCGATGTTCTCGATCGACCCGTGACCGAACGGTACGATGCTGCTGGCTGCCATCGCAGCAGGCTAGCGATCTGCGCCGACATACCTTGCGACACGCGTGCCCCTTGAACCGTCAGTCTCGATCGCCTCCGCCCCCTAGGCTCTCTGACGCACACGTCGATAGCCGAGGGAGCACACAGCATGGGGTCGATCCACGAGGTGATGGAGGCGTTCCGCGAGGCCCCGTCGAACTCAGAACGCGGGACCAAGTTCGAGAAACTGATGGTCCGCTACTTCGACCTGGACCCGTTGTCGTCGCAGCAGTACGACGAAGTGTGGCGGTGGATAGATTGGCCTGGCCGGAAAGGTAAGCCCGACACCGGAATTGATCTCGTTGCCCGTTAGCGTGACAGTGGTGAATACACGGCGATCCAGTGCAAGTTCTACGAGGCGACGCACACGCTACGCAAAGAGGACATCGACTCGTTATTCACCGCGTCGGGTAAGAACCCGTTCGCCAACCGGATCATTATCTCGACAACCGACCGGTGGGGAAAGAACGCCGAGGACGCCCTTGAGGATCAGACCATCCCGGTTCAGCGGATCGGCCTCCCGGAGATCGCTGACTCGCCGATCGACTGGGACATGCACGCGAGTCGTAGACCGGAACTCAGACTCCTCCTGACCGCAGGTCAGGCTCGCCGTCGACCTGCGACGACGGTTCACGTGTTTTCGCAGTGGGCAAGTCCGAGTTTGCCAACCCGTAGCGCCGTATTGCGTCCGCTGCAGATTGCGCAGCACCGCAAGCCTCTGTAAACGCTTGCCCGGCAGCCTTTACTGCGCTGGCGAGTTCGTTAGCCTGATCGAGATCGGGGATATGCAAGTGGAGGCGCGCCGCCAGAGCACCTAGTACGTCCGCTTCTGCCAATCCGATACCGGCAAGAGTTCCAAGGAGAGCGGCCGCTACTACCGGATCACCCGCCAGCCATCCAACGTCGGTGTGGAGATCGCCGGACAAGACGTACATCCGTGTACGGATATTCTCGGTCTGGGCGATCAGCGGTGCGACATCTCCCCAGAGATTGAAATTTGGCATTGTCGCTTCGGTGGGGTAACCGGGTTCCTGAGGCCACGGTTCCCTGATCGACGGCATCGCCCTGACAGCGAGTCCACGGCGTGAGGCCGGCACTAGAAGGCCCTCATCACGAAGTTCCTGCACTGCTCGCCTGACGGTCATCCTCGCGACGCCAAATTGCTCAGCGAGTTTCGTCTCTGTAGGCAGGCGCTCACCAGGCGCCAGTTGGCGCGACGTAATTGCACGTCGCAACATCTGCGCGATCTGTTCGAACGGAGGCGTATCCACCTGGCGGTCAATCTGGCCAAACTGCAACATAAGCCCTCCTCGGACCAGCGCTGGGCTAGTCAAAAGCTAGACCGTACTAAACACTACCGTCCGCTCTGATCCCAGCATCCAAGACGCCGCCCCGCACATTGGCGGGAGCGAATTCTGTGTGTTCGCAGCCATCACGGTGACTTCTTACTGGACATTGCCGCGTTATCCCACCTGACGGCGAAACTGCTGCGCCTAGTCAAGCGGACTGCTATTGTCTAGTTTATGACTAGCTAATGTCTAGCCATAAGAACCGACCCCAGGCCGGTGACGGTCCAAAGCATGCATACAAGGGAGTGAAACATGGCCATCCCCAAATGGCTCCAGATCGGGCACGATCAGGTGTTCTCATGCGGTGCGTTCGTCGTGTCCGAGGTGACGCCGATGATCGACTTCGACAAGTCTTCGGGCGAGAACCGCATACAGGCGAGGGACCGCGACACGGGTATACCGATGTGGCAGGTCGAAGTGCTCGACGGAGATCCAACAGCACCAAAGCGCAGTCGCACGGTGACGGTGAAGTTCGCCGCATCGGTGCAACCCATTGCACCCACCAATTCCAGCGGAACACCTTTCACCCCTGTGGTTTTCGAAGGACTGACCGCCCTGCCATACATCGAAAAGTCGGGCGCCTTCTCGCGGATCGCATGGTCGTTTCGAGCCACGGACATGAAGGCGCCGGGCAAGCCATCCGCGGCGTCCACGACATCCAACTCAGGTCGGGAGTCCGCATGAACCCCGACCCGTACACACCCATCGATCCCGATACCCCGCTGCGGTTCGACCACCTGCTGCACTTACTGACCAGCTTCGCCCTTTGCATGGCGGTCGTCGTCATCATTGCCGAAATAGCCCAGATCTACTGGCGGCTGCACTCACCGGAGACCTACGAGGAACGCTTCGCAACACCTGCCCGGCTGCTGCGCTGGCAACTCTGGGCACACATTTCATGGCAGCGGCTGTGCAAGCGCTGCGGCTTGTCAGCCTCCGAGCAGGTCACCCGGCGCGACAAGGAAGGACGGCAAGTCGCGTCGACACGGTGGTTTCATCCAAAGCTGTTGGGAACAAGCGTGTCTCGAAACATTCTGCATCTGACGGTACGGGCAAGAATGGGACAGACGGTCGACGACTTGGAGCGCGCGGTTCCAGCGATCCGCGACGCTGCGGGCGCACACTCGGCGCGGTCGGTTGTCATCTCCCCCGGGACGCTTCGGATCGAACTGGTCATGCGGGAACAGTTGTCGACGGTGGGTAACGCCACTCTCCCGACAGCTGTTGCGACGACGCGAGTCACGCTCGGCCGATGCGAAAACGGGTCAGTCTGGACGCTGCCCTTGAGCGGCCGACACACCCTCACCGTGGGCTGCTCCGGAGCCGGCAAAGGTTCCGTGTTCTGGAGCATTGCCGCTGGGCTCAGTCCTGCTGTCGCCGCCGGCGTGGTTCGCCCGGTGGGAATCGATCTGAAGTACGGCATCGAATTGTCAGTGGGGTCCGATCTGTTCATCAAGGTCGCCACCACGGAAGCCGACGCCGTGAAAACCCTTGCGTCGTTGGAGAAATTGATGGACAAGCGTGGCAACGCAATGGCCGGTCGCGTACGCGACCACATTCCCACCAAAGCCTCGCCCCTTGTGGTGGTACTGATCGATGAACTGGCCGGAGTGACCGCGTACATGAGTGACCCGGCCCTGCGCAAAGAAGCCGTCGCCTCGTTGTCACGGATCCTCACCAAGGGCCGTGCGCTGGGAATCGTCGTGGCGGCGTTTCTACAAGACCCACGAAAAGAAGTCCTTCCGATGCGGGGGCTATTCACGCAGACCATCGCGCTCCGACTGCGTTCCCGCGACGAAGTGACGATGGTCCTCGGCGACGGGATGGCTGACAAGGCCCCCGCACACCGGATCAGCCCCGAGCGACCGGGCACCGGCTACGTGATCGCTGAGGACGGCCAAGTAACCAAGGTGCGCTCCGACTTCTGGAGCGATGACCAAATCCGCTCCACTGCAAGGCAGTACGGGCGGAAGCAGACTGCCGGAGGTAAGCGCGATGAGTGACGGCTGGTCCATCTTCGAACCACCCGATAAGGATCAGCTGGCGCGGCATGCCGATGATCTGATCCACCGTGCCTACCTCGTCGGCAGACACGGGTGGGACGAGTATCGGCATCGATGGTCGTGCGGCGAAGTCATCGGCACCGCCCTGATCCTGGGCGACGACGCCGAACTCCACCACTGCGGTGAGACCAAGATCTCCGCCATGAAGCGGTGGGCATTCGACCTGTGGGGAATCACCGGCGGCCAAGCCGACACCGATGCCGGATTGCCGCGTACACGAGCCTGGTTCGACTCGATCCGCGCAGCGAGGTGAAGCGATGGTCACTCAAGGCCTAAGGGAGGCACTCGTCGCCGCAGGCAACTTTCCTGAGCTGCTGACCGCGGATCAGGTGTCAGCGCTCCTCGGCGTGTCAGCCGCGACGCTCAATCGCTGGGCTGCACTCCGCGAAACGACTGGAGAACAGATCGGGCCGCCCTGCTACACATTGTCAGAGCGGGTGCGCCGCTGGGATTGCGCCGAAGTCCGATCCTGGCTCAAGCAGGTGCGCCGTTAATGTCCGGAAACACGCCACGTGGCATCCGTAAACGGCTGAACGCCGCCGGGGAGCCTCGCTACCAAGTCCGCTATCTAATCCGCGACCCCGACGCCCTATCCGGCTGGGTCGAAACATCGGCCACGTTCCCGACGCTGCGCGAAGCCAAGGCGTTCAAATCCGAACGCGACAACGAAGCCGCCCTCGGTGCCCGTCGGTTCGACCCTCGCCTCGGTCGCACACCGCTGCAGCGGATCTGGACGCAGTTCTCCGACTCCAAGAAACCGGCGGTGTCGCCCAAGACCTGGAGCGGCTACACCCAGCACTGGGAACTGCGTATCAACCCGCGGTTCGGCCACATCGCCGTCGATGAAATCACCCGCGCCGACGTGCAAGCGTTCGTTGACGGCCTCACGGTCGGCCCGTGGGCGAAAGTGTCCACCCTGCGTCTCATGCGCTCGATTCTCGACGTCGCCCACCAGGACGGCCGCATCCACCGCAACCCCGTTCTTGGCGTCTCAGCGGGCCGCATTCCCGAGCGGGATCGTCATCGCTACCTGACCGCACAGGAGGTCCAGAGACTAGCCAGCGCCTGCGGCGATCAGGGGGACGTCGTGACCATCCTCGCCTACACCGGCCTGCGCTGGTCCGAACTCGTCGGCCTCCGCGTCAAGGACATCAACCTTGGCGCCCGCCGTCTCTTCGTCCGAAGGGCCGCACCCGAGGTTGAGGGCCGCATTGTCATCGGGCCGCCCAAGACCCGAGCCGGCATCCGAACCGTCCCGCTCCCCCAAGTCGTCGTCGAGATCTTCAAGGGGCGCATCACCGGGCGGGGACCTGACGAGCCCGCCGTCACCTCACCCAACGGCGCAATGCTGCGCTCCAACAATTGGCGCAGACACACGCACTGGAACAAAGCCCTTGAGAAGACCGACCTGGCTCCGCTAACTATCCATGAGCTACGCCACACGTATGCCAGCCTGGCCCGTAAATCGGGGGCAGACCTGCGTTACGTCCAGAAAACAATGGGTCATTCCACGCCCACCGTCACCGCGAATATTTATAGCGATCTGTACGCCGACGAACTAGACCAAGTGGCAACCAACCTCGATCAGCTTCACGCAACTGAGATTCAACCACCGAAGACCGGACAAGAACCGGACGAATCTAACCAACCAACGAGTGCATAATCCGTGTCTATGCAGGTCAAACGTGGTGGCCAGGGGCGGGATCGAACCGCCGACCTTCCGCTTTTCAGGCGGACGCTCATACCGACTGAGCTACCTGGCCGGAAGCCGGCAGGCAGCATGTGCCTCGCCGTGCTGGCGACCCTGACGGGACTCGAACCCGCGACCTCCGCCGTGACAGGGCGGCGCGCTAACCAACTGCGCCACAGGGCCTTGCTGTGCTGCTGGCTCCACGGTACCGCGCAGCAGGTACCCCCTACGGGATTCGAACCCGCGTTACCGCCTTGAAAGGGCGGCGTCCTAGGCCGTCTAGACGAAGGGGGCCAGAACCGAATCTCTCCGGGGCACTCGCAACGTGATCATCATTGGGAGCCACGCCAGCTTAGGTCACCGCGGGCCGAATCCTCAAACGAGCGCCACCTGGCAACGCAGTATCCTGGGTCTCCGCTGCCCCTATAGCTCAGTTGGTAGAGCTACGGACTTTTAATCCGCAGGTCGTAGGTTCGAGTCCTACTGGGGGCACCGAAACGCGACATTGCCGCGGCGGACGCTCGAGAGCTGGTTGGCCAAGGCTGCCTTTGTGCCCTACCGGCCGACCGCTGCCCTCGGGCCCCGGCCATACAGCCGTACTCGACGCACTGCTAGGCCCCGTTTAGAACCGCACACCACTTGGCTATGCTCCGGCTATGCTTCCCGAGATGAACCAGGATGGAATCCAACCCAACGCACCCGTCGCCCTGGTGACAATGGAAATCCGGCACCCGGCAACGGATTCCCTCACCGAATCAGCGAATCGGGAACTCAAGCACCTGCTCATCGACGACTTGCCGATCGAACGGCAGGCGCAAGACGTGAGTTGGGGAATGACTGCACCTGGAGCCGCTCCGACCCCCATCGCGGACCGCTTCATCCGCTACGGCAACCGCGACAACACGATTTCCGCCTCACTGAAGAACCAGGCCATCGTTGTCGAGACCAGCGCTTACAGCGACTTCGAGACCTTCTGCGACACCGTGCTGCGGGTAGCGGATGCCCGCGCGCAGGTTTCGTCGATCGTGGGGGTGGAACGAATCGGCCTGCGGTACGTCCTCGAGATTCGCGTCCCGGCCGGTATCGACGGCCGGATTAACTGGACCAACTGGATCGACGAGCAGCTACTCGGGCCCTACCGCATTGCCCCGGGCGGCCTGTCGATGACGGAGTGGCAAGGTGCCGCGGTCTACCGAGAAGCCCAACCGGGGAAGTCGCTGATCGTGCGCTACGGCCCAGGTGTGGGCCAGGCGCTTGACGCCAACTATCACCTGCGCCGCGTCACGCCGGCCCAGACCGGACCCTTCTTCCTCATGGACATCGACAGCTTCTGGACACCCGTCGGGGGCTCCATTCCCGAATACAATCGCGATGCGCTGGTATCAACCTTCAAGGATCTGTACGGCCCCGCTCGCGAAGTGTTCCAGGACCTGATCACCAGCCGCCTCAAAGAAGAGCTGCTGCGTCAGTAGCGCCCCAAGACGGCGCTGATATACGTCAGATCCGCGATGGCGCGTGAGAGTTCGTCGTCGGGATAGTCAAAGCCATTGGCTTTGTACACCTCCGCGATGGTCTGCGACGAGATCTGCCAGCCCGCGCGAGACAGATAGTCGGTGATGTGGCTGCGTTGACCGTGATACACCAGCTCGTTGAGGTCGATTTCGAACCCGAGTTCACGCATCCGGTCATGATGGGAGCGCCACCGCTCATCGGTGAAAATCGCGGTATCCGGCACGAATTCGAACGCCAGCCGGCTGCGCGGCGCGCTTAACTCGGTGATGCGGTCGAACAGCGCGTCCTGGGCATCATTGGGCAGGTAGACCAGCAACCCTTCGGCGCTCCATGCCGAGGACGCCCGCCGGTCAAATCCCGCCTCCTGCAGCCCGGCAGCCCAGTCGTCGCGCAAGTCGACCGCAACGGTGCGGCGCTCGGCGGTCGGCTCGGCGCCGAGACTGCTCAGCGTCGAGGTCTTAAACTCGATCACCTGCGGCATGTCAACCTCGTAGACAACAGTGCCTGTCGGCCACGGTAGCCGGTAAGCGCGCGCGTCCAACCCGGATGCCAGGATGACCACCTGGGCGATCCCACCGCGGGCGGCGTCCAGGAAGAACTGGTCGTAGAATCTGGTCCGGCAAGCCATCCCACGGGCCATCCGCTCTGGAATGAATTCGGAATCCGCCGCGACCGGAATCTGTCCATCGACCAGCCGGGTATAGATATCCATACCGACCGCGCGCACCAGCGCCGCCGCATACGGGTCATCGATCAACGCGAACTCCGGGCTGGCAGCCAACGCCCGCTGAGCTGCCACCATGGTTGCCGTCGCTCCGACGCTCGTCGCAAGATCCCATCGATCACCGTCGGTGCGCACGCACACTGCTCCTTCGTCGAACGAAAAGATAGCTAACCTAGTTACTACCACAAGATCCACGGCCGCTTCCGGTCTACTGTTGCCAAGCGTGACCGACTTCGCCCAACACACCATCGATCTTGCCCGCCACAACGTCGTCGAGGGTGGTCGCCCGTTTGCCACCGTCATCGTCAAGAACGGCCAGATACTCGCCGAGAGCGCCAACAAGGTAGCCCAAACCAACGATCCCACCGCCCACGCTGAGATCCTTGCCATCCGCGCGGCATGCCTAAAGCTCGGCACCGAGCACTTGGTTGGCACTACCATCTATGTGCTAGCCCACCCGTGCCCGATGTGCCTGGGCTCGTTGTACTACTGCTCACCCGACGAAGTGGTGTTCCTGACGACGCGCGACGACTACGAACCGCACTACGTCGACGACCGCAAGTACTTCGAGCTCGCCACCTTCTACGACGAGTTCGCCAAAGACTGGCAGCAACGGCGGCTGCCGATGCGCTACGACCCGCGCCCTGCCGCCGTGGACGTTTACCGGCTATGGCAGCAGCGCAACGGCGGAGATCGCCGGGCGGCCGCCGGCACCGCCGGATAGCTCAGCTCGCATCTTGACAACCCACCAATAGTCTGGGCTAATACCTGCGTATGAACGCAACTAATCAACCAACGAGGTTGCCGGACGACCAGGCTGGTCTGGTGGTCGAAGTGTTCCGGATGCTTGCCGACGCCACCCGCATACAAATTCTGTGGTCGCTGGCCAACCGCGAAATGTCGGTCAACGAACTGGCCGAGCACATATGCAAGGCGGCCCCGTCAGTCTCCCAGCACCTCGCCAAGCTGCGGATGGCGCGTTTGGTGCGCACCCGCAGGGACGGAACCACGATCTTCTACAGCCTGGAAAACGACCACATTCGTCAGCTTGTGATCGACGCCGTCTGCAACGCCGAGCACGCCGGTCCCGGGGTGCCTCGACACCACCGCGGCGACGGTGAACTAAAGGCGGTTGTCGAGGCTTCAGACGCTGGATAGCAAATACAACACCACAACCCAGGAGGCAACGATCATGCCAGACAACCACAGCCACGACACGCCCCACGTCCACGACCACACGCACGGCGACCTGACCCATAGCCACGCACACACCAGCCATGAGCACGAGCACGTCACACACGAACACGCGCACTCACACGACGACGGCACCCAGCACGCCCACGGGCACGTACATCAGCGTGGACTTGAAGAGGTACACAGCCACGCCCACGGCTGACGCTTCGCGTCAAACCGCGGGACAGTAGTGCGCGGGGTTGTCGCGTTCGTCCAGTGGGGGCAGGTTGCGCGCCGGAGTGTGCACCAGCGGGGTCTCCCGCGGGATACGCCCGTGCGCACGGTCCCACCCGGCCCGGGCGCGCGGGTGCTTGCGGTATCGGCGCGGCACCACGGCAAACACGAGACGAATGACGTTGCCGAAGCGGCGGTGCAGCCACTCGTCCCGGCGCGACCACTGGTAACCCATCAGCTCTCGGACCGGCGGATCATAGAGGCCGACCGTGAGCCAGACGAAGAACGGGGCCAATAGCTTGCGCTGCGCGGCCCACAACCTATCTGGAATCCATTGGGCAAATGGAGGTTTCGGTAGTTGCGTCAAATCCAGCACAGCGCGGGCCGCGAAATTGTTTTCCAGCACGTTGCGGCACATGTGATCCCAGTAAGCCTGAAACTCCTCCCAGGATGCCGGGACAGGCCGCATGCTCATGCCGTACATCCGATACCACGCGACGTGCTCGTCGAAGAGTTGCCGTTTCTGCGCGTCGGTCAAGCCACCACAAAACCGCTCGGCGACGTGCAACGTCCCGACAAAGAACGTGGCATGCGCCCAGTAGAAAACATCCGGGTTCAGCGCGTGATAACGACGCCCCTGTGCGTCGACCCCCTTGATGTCCACGTGATAGTCGCGTACCTCGGCGCCGGTGCTTGCGGCCCGCTCACCGTCGAAGACAACGCCGGCGATGGGGTACAGCGAGCGCAGCAGCCTCGGCCAACGCTCCCGAAAGAAAGTCGAGTGCTCTTCGACCGCCGCACCCAGTTGGGGGTGCATGTTTTGCATCGATCCCGCCCACGGTCCCTGCAACATGCCGCGCCAATCACCGAAATACCGCCACGTCAGGGAATCCGGACCGAGCGGCTCGGGCGGTGCTCGATAGCCCAGCGGCGAAACCGGACAGCCGCTGGCCACCTCGGTGCGGCCAGGAGGCCACACCTCAGTGCTGGTCATGGGGCACGAAGCAGACGTATCTTGAGTCACTGGTGCTTTCCCGGCAGCTAGGGCGACGTCAGCAATTCTGACTACACGCGTTGTCACTTTGAGCTTAGGAGCGATGTGCAGGCCGGTCAAAAAAGGGGTCGCTGGATCGGCGTCCCACTAGAAGATCGCCACGCCGTACGTCGGGACCATCTCATCGCCGCCGGAGTGCAGTTACTCGGCGCGGAGAACGGAACGGCGTTGACCGTGCGCGCGGTCTGCCGCAAGGCCGCACTCACCGAGCGCTACTTCTACGAAAGCTTCACTGACCGGGACCATTTCGTGCGCGCGGTATATGACGACGTGTGTACCCGGGCGATGCAGACGCTCATGTCGGCTCACACTCCCCGCGAGGCCGTCGAACGATTCGTCGCGCTGATGGTCGACGACCCGGTGCGCGGGCGCGTGCTACTCCTGGCACCAACGGTCGAACCGGTGTTGACCCGATCCGGCGCCGAGTGGATGCCCAGTTTCATCGAACTGCTGCAGCAGAAGTTGTCCCGAATAGCCGACCCGGTGCTGCAAAAACTAGTCGCCACCAGCTTGATCGGAGCCCTGACCGGCCTGTTCACCGCGTACTTGAATGGGCAGCTAGGAGCCACCCGCAAGCAATTCATCGACTACTGCGTCGACATGCTGCTCAGCACGGCCGCCACCTACGTGCCACACCGCGAAGCGCG
Source organism: Mycobacterium simiae (assembly GCF_008370645.1). GTDB lineage: Bacteria > Actinomycetota > Actinomycetes > Mycobacteriales > Mycobacteriaceae > Mycobacterium > Mycobacterium simiae_A. Next base: position 46,012 of record NZ_VTZN01000006.1, read on the forward strand.
CGAGCCCCAGCAGCCGGTTGCGGCCGGGCCGCACGATTGACGTTGCCCCAACTTTAGGCAGTCAAAAGCCAGCGCGCCGTGCGCAAACTTGTTGATACCGAGGGACACAGATATATTGACTGCAACTATTAGACACAGATACTGGAGGGTGCCATGTCAGCCCTGCTGACGGACCTACAGCTGTTGCACGAACTTGAACCGGTCGTTGAGAAATACCTCAACCGCCACATCAGCATGCATAAGGACTGGAACCCGCACGACTACATCCCTTGGTCGGACGGAAAGAACTTCTACGCCCTCGGCGGCCAGGATTGGGACCCCGAGCAGAGCAAGCTTTCCGACGTCGCCCAGGTCGCGATGGTGCAAAACCTGGTCACCGAGGACAACCTGCCGTCGTATCACCGCGAGATCGCGATGAACATGGGCATGGACGGCGCCTGGGGTCAGTGGGTCAACCGCTGGACCGCCGAGGAGAACCGGCACGGCATCGCGTTGCGCGACTACCTGGTGGTAACCCGATCTGTTGACCCCGTGGAGCTGGAGAAGCTTCGTCTGGAAGTGGTCAACCGGGGTTTCAGCCCGGGCCAGAACCATCAGGGCGAGTACTTCGCCGAAAGCGTGACCGACTCGGTCATCTACGTGAGTTTCCAGGAGCTGGCAACCCGGGTTTCGCACCGCAACACCGGCAAGGCCTGCAACGAGAGCGTGGCCGACCAGCTTATGGCCAAGATCTCGGCCGACGAGAACCTACACATGATCTTCTACCGCGACGTCAGCGAGGCCGCGTTTGACCTCGCACCCAACCAGGCGATGAAGTCGCTGCATCTGATTCTGCGGCACTTCAAGATGCCCGGCTTCCTGGTTCCCGAATTCCGCCGCAAGGCCGTAATCATCGCCGTCGGCGGCGTGTATGACATCCGCATCCACCTCGACGAGGTCGTCAAGCCAGTGCTGAAGAAATGGCGCATTTTCGAGCGCGAGGATTTCACCGGCGAGGCAGCCTGGATGCGCGACGACCTCGCCGTCCTGATGGAGGAGCTCGAAGCCGAGTGCGACAAGTTCGAGGAGTCCAAGCAGCGCTACCTGCAGCGCCAGGCCCGCATGGCGGACCGGATGACAGCCCGTAAGGTGCTCAGCACCAAGGGCACGTTGAAGATGACCGGGCGGTAGTGGTCGTTGCGCATCGGCCCGATCGAGCTCGCCAGCCCGGTTGTGCTGGCTCCGATGGCCGGTGTGACGAACGTCGCGTTCCGAACCCTGTGTCGTGAATTAGAGCAATCCAAGGTCGGCACGGTCAGCGGACTATACGTCTGCGAAATGGTGACCGCACGCGCACTCGTCGAGCGCCATCCGGTCACCATGCACATGACGACGTTTGCCGCAGCCGAGTCGCCGCGCTCGCTGCAGCTCTACACCGTCGACCCTGACACCACCTACCTGGCCGCGCGGATGATCGCCGACGCAGGTCTAGCCGATCACATCGACATGAATTTCGGCTGCCCGGTACCCAAGGTGACCAAGCGCGGCGGCGGGGCGGCCCTGCCGTACAAGCGTCGGCTGTTCGGCCAGATCGTTGCCGCGGCCGTGCGCGGCACCGAAGACACCGACATTCCGGTGACAGTCAAGTTCCGGATCGGCATCGACGCCACCCATCCCACCCATCTGGATGCCGGCCGCATCGCCGAGGCCGAAGGCGCCGCCGCGATCGCGCTGCACGCCCGCACGGCGGCGCAGCGCTATTCCGGCTGCGCCGATTGGGAGCAGATCGCCACGCTCAAGCGCCACGTCACGACGATTCCGGTACTCGGCAACGGCGACATCTACGACGCCAGTGACGCACTGGCCATGATGGCCACCACCGGGTGCGACGGGGTTGTCATCGGCCGCGGGTGTCTGGGGCGGCCATGGCTATTTGCCGAGCTGTCGGCCGCCTTTACCGACAGCCCGGCGCCCACCCCGCCCACGCTCGGCGAGGTCTGCGACATCATTCGCCGGCACGGCGAACTGTTGGCAGCCCATTTCGGCGAAGACAAGGGCATGCGGGATATCCGTAAGCACATCGCCTGGTACCTGCATGGTTTCCCGGCTGGATCCGAGCTGCGACGAGCATTAGCGCTGGTCACCACATTGAAACAACTTGATGAGCTGCTGGGCCGGCTGGACCGCAGTATCCCGTTCCCCCACGCGGGCAATGGCCCGCGCGGTCGGCAGGGTTCACCCGCGCGAGTGGCGCTTCCCGAAGGATGGCTGGACGACCCCGACGACTGCCAGGTGCCGCACGGCGCGGACATCGCGCATTCTGGTGGTTGAACCGAGACGTTCTTGAAATCGCGTCTCCGCCGATAAGTAAGTACGATGTGGGCCTTACTGCACTGCGCGGCGCTGACCTTTGCTGCGCTGCGCTGATGTGCGCGCGGGCAGCTGACGCCCGGATCAAACCTACGGAGGCCGGTAGGACATGAGTGACGGCGACAAAGACGCCACTCATCGGCGCGCGTCCGACATAGGCAGCGACGATCAACGGCCTACCGTTGACGTGCCACCGGCGCTAGGCGCCGCGCCGTCGACTGACGATGGGCTGCTCGGATGGTCACGTGGTCCATCCCGCGGCGACCTGACGGCAGCCCGCAGAACCGATGATGGCACCGACGACACCGACCGCCCCGTGCGCGTCGGCTGTCACGTTAACGGCGGTGTCAGCGTCGCCGACCTCATCGCCAAACTGGGCGCTCCCGCGCCCGCCCATCCCGCACAACACCACAGCGCGCCGGAGCCCGCCTCCGACCACCACCTCGAAGTCCCCGACGACGCCGAGGACCTGCTGGACACCGAGGTCATCGCTACGCCGGCCTACGCGTTAGAGCTTCTCTCGGAAATTCCCGACCTTGGGTCAGGCTACGGGCAACCCGACAGCGAGTCAGCTGCGCCGAAGCAGATGCAGCGCCAGCCGCGCCGGAAGGCATCAACCCCTACAGCGTTCAAGGCCCCTAAGGCCCCCAAACAGGCCCGGAAATCAGGCCGACGCCCGATGTTACTGGCCGGGCGGTCACTGGCGGCACTATTTGCGGTGCTGGCGCTGACCCTGACCGGCGCGGCGTGGCAGTGGAGCGCATCCAAGAACGACCGGCTGAACACGGTAAGTGCACTCGACCCGCAATCGGGTGACATCGTCGACCCCACCGCGCAGTACGGCGACGAAAATTTTCTGCTCGTCGGCATGGACTCGCGCGCGGGCGCCAACGCCGACATCGGAGCCGGCGACACCGCGGATGCCGGCGGCGCACGTTCGGACACGGTGATGCTGGTCAACATCCCGGCGAGCCGCAAACGGGTGGTCGCAGTGTCGTTTCCCCGCGACCTGGCGATCACTCCGATCCAGTGCGAGGCCTGGAACCCCGACACCGGCAAGTACGGGCCTATCTACGACGAGAAGAGGGGGACGTGGGGTTCTCGGATGGTCTACACCGAGACCAAGCTGAACTCGGCGTTTTCCTTCGGGGGCCCGAAATGTCTGGTCAAGGTGATCCAGAAATTGTCCGGGCTGAGCATCAACCGGTTCATCGCCGTCGACTTCGTCGGCTTCGCGCGGATGGTCGAGGCCCTCGGCGGCGTCGAGGTATGCACCACCACGCCGCTACGCGACTACGAACTGGGCACGGTGCTGGCTCACACCGGACGCCAGGTCATCGACGGGCAAACCGCGCTCAACTACGTGCGAGCCCGGCAGGTCACCACCGAAAGCAATGGTGACTACGGCCGCATCAAACGCCAGCAATTGTTCTTGTCCTCGCTGCTGCGGTCGTTGATCTCCGCAGACACGTTGTTGAATCTGAACAAGCTGAACAACGTCGTCAACATGTTCATCGGGAACAGCTACGTGGACAACGTCAAAACCAAAGATTTGGTCCAACTCGGCCAATCGCTGCAGCATATGGCGGCCGGCCACGTCACATTCGTCACCGTGCCCACCGGCGTAACCGACCAGAACGGCGACGAGCCGCCCCGAACGACCGACATGAAGGCACTCTTTTCGGCCATCATCAACGACGACCCGCTGCCACTGGAGAACGACCAGAACGCTCAGACTCTGGGGAACACCCCTACGACGGCGCCATCCACGACCAAGAAGGCGCCCCCAGCCAACCCAACCAGCGATGTCCAGCACGAGCAGGTGATCACCACCTCGCCGCAGGAGGTCACAGTCCAGGTCTCCAATGGGACCAGCACCACCGGTCTGGCCAACACCGCCGCCAGTCAGCTGACGCGAAACGGCTTCAACGTGATGACGCCGGACGACTACCCTAATGCGTTACCGACCACGACGGTGTTCTTTTCCCCCGGCAATGAACAAGCCGCCGCCACCGTTGCCACAGCGTTCGGCACCTCACGAGTCGAGCGGGTCACCGGGATCGGACACGTGGTTCAGGTGGTCATTGGCCCAGACTTCCGTGCGGTAACCGCTCCCCCGCCCAGCGGATCCTCGGTAAACATGCAAATCAGCCGCAACTCCACGACCCCGCCGACCAAGCTGCCTGAGGACCTGACGGTCACCAACGCTGCCGACACCACCTGCGAGTAGGGGCTTCAGGCAACGCTTGCCGGCGTATCCAGCACCGAGAACGTAAGCTATAGCACATGCGCACCGCCTACCATGGCCAACTTTCGGAATTATCCGAGCGGCTTGGTGAGATGTGCGGACTGGCAGGCATTGCCATGGAGCGGGCCACCCAGGCCCTGCTGCAGGCCGACTTGGTGCTGGCCGAAGAGGTGATCTCCGACCACGAGAAAATCGCGACGATGAGTGCCCGGGCCGAGGAGAGCGCGTTCGTTCTGCTGGCGCTGCAGGCGCCGGTCGCCGGTGACCTGAGATCGATTGTGAGCGCTATCCAGATGGTCGCGGATATCGACCGGATGGGTGCGCTGGCCCTGCACGTCGCCAAGATCGCCCGGCGCCGGCATCCGCAGCATGCCTTGCCGGAAGAAGTCAATGGATATTTTGCCGAAATGGGCAGAGTCGCAGTCGAATTGGGCAACAGCGCGCAGGAAGTTGTGTTGTCCCGCGACCCGGAGAAAGCCGCCCGGATCCGCGAGGAAGACGACGCGATGGACGATCTGCACCGACACTTGTTCTCGGTGCTGATGGACCGTGAGTGGAAGCACGGGGTGGCAGCCGCGGTCGACGTGACGCTGCTAGGCCGCTTCTACGAACGCTTCGCCGACCACGCCGTCGAGGTGGCACGGCGCGTAATCTTTCAGGCGACCGGGAGGTTCCCGGACGACGATACAACGCCACAGTCGCGATAGCGGTTAGCCAAAGCGACCGGAGATATAGTCCTCGGTGGCCTTCTCGGTCGGATTAGAAAAGATCTTCTCGGTGTCGTCGATCTCGATCAGGCGGCCCGGCTTGCCCACCGATTCCAGGTTGAAGAACGCCGTCTGATCGCTCACCCGCGCGGCCTGCTGCATGTTGTGGGTGACGATGACGATGGTGTAGTCCTGCTTCAATTCGCTGATCAGATCCTCGATCGCCATCGTAGAAATGGGATCCAGCGCCGAGCACGGCTCGTCCATCAGCAACACGTCGGGTTGCACCGCGATGGCCCGCGCGATACACAACCGCTGCTGCTGCCCACCGGATAATCCGCCGCCGGGCTTGTCTAACCTGTCTTTGACCTCATCCCACAGGTTGGCACCCCGCAGCGAGTATTCGGCGGTTTCGTCGAGCGTCTTGCGGTTGCGCACGCCCTGCAACTTCAGCCCGGCGACCACGTTGTCTCGAATCGACATCGCGGGAAACGGGTTAGGCCGCTGGAAAACCATTCCGATTGCCCGGCGCACCCCGACCGGGTCGATGCCGGGGCCGTAAATGTTTTCGTCGTCAAGCAGGACGGTGCCCTCGACCCGGCCACCGGGCACCACCTCGTGCATCCGGTTCAACGTACGCAGCACCGTGGTCTTGCCACAGCCCGAGGGACCGATGAATGCCGTCACGCTGCGGGGCAGGATAGACAAACAGACATCAGCGACGGCATGAAACACACCGTAGTAGATGTTGACGTCCTTGAGGTCTAACCGCTTAGCCACTTCGTGCTCCTACGACTTCCTGGGGACGACGATCCTGGCGACTACTCCGGCGCCGATATTGATCATCACCACTATCAAGATCAGTGTCGACCCGGTCGATGCCGGCACTTGAACGTTGTCCGGTCATACATCATGCCGGCAAGCGAGCCCATGAACTCGCTGAGTACGGTGAAGTTCATCGTTTGTGCATAACCAAGTATCCGCAGCGGGGTGTCTCGCCCGCACCCATGAAGTAAACGAGTCCGCGCAGAAAGCTGTTCCCGCCAGCCCGGCAACCCGTCCGCCGCGTTCTGATGCTGGAAGATCGCGACGCCCCGGGCCCGCCCGCATCGCCAAGCCCAGAGCGAAACCGCCACACACGGTCACCGTCATCAAATCGAGCACCCCGTAAAGCAGTCGTCGAAATATCTTGTCTCGCAGCCGCTTCAGCCTCTTCGTCGACTCAGTCAGTGTTTCGACGGCCAGCTGGTCAGTCCAGGGCGTTGATAGCGGCGACCGGGCGCTCCTTGACTCTATACTGGGTCGTCCCAAGTCCGGATCAAGCCGCTGAAGATCTTTGCCAACGCATCGGCATCGAGGACCAATTTTTTCGACGGCAAGCAGGTTGTACACCAACGCAATTGGCCCGAAAACCAGTGGCAGGCCCCAAGCTGGATTCCCGTTGCAGCGGTCAGCGGCGGCCCGATTTGTTCGGCGACCTGAGGCGAGTCCGACCCGGCGACGTCAACCCGGCCTGCGATGAGCTGCTCGCAACCGCTAAGCGGAGGCAGCGAGCGCGTAGGCAGTATCGATGCTGAAGATAGCGAAGCCCAGGTTCTGGTAGGTCCGTATCGCAGCGGTGTTGTCGGACTCCACATACAGCATCACGGTAGGTTCGACGACCTGCGGGCCGGCCAGCCGCTGCGCCAACCAGTGCAGACCAACCGACGTCAAGACCTTGCCGAGACCGCGGCCCTGGACAGACGGATCGACACCCAGGACATAAACCTCTCCCAGCCCGGGGTGGTCCGGGTGGACCTTGGTCCAATGGAAACCAAGCAGCCGCGCCGCGGCGTTTGGCGCAGCGTCGAACGCCAAGAACAAGCCCGCCGGATCAAACCACGGTTCGCGTCGCCGCTCAGCCAGCTGTAATTCGGTCCATCCGCCCTGCTCCGGGTGGTACGCGAAAGCGGCGTTGTTGACCCGCAACAGCTCGGCGTCATCAGATGAGCCGGCGTAGGTGCGGATCCGCAGGTCGTCGGGGATCGTGGAGTCACCGAGATCGCGTAGCGATCGCCGCATCTGCACCAATTCGCGCACCGGGGCCAGACCCAGCCCGGCCGCCAGCGCACGAGCAGCTGGCAGTGTGCCGTGCGCCCAGAATCGGTTGTTCCCATGAGTGATTGCCAATGCGGCGGCTGCCATCGCGGTGCCCGCACCACGACGTCGGGCCTGCGGGTGCACCACCATCTCCGCCATCGCTGGATCGGCGCCACGTTCCTGGCTGAGGTTGAGGTAGCCGACGATCGCGTCACCGGCCGGCTCAGTGATCACCAAATGACGGGTGCTTTGTTGACTCAACTCACGCAGCACTTGTTCGCCCACAGGTGCTATCGCGTCGAATCTTGTTGCAGCCGAGATAATTTGGCGCACGGCTCGCTGCTCGTCGGCAGTCAGTGCTAAGCGCCACTGCGGCGACGTCACTGACTGCGCAGCGGATCAACCAGCGGTTCCTGGTAGCTATCAGGTTCCGGCTCGTCAGTATGGGGCTCGGCGACTGGGGCCCGGCCGCGCGCGGGCCGCACCGCCTTGTACCCCACGTTACGTACCGTGCCGATCAACGCTTCGTGCTCGGGGCCGAGCTTGGCCCGTAATCGACGTACGTGCACATCGACGGTGCGAGTGCCTCCGAAGAAGTCGTATCCCCACACCTCGTGCAGTAGCTGCGCGCGCGTAAACACCCGCCCGGCGTGCTGGGCCAGGTATTTGAGCAGCTCGAATTCTTTGTAGGTGAGGTCGAGCGGTCGTCCGCGCAGCCGAGCGGTGTAGGTACCTTCGTCGATAACTAGCTCACCCAGGCTGACTTTGCCGACGCTATCCTGGTCGGCCAGGCCACCGCGACGGCCAACCACCAGGCGCAGTCTGGCGTCGATTTCAGCGGGCCCGGTGGTGGGCAGCAGGATCTCGTCCAGCCCCCAGTCGGGGCTCACCGCTACCAGCCCGCCTTCGCTCACCACGGCCAATACCGGCGTGGACCGGCCTGCCGTGCTTAGTAGCCGACACAGACCGCGCGCGGCCGAAAGGTCGTTGCGCGCGTCGACGAGCACCGCGTCCGCGTTACCAGCCTCCAGCAAAGACGAGGCCTCCGCCGGGGCAGTCCGCACGTTATGCGGAAGCAGCGACAGCGCTGGCAGGACAGGGTCGGGATATAGCTCCGAGGTCAGTAGTAGTAACTCCAATTGAGCCCCTCCAGCTTCGTGGGAAAGGCATCTCCCAGATTCATCGCGACAGGTGACGCTAGCGGCCAGGTCATCTAACGATAACGTGCCACCAGATGCTGCGCGCCACGACGAGACAGTACGACAGCGGCCTGACGTAATTTGTCGCTACCGGGAAGCGCGTTGTCAAGTGGGCGGCAAGCGGGCGGGGCGAACACCGGAGTCAAAGCACGCTGCCCGAAACCGACGAGTACGCCACAATATGCGGGTGCGCAAGGTGCTGATCGGAGTCACCGCAACAGTGATCGTGCTGGCCGTCGTCGTCCTCGGTGCCGTCGGCGTCGACTTCGGTGCCAGTATTTACGCCGAATACCGGCTTTCGACCAGCGTCCGCAAAGCAGCGAACTTGGGATCCGACCCGTTCGTCGCGATCCTCGGATTCCCGTTCATTTCGCAAGCGATGCGGGATCGATACGGCGAGCTGGAAATCAAGGCGTACGCCGTAGCGCATTCGACTGTCGGCAAAGCCACCTTGGAGGCCACCATGCACTCCGTGGACCTGTCCCGAGCTTCCTGGCTGATACCACCCGACGCGCGGTTGGCGGTGCACGAACTGGAGAGCCGCATCATCATCGACTCTATGCACCTGGGCCGCTACCTGGGAATCAGCGATCTGATGGTGCAAGCACCTCCTCAGGAGAGCAATGATGCCACCGGCGGCACCACCGAGTCGGGAATATCGGGCAATCACGGGCTGATTTTCAGCGGAACGCCGAAATCGGCGAACTTCGATCGCCGGGTCAGCGTGTCGGTCGACCTGTCCATCGATCCCGCAGACGCTGCCACCTTGGTAATCACCCCGACACATGTCGTAACCGGCCCGGACACTGCGGACCAGGCCGTTCCGCAGGACAAACGGGACGCGGTGCTGCACGCTTTCTACGGCAGGCTGGCCAACCAGAAGTTGCCGTTCGCGGTGGCGCCTAACACCGTGGGTGCCCGCGGTTCGGACGTCATCATTGAAGGCATCACCTATGACGTGACCGTCTCCCTTCCTGGGTTCAAGCAGTCATGAGTAAGCGCGGTCACCAGTGTTGGCTTGATCACTCTGTCATTGGGTAAGCTGACCGACGTGCCAGCCCGCCTAGAGCTCAAGCTCATCAAGCGTCGCGCAGTCGATCTGTGCCGCATCGCGGGCTGTTGCTGTTGCTGTAGCTGCTGAGTAGCCGCACCGTCCGCGGCACTCGGAGCCTCGGAGGCCACCGTGGCGTATCCACTATTTCCGTGCAACAGGCGTACCTAGACAAGCTAGGAGTGATTCGTGTCGAGCAGTAACATCCCAACCCGAGTGGACGGTGTGGATGTTCGCGGGCCACGGTTCGTGGCGTGGATAACCACGGCGGTCTTGCTGGTCATCCTGATCGTTTCGGCGTTCAGTCCCGCGGCTGCGGCAATCATTTTGAGCCTGCAGGCCGTGGTGTTCGCCCTAGGAGCCGGCGGCGGGCCGCGCCGGAATCCCTACGGGATGCTGTTCGCGACGTTCGTGGCGCCACGGCTGGGACCGGTACGAGAACGCGAACCGGTTCCCCCGCTGCGGTTCGCCCAATTGGTCGGGTTTGTGTTCGCCACCTTCGGCATTGCCGGTTTTTCCGTCGGTTCTGTCGTGGTGGGTGTTGTCGCGACCTCGTTTGCGCTGGTGGCCGCCTTGTTGAATGCGGCCTTCGGGATTTGCCTGGGCTGCGAGCTTTATCCGCTGGTCGCACGTTTGCGACGCACTCCCCGTCCCGCCTAGCTGCTGTTCATCTGACGAAATCGAAAGGATCCACCATGGCACGCTCCGAAGTCCTGGTCTCTACCGACTGGGCTGAGCGCAACCTCAGCAGTCCGGGAGCCGTCAACGTCGTCTTCGTCGAAGTCGACGAGGACACCAGCGCATATGACGACGGCCACATCCCCGGCGCGATCAAGCTGGACTGGCGCACCGATCTGCAGGACCCGGTCAAGCGCGACTTCGTCGACGCCCAGCAATTCTCTAAGTTGCTCAGCGACCGCGGCATCGCCAACGACGACACCGTGATTCTCTACGGCGGCAACAACAACTGGTTCGCCGCCTACGCCTACTGGTATTTCAAGCTGTACGGGCACGAGAAGGTCAAGCTGCTCGACGGCGGCCGCAAGAAGTGGGAACTCGACGGCCGCCCGCTCTCCACAGACAAAGTCACCAGGCCCGCGACCTCTTACAGTGCGGCCCCGCCGGACAACAGCATCCGCGCATTCCGCGACGAGGTCATCGCGGCAATCGGCGTCAAAAACCTGGTCGACGTGCGTTCCCCCGACGAGTTCTCCGGCAAGATCCTGGCGCCGGCGCACCTGCCACAGGAACAAAGCCAGCGCCCGGGTCACGTTCCCGGCGCGATCAACGTGCCGTGGAGCAGGGCCGCCAATGAGGACGGCACCTTCAAATCAGATGCGCAATTGGCCAAGGTGTACGCCGATGCCGGTCTGGACGGCACCAAGAAAACGATTGCGTATTGCCGAATCGGGGAGCGATCCTCGCACACTTGGTTCGTCCTGCACGAGTTGCTCGGACACAAGAACGTGAAGAACTACGACGGCAGTTGGACGGAATACGGCTCCCTGGTGGGTGCCCCGATCGAGTTGGGAAACTGATATGTGCACTGCGCCTAAGCAAGGACTGACGCTGCCTGCCAGCGTCGACCTGGAAAAGGAGACGGTGATCACCGGCAGGGTGGTTGACCGTGACGGCCAAGCCGTGGGTGGCGCGTTTGTGCGTCTGCTGGACTCCACCGACGAGTTCACCGCGGAGGTGGTCGCGTCGGCCACCGGCGATTTCCGATTTTTCGCCGCGCCGGGGTCGTGGACGGTCCGCGCCTTGTCGAAGGTCGGAAACGGTGACGCCGTGGTGAAGCCGTCGGGCGCAGGCATCCACGAGGTGGACGTCAAGATCGCCTGACGCGCGGCCTGGCTGATCCCGGATAGACTCAGGCACGTGGTGCTGTTCTACGAGATCATGCTGGTTCTGGCAACGGTGGTCATCTCCTGGTTCGCGCTGTATGTGCTGTATCGGCTCATTACCGACGAGTCGTGACCTCCGACGACAGCGATGACAGGCCGGACGCTGGCGCAGGCTCTGGCGACCATGCAGTCACCGGAATATTTCACGCAGCGGAACGCGCCAAGCTGACTGCGGCCCGCAACATCCCCGGTTTCGACGACTTGCCGATACCTGCCGATACCGCGAACCTCCGCGAGGGCGCCAGCCTGCACGATGCGTTGCTGGCGCTGCTGCCGCTGGTCGGAGTGTGGCGCGGCGAAGGCGAGGGCCGCGGACACGACGGCGACTACCGGTTCGGCCAACAGATCGTGGTCTCGCACGATGGCCGCGATTATCTGAATTGGGAAGCCCGGTCCTGGCGCCTCACTGAGACCGGCGAGTACCACGAACCGACTCTGCGTGAGACGGGCTTCTGGCGCTTCGTCAGCGATCCCGACGACCCGAGCGAGTCTCAGGCGATCGAGCTGCTGCTGGCCCACTCCGCGGGTTACGTGGAGTTGTTCTACGGCCGCCCGCGTACCCAGTCGTCGTGGGAGTTGGTCACCGATGCGTTAGCCCGAAGCCGGTCCGGCGTGCTGGTCGGCGGAGCCAAGCGGCTCTACGGCATCGTCGAAGGCGGTGACCTGGCCTATGTCGAGGAACGGGTAGACGCCGACGGCGGCTTGGTGCCGCATCTGTCAGCGCGCTTGTCGCGGTTCGTCGGTTAGCAACGCCCGAAAAACCCACCACGGCTAGCGCGGATCCCGTTCTGGTTGTTGCCTTCGGGCGTTACTTCTGCGTGTACTGTTCGACGACCGAGCAGCCGATACACCACCGGAAGGAGCCGGCCGATGCCGCGCAGCAGGACAGCCCCGCCCGTGGCGCGGTGGATCGTGTGGGGGGTCGGGGTGTTGTTGATCGGCTATCTCGCCGCGGTAGCGCTGCAACCGGCCATTCTCGATGTGCTGCCGGCGTGGCTGAGCTGGTTCGGCCGGCCGGGGTCGATGGCGACCATCGCGATCGTGGTGTGCGAGTTGATCGCGGTCTATGTGCTGACCTTCCGGTCCAACGGTAGCCACCGGTTGGTAGGTGTGTCGTTCACCGTGATCGCATTGCTCATCACGATGAGCGCTGTGTTGGGACTCAGTTCATATTGGTCCTGCCACGACGCCAACCATCCGGCAGTCTTCAGCCCGCTGATGTGGACCGCCCAACTCGTCAAAGGCGGCACCGGTGATATGTCGCTCAGCGGGCGCACCTGCCCGAATCCCACCCCCGTCGGCTTAGAACTGGCCCGCATCGCCGCGCTGTCGGCGATCTTCACCGGCTTGGGTGGCGTGGCGGTCGGCGTCTTCCGGTCTCAGGTGGACCGGCTGCGGGCCAACGTGGCCGACTCGGTCACCGCCATCGTGGGCGTCGACGACGACACCGAGTCAATGATCAGCGGAGTCGCGCGGACGCTGGACCGGCGCAGCACCCTGGCGGTGATCACCAACGCCGGCGATGACCGGGCCCAGCGAATCCGCCGGCTGGGCGCCCGAGTGGTATTGGTCGACCTCAACGCACCGTCCACCTTGGTGTCGCTCCGGCTGTGGCGCCACCTTGGGCGGCTCTATCTGATGTCGCCCGATCCGGCGACCAACCTGATGTGGCTGGACCTGATAAGTCGACGGCTAGCCGAAATCGGCGACAAGCAGCGATTGCCGCTCATCGTGCGCATTGACGATCCATGGTTGGCCGAGGCCTGGCGCGCACAACAGTTCGGCGGGTCCGACACCCGGTGGGCGGCCGACGTGGTCGGCCGATACGAGGTTACCGCCGGCCGGCTCCTCGACAGCGTTATCGCGACGCCCCACATCCAGCGCGTGTTCATCTGCGGCACTTCGCAGTTGACTTTGGCCCTGTGCGCCGACCTAACCCGCCGGGCACTGGAACGCGACTTCTACACTCCGCCAGGGGTGGCGCCGCTGCCCGCGCTGACGCTGGTCGAGCGGGACGCTGAGGACTACCTCAAGGATCACCAGTTTTACCGTGAGCAGGCCGGATTTGTCTCAGCCGGTCCGGCTATCGACGCGGTGTCGGAAACGCCGACCGTGCCGGCCATGCTGCGTCTGATCGGCGATGCCGATCCGGCAACCTGCGCGGTCATTCTGGTCGACAGCCACTCCCCGGCGACCGGCACCAGGCTGGGCGCCCGGCTGCCGACGATGCCTGTCTTCGCCTGGGATCCCAACGCCCGCGGCACCGAGGATTCCTCCCAGATCGTCGGCCTGCTGCAGACCTACAGCCTTGCGTTGGACACCCGCGAGGGCCAGATTCAAGATGCCTGGGAACGCGCGGCCAGGCTGATCCACGAGCGCTATGTCGCCACCATCGACCCCGGCGCGCCCAGGTCCCCGGCGGCACGACGGTGGGCCGACCTTGACGAGTTCTACCGCGGGTCCAACCGGCGCCAGGTGCGTAATGCGTTATGGATGGTCGAACGGATCGCCGGACATACCTGGAACACCTGGGGCTGTCCCCCCGCTCAACTGTCCGGCCATGACATGGCCACCTCGCCGCCGCTAGAACAGCTCGCGCTAATGGGCTTCGACCAAGACTCGGCCCTGAGTATGGCCAAGGCGGAACACGAGGACTGGTGTCGCTACTACCGCCGCAATGGCTGGAAGTACGGGACCCCGCGCGACGATTCTCGCCGTATTCACGACAAACTGGTCGACTGGTCGGTAGTCGAAAGCACTCCCGATCTGCTCAACGCTGCGGTGCGCAGCCTGGCCGCCACGCTGTGGAGCCTGCGCCAACTGGGCTACCGGTCACGCCCGCTGTGGCGGTCTTTCACCCGGGTCGGAACGGTCAGCGCTGAACAACGAAGCACCCCGTGGACATGGAAGTCAGATTCCGGGCACTCCATGCGGGCCGCGCCCGGAGATTGGGCAGTCCAGGAAAACCGCAAAACCTGGTCGGTGCGCGACGACATCTTCCGCGCGACCTACGAGGACCTCGGCGGTGGGAAGTGGCGTCGCAAGGGGCGCGTGCAAGCCCGGCCGGCGCAAGCCGGTGAGACCATCAACACGTTGGAAGGACCCACCACCGCCGCAGACGGCGACTGGGTGGTGCGCGGCAACGACGGCGAGCAATGGCCGGTTCCCGGTGACGAGTTCGCTCGGCGTTATGTCGAACTTCGTCCACCCGCCGGCGTGGACGCCCACGACGGTCCGGGATAGCACGGATCGGCGATGCCGTCGCCATGATGCAGCACACGTTTGCCAAAGCCAGATTGCTGTGCTCAATGCCATGCGCTACCGTCGCTTGACGGATTCGCCGTGTTAGCTCCCTGCGCCCCTCAATCGGAGACTGCTATGGCCATATTTATCAGCTACTCAAGCCAAGACCGGTCGTCGCTCGAAGCGCTGACGACCGCGCTTCGGCGTGCCCAGCAGCAAGTCTGGTTCGACCAAGAGCTTGGTGGTGGAGACACCTGGTGGAACAAGATTCTGGAGCAGATCCGCGCATCTGACGTGTTCATCGTCGCGCTTTCGAACCACTGGTTGCTGTCCAAGCCCAGTCAGGCCGAGTTGCGCTACGCGCAAGCTCTGCAACGGCCCATCCTTCCCGTCCAGGTCGGGCCGGTCGACAGTGTCCGGGTAAACCCGGTCTCGACGTTGCAGATCATCAACTACCAGAACCCGACCGTGGACGCCGGTATTCAGTTGGTTACGGCGATACACGCATTGCGAGAAAAGGCTCCGCCGCTGCCCTCGCCGTTGCCCGAGGAACCGCCCGTACCGTTCGGCTATCTCATGCGCCTTGGCGACGCCCTCGCCGAAAAGGAGCTCAGCCCCCAGCAACAGCTGCAAATGCTGGTCGAACTCCGCTCCGGACTCGACGAGGACGGCGACGACCCGAGCGCGCGAAGCGACATCGCGCAGCTTCTGCGCATGCTGCGGATGCGACACGACGTCACGTACCGGACCCGTACCGAAATAGACAATGTGCTGGGCGAGATCGGCGCCGTCGAAGCGGGCGCCCCGGGCAAGCCGTCAACTCCGACTACACCGGCGCAACCCAGTCCGGCAGCCGCGAGCGGGCCGACGCCCAGCGCCCAGCCGCAACCGGTCAGCTCCCCATCGAGGCCGTCGCCGTCGCAAGGCACCGCGCAAAGCGCCACCGACGCGCAGTCCAACAAGCGGCTGATCATCATCGGGGGCGCCGCCCTAGCCGTCGTCGTCGCCATCGTGTTGGTCGTGATGTTTGCCATGCCGAGCGGAAATCGCAAACCGGCGGCCAAGCCAGGTACTTCGATGTCGGCGGCGGGGCCGTCGGCGCCCACCGAACCAGTCCTACTCGGTGCCGCCGAAATCGGCAGCATCCTGGGGGACCAGAATATGGTGTCCTCCGCGCACGGCGACCAACTGCGCACGTCGCAGGGAACGCTGTCAGATCCACAGTGCATAGCGGCCTTCGAACCTCTCCAGGAGTCCGTGTATCGCCCGCACGATCCCACCGCGGTGCATAGCGAGGTCGTCCACACCTCGGGCGATAACCCCGCTCACCGGGTGGTCGAAGCCGCAGCAACTTTCCCATCGGCCGAGAAGGCTCGCGCATTCGTGCAGACTTCCGCGGACAAGTGGGGAGCCTGCGCCGGCAAGTCCATCACATTCACCAGCTCCAGCACGCCCACTGAATGGACTTTCGGGGATGTGACGGGGGCTCCCCCGAAGATCGCCCAGGTGCGCACCGCGGGCGGCGGTAGTGGTCGCACCTGCCAGCACGTCATGAGCGCAGTCTCGGATGTGGTCATCGAGGTGGTTGCCTGCGGGACCGACGTCACCGACGGCGCTAGCCGGATTGCCGAACAGATCGGCGTCAAAGCGGCGAAGTAACCACGCTCCGGGTACTGACATGGAGCGGCCCCCGAGCGCTTGTCCGGTTGGACAGACCGGAAGCTCGGGGGCCGGGTGGCTACGTAGGATTCGCCAGCGCGCGTTGGACGCCGGCTCTTCCGAGCCATGCAGCTAGCGCGCAGCCACCTCACATGTCCATGAAGCTATCAATTTCGCGGACCACCTCCTTTCCTGTGTAGGGCTGACCGTACCCTCACTTAATCCCACCGACAACGGGATTAGCGTCCTCAGCGGTCACTGACGATGGCGGCGTCGACAAGTTCGGCGAATGCCGCGGCGATCGGGGCGGCGGGTAGGAGCCGGCCGTCGAGGATGTGCACGCGCGCGGCCAGGGTCATGCTCGACACCAACCAAACTCCTTGAGCGGCATGGAGATCTGACACCCGCAACGCGCGGTAGTCACAGTCGTAGCCTTTGGCGCGAGCCACTTCGAAGAGCGCCTGTTGAGTTGTGCCGCGCAGGATCGGATACCACGGCGGCGGGGTCAGCAGGTACGGGTTAGCCCCGTATCCGCCGTCGCTGTCCGTGGCGACTACCACCGTCGAGCGCGGCCCTTCCAGGATGTAGCCGTCCGAACTGACGAAGATGACGTCCCCGGCGCCCTGCTTGGCGGCGTGACGCAGGGCGGCCATGTTCACCGCATATGACAATGTCTTGGCGCCGGCCATCAGCCACGGCATGGTATCGGCGGCGGAGGGCAAGCCGCGGTTTAGGGTGATCGCCGATACACCGTCGCGCCGGACGGCGGCAACCCGCTCAGGAACGGGGTTGACCATCACATACGCGGTGGGCGCCGAGGCGGCACGCCCACAGACGGAAGGACCCCCTACCGCCTGCGGGGAACGGCCATCCCCTTGCGGAGGAGCGCTCTCCCGACCGCGGCTGTAGATCAGACGCATCGCGCCCTCATCGCTGGTGTCGCGCACCCATCGCTGCGTCGCCACCGCTATGGCTTGCCGCCAACCGGCCAGGTCGGGCTCGGGCAGCTCCATCAATTTGGCGGAGTGAGTCAACCGCTGCAGATGCGGCTCTATCAGACACGCTGCACCGTCGCGGACCAACAACGTTTCGAAGACGCCGTCGCCGCGGACCGCCGCCAGGTCATCGGCATGCAACAGCGGCGTCCCCGGCTCGAAAACTTCACCGTCGAGCGTGACGACAACACCCGTCTGGCCAGCCATGTCCCAGCAGCCTAGTGCCCCGTGGCGATCGCAAG
>NZ_VTZN01000060.1 GCF_008370645.1 Mycobacterium simiae
GCGTGACCCTAGAGCCCGACCGGCGTGACCAATCTGTGCCGTGGGCAACGGGTTTGGCGGTGGCCGCGTTCGTCGCCGCGGTTATCGCAGTTGGCGTGATCGTGCTCAGCCTGGGGCTGATCCGTGTGCACCCGCTGTTGGCGGTGGGCCTCAATGTGGTTGCCGTCGGCGGACTCGCCCCGACGCTGTGGGGCTGGCGGCACACGCTCGTGTTGCGCTGGTTTGTCCTGGGCGCGGGATTCGGGGTAGCGGTGGGGTGGTTGGCGCTGCTAGCGCTGGCCACTTGAGCGCACGCCAAGCAGCACGTCTTCCCACGCCGGAATGACCGGCTTGCCCCGTCGGTGATTCGGTGGCTCCACCGGCGGCGTCGGTGTTGGCTTCGCCGGCTCGTCGAAGGCAAGGTGGGCCACCGGAGCCAGCTGTCGCGGTTTGAAGTTGGGGTCGATCAGCTCACTGGCCGCCCTATCTATAGCGGTGACTGTGCCGCCGTGTGCCCCGGGAGTGAAGCGAAAATGTGCGAGGTTGTCGGAACGGCCGGCCTGCCACGAAAGCTGCACTGTCCAGCGCCCGTCTTCGTCGCGCCAGGCGTCCCAACTAAGTTTGTCCGGGTTGAGACCACGCGTCAGCAGCGCTGCGGTGACGGTCTCCAGCAGAGTCAGCACCGCGGGACCGTCGGCCAGCATGGGATGGGCGGCCGTTGCCAGCTCGGCGGCGCGCCAACGTTCGAGCAATACCGGGTGGGCAAAACGCCGGATGCGTGCGATGTCGGAGCCCGACGAAACTGCTACCTGTTCGACGGATGCCCCGGCGCGGATCCGGGCTTGAATCTCCCTGGGGCTCAACATGTTGGTCACTTCGATGTCCAGCTGAGGCTGCTCAGGAGGTAAGGCTTTGCCGTTGAGGGCTGCTCGCAGTCGATCATCGGCGGGCAGCCGGAACTTCTCGGCTGAGCTGGCGCCCTCGCACAGGATGTGTTTGCCCTCGGCGTCGAGCCCCACCACTTTGAGTTCCCGCATGGCTTCTCCTCGCAGGCTCCGTGCAGGCCAGCACCGGACCTGTTAAGTGCGCACTTTAATGCAGCGAACGCCTACTCCCGTGCTGACACGCTGGATGGTTGCGAGCCGATAACGACCGGGTTAAAGGCGCTCGACTACCCAATCGATGCACTGTGTGAGCGCACTGACGTCATCGGGTTCCACTGCCGGGAACATCGCGACGCGCAACTGGTTGCGGCCCAGCTTGCGGTACGGCTCAGTATCGACGATGCCGTTTGCCCGCAAGGTTTTGGCGACGGCCGCGGCGTCGACGTCACCGACGAAGTCGATGGTGCCCACCACCTGCGAGCGTAGGTCCGGGTTGGTGACGAACGGCGTGGTGTATGGCCGCTCGTGCGCCCACGAATACAACCGCTGTGCGGAGTCCGCGGTCCTTTTGACCGCCCAGTCCAGCCCCCCGTTGCCCAACAGCCAATCGATCTGCTCGGCCAGCAGCGCCAGCGTGCCGATGGCCGGGGTGTTGTACGTTTGGTTCTTGACGCTGTTTTCGATCGCGATCGGTAGCGAGAGGAAGTCGGGAACCCACCGGCCCGACGCGGCGATGGACTCGACACGGGCCAATGCAGCCGGACTCATCAGGGCCAGCCAGAGGCCCCCGTCGCTGGCGAAGTTCTTTTGCGGCGCAAAGTAATAGGCATCCGCCTCGGTGATGTCGACCGGCAGGCCGCCAGCGCCAGAGGTGGCATCAATGACGACCAACGCGTCGGCCGAGTCGGTGGGTCGTCGTACCGGCACCGCCACCCCGGTCGACGTCTCGTTGTGAGCCCAGGCGATCACATCCACCGACGGGTCGGCTTGCGGCTCCGGCGCGCTGCCCGGATCGGTCTTGATGATGATCGGGTCACCGACGAACGGGTTCTTGGCCACCGCTGAAGCGAACTTCGAGCTGAACTCGCCATAGGCCAGGTGCAGCGAACGCTTGTCGATGAGCCCGAAGGCGGCCGCGTCCCAGAACGCCGTCGCGCCACCGTTGCCCAAAATCACCTCGTAACCGTCGGGCAGTGCGAAGAGTTCGGCCAGCCCGGTGCGCACCCGGCCCACCAGATTCTTGACCGGCGCTTGCCGGTGCGAAGTACCGAACAATGCCGCTGCGGTAGTAGTCAGCGCGTGCAATTGTTCGGGCCGGACCTTTGACGGGCCGCAGCCGAAGCGGCCGTCGCGGGGTTTGAGGTCTGCGGGGATCTGCAGGGCAGTCGGGAGCTGGTCAGCCATGGCAATCAGGGTAGTGAGCAGCATCCGACCGGCCATCAGGCGGGCCGTCATAACTGCTGCCGGGCGGCTGCTGTGAGCCAGCGCACATTTCACGACAACTGGGTGCTGCTACCCAGTGGCGCCTGCAGGTCTGGAAAATTCCCAGTACCAGCGGTACCGTGTTTTACACGTCCGAAGGTAAGCCTCAGTGGGGAGGGTTCAAGGTGGACAGGACGCGCACGGTCCGGCGTTGGCGCCGCAAGATGGAGGTTCGGGACGACACCGAGTACGTGGAGATGCTCGCCACACTGTCCGAGGGGTCTGTGCGGCGGAATTTCAGCCCGTACACCGATATCGATTGGGAGTCACCGGAGTTTGCTGTCACCGACAACGATCCCCGGTGGATCCTCCCGGCATCTGATCCGTTGGGCCGCCACCCCTGGTACCAGGCGCAGCCGGATGAACGCAAAATCAAGATCGGCATGTGGCGCCAGGCCAATGTGGCCAAGGTCGGTCTGCACTTCGAATCCATCCTGATCCGAGGCTTGATGAACTACACGTTCTGGGTGCCCAACGGATCGCCGGAGTATCGGTATTGCCTGCACGAATCCGTTGAAGAGTGCAACCACACCATGATGTTTCAGGAGATGGTCAACCGCGTCGGCGCCGACGTTCCGGGAATGCCACGGGCGCTGCGTTGGATTTCTCCGTTCATTCCGCTGGCGGCCGGCCCGCTGCCGGTGGCCTTCTTCATCGGGGTACTCGCAGGCGAGGAGCCCATCGACCATACGCAGAAAAACGTTCTCCGCGAAGGCAAGTCGCTGCATCCGATCATGGAGCGAGTGATGGCGATTCACGTGGCCGAGGAAGCTCGGCATATCTCCTTCGCGCATGAGTTCCTGCGTAAGCGGTTGCCGCAGTTGACTAAGCGGCAGCGATTCTGGACGTCGTTGTACTTCCCGCTGACCATGCGGATGCTGTGTAACGCGATCGTGTTGCCGCCCAAGGCGTTCTGGAAGGAATTCGACATCCCGCGTGAGGTGAAGAAGGAGTTGTTCTTCCGGTCGCCGCAGTCGCGGAAGTGGTTGCGTGACATGTTCGCCGACGTGCGGATGCTGGCTTACGACACCGGATTGATGGAAAGTCGCCTGGCCCGGCTGATGTGGCGGCTATGCAAGATTAATGGCGAGCCGTCGCGCTACCGCAGCGAGCCGCAGCGTCAGCACCTGGTGACCGTGCCGGCCGCGTAATCCTTTATGCCGCACGTCATCACCCAGTCATGCTGCAACGACGCGTCATGCGTCTTCGCGTGCCCGGTTAATTGCATTCACCCGTCGCCGGACGAGCCAGAATTTGCCACGTCGGAGATGCTCTATATCGATCCGGTGGCGTGCGTGGACTGCGGCGCCTGTGTCAGTGCCTGCCCCGTCGGAGCGATTTCTGCAGCGAGCAAGCTGGATTCGAGGCAATTGCCATTCATCGAAATCAACGCGTCGTATTACCCTAAGCGGCCCGCCGAGGTGAAGCTACCGCCGACGTCCAAGCTGGCACCGGTGATTCCGGCAGCCGAGGTGCATGCCCGGCGCCACCCGCTGACCGTGGCCATCGTCGGATCCGGACCCGCGGCGCTGTATGCCGCCGACGAGCTCCTGGTCCAACCTCGCGTGCACGTCAATGTTTTCGAGAAGTTGCCCACGCCCTACGGGCTGATACGCACCGGGGTGGCACCGGATCACCCGGACACCAAGCGGGTCGCCACACTGTTCGACCGAGTCGCGCGCCATGACCGGTTCCGGTTCTACCTCAACGTCGAGATCGGCAAGCATCTGACGCACACCGATTTGTTGGCCCACCACCACGCCGTGCTGTACGCGGTCGGAGCCTCCCACGACCGTCGGCTTGATATCGAGGGGATGGGCCTGCCGGGCACCGGCACCGCTACCGAGTTGGTTGCCTGGATCAACGGGCACCCCGCCTTCGCAGATCTGCCAGTCGATCTCGGCCGCGAACGCGTGGTGATCATCGGCAACGGCAATGTCGCCCTCGACGTGGCGCGCATGCTCACCACCGACCCGGCCGAGCTGGCCCGTACTGACATCTCTGATCACGCGCTGCAAGCGCTTCGCCGTTCGGCGGTCCGTGAGGTGGTCATCGCCGCCCGCCGCGGACCCGCTCACTCGGCCTTCACCCTGCCGGAGTTGGTCGGGCTTACTGCCGCGTGTGCCGTGGTGCTGAACCCCGACGACCACCAGCGGGTCCTCGACGATCTGGCAACCGCTTCGGCCCGGTTGACCAAAGCCAAGCTAGAGATCTTGAGCACCCTGGGCGACGCGTCGGACGCCACCGCCCGCCCGCGTATCCAGCTGGCCTATCAGCTTACGCCTGAGCGGGTCCTGGGCCAGGCGCGCGCGACCGGCGTCGAGTTCTCGGTTACCGGCACCGACGAGCGGCGCAGGCTCGACGCTGGTTTGGTGCTGACGTCGATTGGCTACCGCGCAAAGCGACTGCGTGACCTGCCCTTTGCGGAGCCGGCGGCAGTCGTGCCGAACGATGGTGGGCGAGTCATCGACCCGGACACCCGGCAGGTGGTCCCCGGCGCCTACGTGGCGGGGTGGATCAAGCGCGGCCCGACCGGGTTTATCGGGACGAACAAATCCTGCTCCTTGCAAACCGTGCAGGCGCTGGTAGCCGACTTCAATGCGGGCAAGCTGACCGACCCGGTGAGCAAGCCGGCGGAGCTGAACAGCCTGGTGGCTGCCCGGCAACCACAGGCCATCGACGCCGCGGGATGGCGTGCCATCGACGCCGCCGAAATTCTGCGTGGCAGGGACGAAGGCCGGCCGCGCAACAAATTCACCGACGTCGCCGACATGATCGCCGCGGCCGCCGCCGCGCGGCAG
This sequence comes from Mycobacterium simiae, assembly GCF_008370645.1. Classification (GTDB taxonomy): domain Bacteria; phylum Actinomycetota; class Actinomycetes; order Mycobacteriales; family Mycobacteriaceae; genus Mycobacterium; species Mycobacterium simiae_A. The sequence continues at coordinate 5,147 of NZ_VTZN01000060.1, forward strand.
ACACCGCCACTGCGACGTCGCCTGCTGACGCGGCTGCGTGCGTTGGGTTAGTGCGGCTAGCTGCTCGCCTGAGCCGACATCGCCGCTTGGATCTCCTCCATGCTGACCTCGCGGACCGGCTGTCCCAGCGACCAGTGGTGACCGAACGGGTCGGCGACTACCCCGTAGCGGTCGCCCCAGAACTGGTCTTCCAGCGGCATGACCACGGTGGCGCCGGCGTCGAGCGCCCGCTGGAACTTGGCGTCGACGTCGGTGACGGTCAAATGGATGGTGACCGGAGTTCCCCCCAGCGCCTGCGGGGTCATCGACTTACCGCCACACATCTCCGGAAAGTCGTCGTTAAGCAGCACCATGAAGCCGTTGATCCGCAGCGCGGCATGGATCAGCCTGCCATCGGGACCGGGCACCCGACCCAGCTCGACGGCGTCGAACGCTTTGACATAAAAGTCGATCGCGGCGGCGGCGTCGCTGACGACCAGGTGCGGTGACAGGGCGGGTTCGATGCTGATGGCCATGATGATTGCTCCTCTAGGTAATTGGTATCGCCCGCGCTGGGCTTACCGATACTGACCGAGCGCGGCGGCGATTCTCATCGCGCATCGGGAGACTAACGCGGCGCCCCGACAGCAATACCGGCCACCGAAGTCGCCGGTCGAAGGACAATTAGCTGATGAGACGTGTTGAACGCCGCTTCGGGCGCGCGCCAGATTGAGGTGCGCGCACGGCTTCTTGCGGCCGCGCGCCAACTGATTCGCGCACATGGCCACGAAGCCGTGGGCATGGAGATGATCGCCACCACAGCCGGCGTATCGAGGGCGACGACGTATCGCTATTTCGCGTCCAAGGAACACGTGGTGTGCGAGGCCGCGCTGGCTTGGGGTCACGAGGTTGCGGCGCGTATTCCGCAGGCCATCCGGCAACTGCCGAGCCGGTGAATGCCATCGACATCGCCATTGAGCAAGTAGTCCAGGAAGCAGCGTCGGATTTGCCGATGCCGCGGGCGACTATGGCGTCGGTATTGGCGCAGGGCCCGGTCGCCGACGACTTCCCGCTAGGTGTGCGCGAAATGTTTCGGGCGCTGTTGGCCGGTGCCGTCGAGGAGATGCCGGCGTCACTTGATCCGTCGATGACGCTGCTTGGCCGAGTCTTTTTCGCCGATTTGGCATTGCTCGGTGTCGGCGACATCACCGTCGAGCGCTGCACCGAAGAGTTGCGGACTGCGGCACGCCGCTTGATGACCGACCCCACAGATAGTTAGGAGCAGATCCATGAACCAGGTATCGCCGCTGCAACCGATATGGGATGCGATGTTGCGCCTGCTGGGGTGTGGGGTTTTTCGAATTCCCTTGTACTTCTTGCCGGCCGTGGTTGCGGTTGTCTTGCTGACCGGCATCGGCTTTTCGATAGTCGATGTTGCGATCTACCAAAAGATTTCCGCCAAGGCAGCCGCCGGTCTGGCTTGGCATCATGTCCACCTACATAATTCAGGACCTGGACGGCCGAAGTGCCAAGCGCTGCGCCCGACGGTGCGGGTCTTTATCGCGCAACTCGTCTGCTTCATGGTGATCGGCGAATTTCTGACCTACTGGTGGCATCGCTTAGAACACGGTAGTCGCTTGGTGTTTCAGAAGGTCCACTACCTGCACCATCGTGTCCAGTCGCCGTTGACAATTTGGACCAACTTTGTCGTACATCCCATCGAAGGCTTGATGATGATGCTGTGCCTCTATCTTCTACCGTTGCTGATCGGGGCGCATCCGCTCGTGGTGATCGCCCATGCGGTGACCAACACGACCGCCATGGTCATCACGCATAGCGGTTACGACATGAAGCTCTATCCTCGCTGGTTGCTACCGGCCGCATCGGGCCACGAACTGCATCACTCCGAGCGCGGGATAACCAGTCCTACTGCAGGATCTGATCGACAACCGTGGGAGCTGGCTGGAGCGGAGGTCAATGTTCAGGGTCGGGCCGCGAACGCCGACTAATCCTGTCGCATCCCCATTCGGGACTGGTTGACCACGAACACTTTTCGGTTTCGATCTGAGAACGAGATTACGTCTCAACATGAGAGCTGTTCTGTACCACCACGAAAACGATTCCATCACAACGGAACTCGGATGTCACACCAAGCCGGGCCGAAGTCCCCCGATCTTCAGGGCGCAATGACCACCAGGGTGGTTACCTGTCGACGGGTTCAGCGACGCCGAAACGAAATCCAGCCAGGATCGCGAAGGCTCGCCTGAGTTGGTAGACGAGCGCCCTCGCGCACAGCGCGCGTCTTGGTGTCGACGACACTGTGCACCTGCAGCACTCAGTGAGCGCAATCAGCTAAGCCGAGGACAGGTATTGACAACATGTCGCGTGAGTCGGCAAACTTCGCTCCAGGTCTGCCGGTCGCGCCGTCATCGTCGCAGGTGATTTCAACGCGTTCTACTCCGACGACCAAAGCGCACTCGTCAACTTCGCGTCGGACAACACTCTCACCGATGCGTGGGTCCAGGTGCAAGGCGGTCCCACCACACCACCGTTCGCCCCCACCTGCATGGTCGGCAACCAATGCGAGCTACTCGAGAAGATCTTTTACCGCGGCAGTCCCGGAGTAACGCTGCAAGCCATCGGCTACAGCAATGAGGCGCCGAACTTCTTCAATTCCAACGGCCAGCCGCTCTCGGATCACAGCCCGGTGATGGTTGCCTTCCATTACGTCGCCGACAATGTGGGTCCCTAAAGTGCGACGGGCGGCGGGACTCTTAGGCGGTGGTGAGAACCTGGTTCCAGCCCACGACAGATTCCGGGCTGCGTGGTCCCGGTCCGACGTAGATGGCCGACGGGCGGACCAGCTTGCCGAGCCGCTTTTGTTCGAGAATGTGGGCGCACCAGCCGGCGGTGCGCCCACAGGTGAACATTGCCGGCATCATGTTGGCCGGCACCCGGGCGAAGTCGAGGATGACCGCGGCCCAGAATTCGACATTGGTCTCGATCGCCCGGTCGGGGCGGCGCTCGCGCAGCTCGGTCAGCGCTGCCTGCTCGACCGCGAGCGCAACCTCATAACGCGGTGCACCCAGCCGTTGGGCGGTCGCGCGCAGAACCCGGGCCCGTGGGTCCTCGGCCCGATAGACGCGGTGCCCGAATCCCATCAGCTTGTCGCCGCGGTCCAGGATGGCCTTGACCAGGCCGCGGGCATTCCCGGTGCGCTCGACCTCCTCCAGCATTGGCAAGACGCGGGCCGGCGCCCCACCGTGCAGCGGTCCGCTCATCGCGCCGATCGCGCCGGACAGCGCCGCGGCCACATCGGCCCCGGTCGAGGCGATCACCCGTGCGGTGAAGGTTGAGGCGTTCATGCCGTGCTCGGCGGCCGACACCCAGTAGGCGTCGATGGCGTCGATATGCCTGGGATCGGGCTCGCCTTGCCAGCGGGTCATGAAACGTGCTGTCACCGTTGAGCATTCATCGATGATTCGCTGCGGCACCGCAGGTTGATAGATGCCGCGGGCGGATTGGGCGACGTAGGACAGCGCCATTACCGACGCTCTTGCCAGCTGTTCGCGGGCGGTGGCATCGTCGATGTCGAGCAAGGGTGCATATCCCCAGATGGGCGCCAGCATCGCCAGTCCAGCCTGCACATCGACACGGACGTCGCCGGTATGGATCGGCAGCGGAAACGGCTCAGCCGGCGGCAGTCCGTGCCCGAATTCCCCGTCCACCAGCAGCGCCCATACGTCGCCGAAGGTGACTCGTTGACTCACCAGGTCCTCGATGTCGACGCCGCGGTAACGCAACGCTCCGCCGTCTTTATCCGGCTCGGCAATCTCAGTGGTGAAGGCCACGACGCCTTCTAGGCCTGGGACAAAATCCTCCGGAACCGCAGTCATGGGCAGATTGTTGCACCCCAACGCGGTGCCGCCGCTACCGGCCGGTAGCGCCGCCCGAGTCGCGTTGACATGATGCCCGAATCTGCCGAATAACATGTGGCGGCCACGTGGCTGGAGTACGGGTCCGTCGAGAAAGGACGGCGGCCCCGACCTGAATGTGGGCCGGCTCTTGCGTTGTTCCGCAAGTGGATTCACGACGCCGAACCAGCCGGGGTGGCCGAACCACGCCATGGTGCTTGCCATCTTCGCCGAGGGTAGGCAGGTCAGCCGCTTGGTGCTGCGCAAAGACATCGAGGAGACCGAGATCACATTTCACCACTTGCGGGTCGGCCAATGGGGCTGGAGCTGGCCGCAGCGCCGATGCTTCGACCATCTTCTCGTGGTACCTGTTGGCCGCCTGATCCACATCCGGAGAGCGGAGGTGAACCGGCCCCCCTTCCCCGGGGGCGCGAGCGGGTGGTACGTGGTCCTGGCCGGGCCGGGGTGTTTCAGCACGGCCAGATGGCGTGGGTCCGGGGAGCGGGCTGGAAACGTATACGCAAGAAACCGGCGTTGAAACCGGAGTTGAAGAAGCCCGACGCGGGGGATGTCGAGAAGTACGATCCTGATCGGACCGGCACCTCCGCGACGGGGTCGCGTCGATCGAGTCGTCGGCCGACCGATCACCGCGGAGTAGGCAGATCTGACCCCGGGCAGGCGCTTCGTGGTGCCAACGACTACCTTCACCTATACGCACCGTGTGAGGCAGCCATTACCAGCCAGAGCGCAAAGGGGTTCTCGTGGCCGACACCGACGACACCGCAACTCTGAAGTACCCGGGGGGCGAGATCGACTTGCAGATCGCCCATGCCACTGAAGGCGCAGACGGGATTTCGCTCGGTCCGCTGCTATCCAAGACCGGCTACACCACATTCGATGTCGGCTTTGTGAACACTGCTTCGTGCAAGAGCGCCATCACCTACATCGACGGCGACGCCGGCATCCTGCGTTATCGCGGTTACCCGATTGACCAGCTGGCGGAGAAGTCGACCTTCATCGAGGTCTCCTACCTGCTGATCTACGGCGAGCTACCCACCCCTGACCAGCTGGCCGAATTCACCGGCCGCATCCAGCGCCACACCATGCTGCACGAGGACCTGAAGCGGTTCTTCGACGGCTTTCCGCGCAACGCACACCCGATGCCGGTGCTGTCCAGTGTGGTCAACGCGCTATCGGCGTACTACCAGGATGCGCTGGACCCGATGGACAACAACCAGGTTGAGCTGTCCACAATCCGGTTGCTGGCCAAGCTGCCCACCATCGCCGCCTACGCCTACAAGAAGTCGGTAGGCCAACCGTTCCTCTACCCGGACAACTCACTGACGCTGGTGGAGAACTTCCTGCGGATGACGTTCGGGTTCCCGCCCGAGCCCTACCAGGCCGACCCCGAGGTAGTCCGCGCGCTGGACATGCTGTTCATCCTGCACGCTGATCACGAGCAGAACTGTTCGACGTCGACGGTGCGGCTGGTGGGCTCGTCGCGGGCGAATCTGTTCACCTCCATCTCCGGAGGCATCAACGCGCTGTGGGGACCGCTACACGGCGGCGCCAACCAGGCCGTGCTCGAGATGCTCGAGCAGATCCGCGACAGCGGCGACGACGTCGGCGAGTTCGTCCGCAAGGTGAAAAACCGCGAGGCCGGGGTGAAACTCATGGGTTTCGGTCACCGCGTCTACAAGAACTACGACCCGCGCGCCCGGATCGTCAAGGAACAGGCCGACAAGATCCTGGCCAAGCTCGGCGGCGACCCGCTGCTGGACATCGCCAAGGAGCTCGAAGAGGCCGCGTTGACCGACGACTACTTCGTCGAGCGCAAGCTTTACCCGAACGTCGACTTCTATACCGGGCTGATCTACCGGGCCCTTGGTTTCCCGGTGCGGATGTTTACGGTGCTGTTCGCCTTGGGTCGGTTGCCCGGCTGGATCGCGCACTGGCGCGAAATGCATGACGAGGGCGACAGCAAGATAGGCCGTCCGCGCCAGATCTACACCGGCTATACCGAGCGCGACTACGTCGCCATAGACGGTCGTTAGACGGTCGTTAGTCGGGCTCTAGTCGAGCCCTAGTCGAGATGCGCCAACACCGCCATAGCGGCGTTGTGCCCGCCGATACCCGACACCGCGCCGCCCCGGCGGGCGCCCGAGCCGCACAGCATGATGCTGTGGTGGTCAGTGGCTACCCCCCATTGGCGAGCCGGCGTGTCCAGCGGCTCGTCGTCCTCGGCAAACGGCCAGGACAGCGCGCCGTGGAAGATGTTGCCGCCGGTCATCTGCAGCGTGTGCTGCAGGTCCAGGGTAGTCGCGGTCTCGACGCACGGGCTGCCACTCGCGTCGGTCATGAGCACGTCCTGAATTGGTTCGGCCAGAACTGAGTTCAGCGACGCCAGCACTGCCGCGGTGAGTTGATCGCGCGATGCGTCGGCGAAGACCGAGTGCGGTGTGTGCAAGCCGAACACCGTCATGGTGTGCGCTCCGGAGTCCTGCAGCCCGGCCGACAGGATGCTCGGGTCGGTCAGCGAATGGCAGTACGCCTCGCACGGCAGTGGAGCGGGCAACTCTCCGCCGGCTGAGCGGCAATAAGCAGCGTCCAACTGGTTCCACGTCTCGTTGACGTGAAACGTTCCCGCGAAGGCTTGTTCGGGTGTGACGCCGGCGTCGCGCAGCCGGGGTAGTCGTCGCAGCACCATGTTCACCTTGACCTGCGCGCCCGGGGCCAGTATCGGTTCGGGTTCCCCTAGCAGGCGAGCGAGCACCGCCGGTGTCACTCCGGCCAGCACGAACCGTCCCCGGACCCGATGCTCGTCGTCGTTACTGCGGTAGTGCACCTCTCCGGTCGGTTGAATTGCGAAAACCTCTGCGCCAGTAACTAATTCGGCACCGTGGCGAGCGGCTGCGGTGGCCAGGGCCGAGGTCAGCGAACCCATGCCGCCGATCGGGACGTCCCAGGTGCCGGTACCCCCACCCAGGAGGTGATACAGCAAGCAGATGTTCTGCATCAGCGATGGAGCGTCCATGCGAGCGAAAGTGCCGATCAGCGCGTCGGTAGCGATCACCCCGCGAACCAGGTCGTGCTCTACCGCCTCGGTTATGGCCTGTCCGATCGGCTCTTCGATCATGGCCCGCCACGCGTTAGCCGCCTGACCATGACCGCAGTCGGTGACTCTGCGGCGAGCCTGCGCCCGGGTAGGTAAGGGCTCGACCAGCATCGGCCACAGCGGTTCGGTCACCAGTCGACACATGCGGTAGAACGCGGCGAACCCGCGCTCGTCGCCGGCGGCGCCAATCGCGGCGAACCTGGCTGCGTTCTGTGGCCCGACCAGCAGACCGGAACGCCCGCACGTGGCCGGATCAGGGGTATACGACGAAAAAGTTCGCCGGGCCAACCGCACCTGCGCACCCAGGTCATGGACTATGCGCGGCGGCAACAAGCTGACCAGATACGAATAGCGCGACAGACGGACGTCGACGCCCTGGAATGCGTGCGCCGACACCGCGGCACCGCCAACGTGTGGCAACCGCTCCAGCAACCGCACCCGCAATCCGGCTCGGGCCAGGTAGGCTGCCGCGACTAAGCCGTTGTGACCGCCGCCCACGACGACGACATCGAAGTTTTGCATGGTGGTATCGGCCGCAGCCTGGGATGCTAGCTGCGCGGGCCGCCACCGGTTTCACGCCAAGCCCGCCGCTGCCGCCCCAGCAAATCCGTGTCCGTCGGTTTCCTGCCGTTACCCATCGCTCCAGTCTGCCCGAACTGAGCAGGTGCATCGGCGCCGACTCGGTAGGCTGCATATCGCCGAGGGGCAGACATGTTTTTTCAGCGACGCCAGGGAGGAGCGGTGGTGGATACCCAATCGGGCACAGACCTATCGCCCACACCCACCGATGCGCGCAAACCTCCAAAATCTCAACGGCGTGCGCTTGGGGTTGCCTGGCTGATCGGTCTGGCGGTTATCCCGTTGCTGATCGCCGTGATCGGTCATGGTGCGTTCGAGCGCCCGATGTCCGTTACCGGGCCCACCGGAAACCTGCCGACTCTTGCCCCGACGAGCAGCACGCCAAGCGTTCCGAGCTCGCCGTTATCGCTGCTTTCAATTAGCCGCAGCGGCAATACCATTACCCTCATCGGCGATTTTCCCGATGACGATGCCAAGGCAGCGCTGATGGCGGCGCTGAAAAACGTGGTGACTCCGGGTGTCGGCGTCATCGACCAGATCCGTATCGATCCCATTGTCCGCGCTCTTGACTTCTCAAACGCGGAACCGGTTTTCACCGCCAGCGCGACTATCCCGGACTTCAATCTCAGGGTCGAGATGGACACCATCACCTTGTCGGGAACTGCCGCATCGGCCGAGCAGAAAGACGCAGTCGAACGTGCGGCGAAAACCGCATGGCCGGGCGTAGACGTGACCAACAAGATTGAGATCAAGAGCCAAACACCAACGCCAGGCGCTGCCGGCCCATGTGCGGACCTGCAAACGGCGATCAATGCTGTGACGGGCGGTCCGATCGTCTTTGGCAACGACGGAGTCAGCCTGACCCCAGCCGACAACCGGATCTTGACCCAAGTAGCCGGCATGCTCAAGGCTTGTCCGGGCGCACGCGTGACCCTAAACGGCTACACCGATGACGGGGGCAGTGCAGGCATCAATATTCCGCTGAGCACCCAGCGAGCCACGATGGTCGCCGACTTCCTCGTTTCCCAAGGGGTTGCCGGCAATCACATCACCGCCAAGGGTCTTGGTTCGAGCAATCCGATAGCCAGCAACGACACACCCGAGGGTCGCACCAAGAATCGCCGCGTTGAAATCGTGGTCAACTAAGGAGTATTCAGCGTGGATTTCATCATCCAGTGGTTGTACTACCTGGTTGCCTTCGCGGCTGGCTCGGCGGTTTCGTGGGCGGTCGCCACGGTCTTTTTTCAGCGCCGCGGCGCCGAAGCAAAAAAAGACGCGGCGGATGCGTCGCAGGAGACAGGGACAGCGCCGTGACAGGCCAGGTGCACTGGTGGTTGATCGGCCTGGCCTTCGTGCTCGGCATGGCGCTGACGTTCGCACTGATGGTCAGCCCCGCGAAATCCCAAGTCCCCGCTGAAGTATCGGCAGATCAGCCATCCCTCGCGGCGCAGCGGCCGGTCCGCAAAACCGCTTTGGCACTCGCGCCCACCAAGAAGGTCGGCGCCCGAAAAGCCGTACCCACGAAGAAGATAACGACCGCCCGAAAGGTAGCGAAAGCCCAGCCAAGTGGTGTAAGAAAGGCGGAGCCCCTGCATTCGCAAGGGCTGGCGAGTCAGCATATTCCGACAACTGCTCAAGCTTGGGCCGAACAAATCGCGGCCGTGACCGAATCACCGACGCACCAGAGGCCGGCGGCGCGCTTTGCGCCGTACGGCCCGGGCTCGGCTCGTGCTGACACCGATGGCAGCGGACCAGAGGGCTGGCTGATCAAAGGCCGCACTGATACCAGGCTTTACTACACCCCTGACGATCCCAGCTACGACGCCACCGACGCGCAGGTGTGGTTCCAGGACGAGGCTGCTGCCGCGCGGGCCTTCTTCACGGCGTGGAGTAAGAGCGCCCGCAGGAAGTAGCGACTCGGATTAGCGCTGTCCTAAGTCGGAGCCGGAAGCTTCAGCAGTAGCCGCGCTCCGCCAAGTGGACTGATCTCCAGGGATGCGGTCCCACCGTGCAGCTGGGCCTGCTGCGCCACCAAAGCCAGTCCCAGACCGGATCCCGAATGGGAGGCTGTCGACCCCCGGGAGAAGCGCTCGAACACCACCTGTCGCTCGTGCTCGGGCACTCCGGTGCCGTTGTCGTCGATGGCGATCTCGACGCCGGCCCGTGAACTGACCGCGGACAACTGAACTCGGGTGGCGCCACCGTGTTTGACCGCGTTGGCGATGGCGTTGTCGACGGCAAGACGCAACCCGGCCGGCAACCCCACGATGATGCAGGTCGGCGACGGCACCAGCGAAACGTCAAGGTCAGGATAGATCCGCATGGCATCGTGGGCCGCTCGGTCGAGCAGCTCGGTGATGTCAACCGGCACATGGTCGTCCGACGTCGACAATTCACCCTGGGCGAGCCGCTCCAGAGCGCTCAGGGTGGCTTCGATGCGAGACTGGGTGCGGATCACATCGTTGAGCACTTCTTTGCGTTGGTCGTCGGGCAGGTCCAAGGTGGCCAGCACCTCGAGATTGGTCCGCATCGCGGTCAACGGAGTGCGCAATTCGTGAGAGGACACCGCCGCGAAGTCGCGAGCCGAAGCCAGCGCCTCCTTGGTACGGATTTGCTCGTTCCAGATGCGCTGCAGCATGCCTCGCATCGCCTCGGCGATCTCAATGGCCTCGCTGGCGCCGTGCACTTCGACCCGCGGCGCCTCGTCGCCGGCGTCGATCGAGCGGGTCTGCTCGGCGAGCTGCTTGAACGGACGTACCGCGAAGACAGCCAGCAGCCAGGCGAACACCGTCGCCGCGCCGATGGCAAAGGCGCAGATCAACAGCACCCGTCGGTGCAGGTTGTTGGTCTCGGCGATGGTGGCGTCATAGGTCGCACCCACGGCCACCGACGTCGGCTCAGGGCCCGGGATCTCCACCGTCCGTACCCGGTAGCGCACGCCCCCGATGTAGGTGTCGGCGTAATCTTTCTGCAGCCTGGGCAGCGTGATGTCGGAATTCGACTTGACCAGGTCGCCGCGGCGCACCGTGATGAGGGCGTCCTGGTCGTTTGGGGACCGCGGGATCTCGTCGAGGCCGCGCGGCACAAACGGGATCGCGAAACCCGCGGCCTCATCGAGCCGGCGGTCCAGCCGTTCCTTGCGGTCGTTGGTGATGCCCACCCACACCACCGTTCCGACGATGAGCACCGGGATCGCGGCGCCGATTGCCGTCGCGACCACCACCCGGGTCCGCAGCGAAGGCGTCCGGGCGAAGATCCGCGACAGGATGTTCACCTACTGCATCCTGAGCACAAAGCCGACACCGCGGACGGTGTGCAGCAGCCTGGGACCGCCGTTGGCTTCCAGCTTGCGGCGCAGATAGCCGATGAAGACGTCGACAACATTGGTATCGGCGGCGAAGTCGTAGCCCCACACCAGCTCGAGCAGTTGCGCCCGCGACAGCACGGCCGTCTTGTGCTCGGCCAGCACCGCCAAGAGGTCGAACTCGCGTTTGGTCAGGTCGACGTCGACGCCGTTGACCCGGGCCCGGCGGCCGGGGATGTCCACCTCCAGCGGACCCACCGTGATGGTTTCCGACGAGGATGTCGCGGTGGCGCCGCGGCGGCGCAGCAATGCCTTGACCCGCGCGACCAGCTCGGCCAGCACGAACGGTTTGACCAGGTAATCGTCGGCGCCGGCCTCCAGGCCGGCGACCCGATCGTCCACTGAGCTGCGCGCCGACAGCACGCATACCGGGACGTCGTTGTCCATGGCCCGAAGCGCGGTCACGACGCTGACGCCGTCCAGCACGGGCATGTTGATATCGAGCACGATCGCGTCCGGTCGCGTTTCGGTGGCGCTGCGCAAGGCCTCGGCGCCATCGACCGCGGTCGATACCTCGAAACCGGAGAGCCGCAGACCACGTTCTAGCGAGGCGAGCACATCAGAGTCGTCGTCGACCACCAAGACCCGAGGTGAAGTCGCACCAGTGTCCATACGGTCATTTTGCCTGACTGTTGCCCGTCATGGTGGGAGGACGCCCCCGGGGCGCGGGCCAGTCACTTGCACGAGCAGACGCAGAATCGCATCAAAATCGCAGATTTGATGCGATTCTGCGGTACGCCCAGCATGGGCATTCGCTAGGAGGTGTGAGTCCTCTGGAGGAGAAGGTGGTTTAACTCCTAGTTGATGGCAACTGCGTCACCGTGAGGTGGGGTGGGAAGGAAGCCGGAGACGAAATCCTGCACCGAGGAATACGAATCGCATATGAGGCATGCCGGTCGGGGTGAGCCAGCCGAAGATGGTGAAGCCCGTTCCACCGAAACGGTCGGTGTGTAAATGCGGCGGGGGCAGGAGGACAGTGAATGTTCTTATCTGGGGAGATCTGTCCCAGTGCGTCGGTCGTTGGCCGAAGCGACATGGTCTGTGAGGGCGGTGTTGATGGGGCAGAAGTCAGCAGAGGTCGTAGTACCAGCGGGAATTAGGTGGGCTGGGAAGGGCTGAACGCTGGGAATTGACGTTTGAAGCAGCGCTTCTCGTGACGACGGCGGTGATCGCAGCCAACCCGCCAGTGTGCGGGGCAGACGGAATGGAGGGACCGGTGAATCCGGAAGGGCCTTCCGCTGTGCGTAGTGGTCGTTCGGCGGGTGCTGGGGAGAACGTCAGGGACGGTCAGGAGCTGTGGGTGCAGGTATTTGCTGCACAGAACTTGACGGTCGCGTTGGAACGTGTCGAGCGTAATCGGGGCGCGGCGGGTGTGGACGGTATGAGCACGCAGGAGTTGCGGGGCTGGTGTCGCGAGCATTGGGCCGAGGTCAGGGCTGCGTTGGACGCGGGTACGTACCGTCCGTCGCTGGTTCGTCAGGTGATGATTCCCAAGCCTGATGGCGGGCAACGGAAAGTGGGGGTGCCGACGGTGCTGGATCGGTTGATCCAGCAGGCTATCGCGCAAGTGCTGGTTCCGGTGTTTGATCCGGGGTTTGTGCCGGTCTCTTATGGGTTCCGGCCGGGCAAAAGCGCCCATGATGCGGTCAAGGTCGCCAGGTTGGTGATCGAGCAAGGGTATCGGTGGGTGGTTGAGGTTGATCTGGACGCGTTCTTCGATCGGGTCAACCATGACGGGCTTATGGCTCGGGTTGCGCGCAAGGTGAAAGACAAGCGGCTGTTGAAGCTGATCCGCCGTTATGTAGAAGCGGGGATCATGGCTGACGGTGTGCGGCAGGCGGTAAGTGAGGGAACCCCGCAGGGGTCGCCACTATCGCCGTTGCTATCGAACATCATGCTCGATGATTTTGATCAGGAGTTCTGGGTGCGTGGGCATCGGTTTGTCCGTTACGCCGACGATATCCGGGTCTTCGTGAAATCGAAGCGGGCGGCCGAGCGGGTGCTTGAGCAGAGCACCATGCTGCTGGAACAGCGTTTGAAGTTGAAGGTGAACCGGGCCAAGTCCTCGATCAACCCAGCAACGACAGCTGTGTTGCTGGGATTCGGGTTCTACTTCACCGCTGATGGGGTCAAGATTCGGATCACGCCGAAGGCGTGGCAACGGGCCAAGGCTCGTATCCGGGCGTTGACGTCGCAGCGGTGGAGCGTGTCCATGCAGTACCGCATCACGAAGCTCAACCAATTCGTCCGGGGATGGATGGGGTACTTCGGCTTGGTCACTACCGAGCGGAGGTTCTCCGATCTGGATGAATGGTTTCGCCGGCGTATGCGTCAAATCCGGTGGAAGGAATGGAAACGTGGCCGTACCAGGGTCGCGAACCTGCGTGCTCTCGGAATCCGGGCGTCGCCAGCGATCGGCTAGCGCGCCGCGGCTCTCGTTAGGTGTCGGGGGGTAGTCCGATGCGGCGATAGCGCCCTAGTCGGGCGGCCATGCGCGCGGCGTCGGGCAGCCCACGCAACGCGTGGACCTCGGCGGCTATGGCGCGCGACAGTCGTTGCGAAAACTCCACCGGCTCGGCTGCGGCGTCGGGGTACTCCGGCACAATGACGTCGACGATCCCGGCTTCCAGCAGTTCTGCCGACCGAATGCCTTGCGCCGCTGCGATTTCGGAAGCATGAAAGGTGTCGCGGTGGACGATCGCACTGGCGCCTTCCGGCGGCAGTGGTGCCAGCCACCCATGCAGCGCAGCCAGCACCCGATCGGCGGGCACCATCGCCAAGGCCGGCCCACCGCTACCTTGGCCCAACAGCACCGACACCGTCGGGGTGTCCAACGTGACGAGTTCGGCCAGGCTTTGGGCGATCTGCCCGGCCAGTCCGCCCTGCTCGGCTTCGGCTGACAACGCGGGTCCGGCGGTGTCGATCACCAGGACCAGCGGCAGCCGCAGTTCGGCAGCCAGCGCCATGCCTCGTCGCGCCTCCCGCAGCGAAGCCGGCCCGACAGTGCTGGCCACGCCGCTCTCCGCTCGCTGCTGGCCGAGTACTACCGCCGGTTGGCCGCAAAAACGGGCCAGCGCCAGCAGCGTAGTCGCCGCCTCTCCGTAACCAGTGCCGGACAGCGGCACCCGGTCAGTTGTGCCGTACCGCAACAACTGCCCCACACCCGGCCGGTCCGGCCGTCGCGACGCCGCCACCGAGTCCCACGCCGGCACGTCGGGTACCGACCCGAGTCGACCAGGTGCCGGTGGCCGCTCGGGAGCATCGGTAAGTACGGTCAGCGCACGATCCAGCATCCGTCTTAGCTCGTCCAACCCGACGACGCCGTCGATGACTCCATTACGCTGCAGGTTCTCCGCGGTTTGCACACCCGCGGGGAAGGGTTCGCCGTAGAGCAGCTCGTACACCCGCGGACCCAAGAAGCCGATCAATGCCCCCGGTTCGGCGACGGTGACATGGCCTAGCGAGCCCCATGATGCAAATACCCCGCCGGTGGTGGGATGGCGCAAATACACCAGGTAGGGCAGGTGTGCCTGTTTGTGCAGCCGGACAGCCGCGGCGATCTTCACCATCTGCAGGAAGGCGACCGTCCCCTCCTGCATACGCGTGCCGCCGGAGCTCGGCGACGCCAGGAGCGGCAGGTGCTCGGCGGTGGCGCGTTCCACGGCGGCGGTAATCCGTTCCGCCGCTGCCACCCCGATCGATCCGGCGAGGAAGTTGAAGTCGCACACCAGCACAGCAACCCGGCGCCCGAATACACGTCCCTCCCCGGTCACTACCGATTCGTCGTGGCCGGTGGCGGCGCGGGCCTCGGCCAGCTCGCGCGCATAGGAATCCGAAGCCGGCACCAGCAGCGGGTCACTATCCCAACTGACGAACGATCTCTCGTCCAGCACCGCATCGCGCAGTTCATCGATCGTGATGCGACTCACCCGATGAGGCTATATAGGCTGACGCAATGATCGGTATCACCCACACCGGAGCAGTGCTAACCATTGAGCTGCAACGGCCGGAGCGCCGTAATGCCCTCAACTCCCAGCTCGTGGAGGAACTGCGGGAGGCCATCCTGAAGGCCGGCGACGGGTCAATCCGCGCGATAGTGCTCACCGGCCAGGGCACGGCGTTTTGCGCCGGTGCAGACCTATCCGGCGACGCGTTCGCCGCCGGCTACCCCGACCGGCTTGTCGAGCTACACCGGGTCATGGACGCGACGCTGATACCCGTCATCGGGGCCATCAATGGCCCGGCCATCGGCGCGGGTCTGCAGCTGGCCATGCAGTGCGATTTGCGGGTGGTCGCGCCCGACGCGTTCTTTCAATTCCCCACATCGAAATACGGCCTCGCGCTGGACAACTGGAGCATCCGACGTCTCTCCTCGCTGGTCGGCCACGGACGAGCCCGCGCCATGCTGCTCACCGCCGAGAAGCTGACCGCCGAGATGGCCTTGCACACGGGGATGGCCAACCGGATCGGGACGCTGGCCGACGCGCAGGTTTGGGCCGCCGAGATCGCAGGTTTGGCGCCGCTGGCTATTCAGCACGCCAAGCGGGTACTCAACGACGACGGTTCCATTGAGGAACCATGGCCGGAGCACAAGGAGCTGTTCGACAAGGCCTGGGGCAGCCAGGATGTGATCGAGGCGCAAGTTGCTCGGGTGGAGAAGCGGCCGCCGAGGTTTCAGGGGGGGTAATCGACATGGTGGGCCGAGCGTTACGGCTGGCTGCCGGCACCGCGTCGCTGGCCGCCGGCGGCTGGCTGGTGCGGGCGCTGCACGGCGCGCCGGCCGCGTTGGGCGCCGACCCTAAGTCGATCCAGGCGGTGTCGCAGCGGTCGCCCAATTTCCGCGACGGAGTTTTCGTCAACCTCGACCCTGCCTCGATGTTCCAGTTGGACCGCGAGGAATTACGGCTGATCGGGTGGGAGTTGGTGGTCAATCGCGGGGGGAGTCGTCCCACGAAGCCGATCCCGCTGGCTACCCCGGAGATCTACAGCGGTGATGCCAGCCAGCTGGCCGTCAGCTGGTTCGGGCACTCGACGGCGTTGCTAGAAATCGACGGCTATCGGGTGCTCACCGACCCGGTGTGGAGCAACCGATGTTCGCCGTCGGATCTCGTAGGGCCGCAGCGGCTGCACCCGGCGCCGGTGCAGTTGGAGGGTTTGCCGGCCGTCGACGCAGTGGTGATCAGCCATGACCACTACGACCATCTCGACATCGACACCGTGCAGGCCTTGGTCCGCAGTCAGCGGGCCCCTTTCTGCGTGCCGCTCGGGGTGGGCGCACACCTGAGGTCGTGGGGCATGCCGGAGCATCGCATCGTTGAGCTTGATTGGAACGAGAGCGCTCAGGTCGACGAGCTCACCCTGATCTGTCTGCCGGCGCGCCACTTTTCGGGACGCTTTATGAGCCGCAACAACACGCTGTGGGCGTCCTGGGCGTTCGTCGGCCCCACGTATCGGGCGTACTTCGGCGGGGACACCGGCTACACCAAGAGTTTCGCCCGGATCGGTGCGGATTACGGGCCCTTCGACCTCACTCTGATGCCTATCGGCGCCTACAACACGGCGTGGCCGGACATCCACATGAACCCCGAGGAGGCAGTCCGAGCCCATCTCGATATCACTGAGTCGGGGCTGTTGGTGCCGATTCATTGGGGTACCTTCCGGCTGGCGCCGCATCCGTGGGCGGAGCCGGTCGAGCGGTTACTGACCGCGGCCGAACCTGCGCAAGTCCCCGTTGTCGTGCCATTGCCCGGTCAGCGGATTGATCCGACAGCGCCGTTGAGATTCAACCCGTGGTGGCGGCTTTGATTTCTTAGGGGGCGCGTGCGCCACCTCCTGCCGCGCGCGGCGCGCTCGTACCTTTCTGGTCGCGCCGCTAAGGTGCGGCCATGACTAGACGCGCGGCGACGGCCGCATTGGTGACGATGTTCTTGGTACTGGTTGGCTGCGGTCCATCACAGCCGGCATCCAATCCACCGTCCGGGCTGCCGAAACTCCCGCCCAACGAGTTCTCCGGCCTCGACATTCCCGCCGGCCGCATCGATGCAGCGGTGGCAAAGCTCGACGGCCTGGTAGCCGAGCTGTTGAGGGCCAGTGGCGTCCCCGGCATGGCCGTGGCCGTCGTCCACGGTGGAAAAACATTATACACCAAGGGTTTCGGAGTCAGAGACGTCAGCAAGGGCGACGGTCAAGACAACAAAGTGGACGCCGACACGGTGTTCCAGCTGGCATCGGTGTCCAAATCGATCGGTGCGACAGTGGTGGCACATCAGGTAAGCACGAACGTGGTCACATGGCACACACCCATCGCGTCGAAACTGCCGTGGTTTGCGCTCAGCGATCCCTACGTCACCGATCATGTGACCATCGCCGATCTCTACTCGCATCGTTCCGGGCTGCCGGACCATGCCGGTGATGCGTTGGAGGATCTGGGTTACGACGGGCAGCAGGTGCTGGAGCGGCTAAAGTACTTGCCACTGGCTCCATATCGGATTAGCTACGCCTACACCAACTTTGGGGTAACCGCTGCCGCCAACGCGGTAGCTGCCGCGGCCGGCAAGCCCTGGGATGAGCTGTCCGATGAGGTGCTCTACCAACCGCTCGGGATGACGTCGACCAGCTCACGTTTTTCCGATTTTCTGGCCAGGCCCAACCATGCGGTCAACCACATCAAAGTCGGAGACAGGTGGGAGGCCAGGTTCCAACGCAATCCCGATGCCCAATCGCCCGCGGGCGGGGTGAGTTCGTCGCTCAACGACATGACCCGCTGGCTGGCCATGGTGCTGGCCAACGGCGTCTACACCGGGAAGCAGATCACCTCACCGGAGGCACTCCTGCCAGCCATCACACCGCAAGTGATCTCGACGGCCGCGCTGTCGCCGCAAGCACGGGCCGGTTCCTATGGATACGGCTTCACTGCGTCGGTAAACTCGGCCGGGCGCACGCAATACGGCCACTCCGGCGCTTTCGGTTTAGGGGCCGCCACCAATTTCGTGGTGCTGCCATCGGAAGACCTCGGCATCATCGCGCTGACCAACGCAGCGCCCTACGGAGTGCCGGAAACGTTGACCGCCGAATTCGTCGATCTTGTGCAGTACGGCCAAATACGCGAGGACTGGGCGAACCTATATAGGCAGCAACTTGCCCCGATGAACAACCCCGACGGATCGCTGGTCGGCAAGCAGCCCCCGGTCAGCCCTGCGCCGGCCAGACCGTTGAGCGACTACGTTGGGGTATATGCCAACGAGTACTGGGGTCCGGCAACGGTGACCGAACATTACGGCCAGCTGGAGCTGTCGCTGGGCCCAAAGAAACAGACGTTCACCCTGACGCACTGGGACGGCGACACCTTCACGTTCCCGTTGTCAACCGAAAACGCCTTGCCCGGCTCGATTTCCAAGGCGACTTTTGCTGACAGCACCGTGACCCTGGAGTATTACGACACCGACAAACTGGGAACCTTCACCCGATGAGTGCCGCCGGCGGCTTGACCGAAGCCCAAGTCGCACAACGGTTAGCCGAAGGTAAGAGCAACGACATTCCGGCCCGGGCCACCCGCAGCGTCGCCCAGATTGTCCGGGCCAACGTATTCACCCGGATCAACGCCATCCTGGGCGTGCTGCTGCTCATCGTGCTGGCGACGGGTTCGGTGATCAACGGGCTGTTCGGCCTGCTCATCATCGCGAACAGCGTCATCGGCATGATCCAGGAGCTGCGGGCCAAGCAGACGCTGGACAATTTGGCGATCCTGGGGCAGGCAAAACCTCTGGTGCGCAGACAATCCGGCACTTGCACGCTCCCGCCCAGCGAAGTGGTGCTCGACGACATCATCGAACTCGGTCCGGGGGACCAAGTCGTCGTCGACGGCGAAGTCGTCGAAGACAACAACCTCGAGGTGGACGAATCACTGCTGACCGGCGAGGCCGACCCGATCGCCAAAGACGTCGGCGATGCGGTGATGTCAGGCAGTTTCGTCGTCTCCGGTACCGGCGCCTACCGCGCCACCAAAGTGGGCCACGACGCATACGCAGCCAAACTGGCCGCCGAGGCCAGCAAATTCACTCTGGTGAAGTCCGAACTGCGCAACGGCATCAACAGGATTCTGCGGTTCGTCAGCTACTTGTTGGTACCGGCGGGGCTGCTGACCATCTATACCCAGCTGTTCACCACCAACGCGGGTTGGCGCGAGTCGGTATTGCGGATGGTGGGCGCGCTGGTGCCAATGGTGCCCGAAGGTCTGGTGCTGATGACGTCGATTGCCTTCGCGGTCGGCGTCATCCGGTTGGGTCAGCGCCAATGCCTGGTGCAGGAGCTGCCCGCTATCGAGGGGCTGGCGCGGGTCGACGTGGTCTGCGCCGACAAGACCGGCACGCTGACCGAGACCGGTATGCGGGTCTCCGAGGTAAAGGAACTCGGCACTGAACAACGTGAGCACGTCACGGATTTGCTGGCCGCGCTGGCTGCCGGCGACGACCGTCCCAACGCCAGCATGCAGGCGATCGCCGAGGCCTACAATTCGCCGCCTGGCTGGATCGCCAGCGCAACAGCACCTTTCAAATCGGCAACCAAGTGGAGTGGCGTGTCCTATCGCGGCCATGGCAACTGGGTGATCGGCGCCCCTGACGTCCTGCTTGATTCGACATCGGAGGTAGCCCAACACGCAGAGCACATTGGGGCACAAGGGTTGCGCGTTCTGCTACTGGGCGCCTCGGACGTGGCGGTGGACGATCCCGGGGCCCCGGGCTCGGTCGTCCCGGTAGCTCTAGTAGTGCTGGAGCAGAAAACCCGGCCGGACGCCCGGGAAACGCTGGAATACTTTGCTGCTCAGAGTGTTTCAGTCAAAGTGATCTCCGGCGACAATGCGGTGTCGGTCGGGGCGGTCGCTGCCAAACTCGGTTTGCGTGGTGAAACGATGGACGCCCGTCACCTTCCCGCCGAGCCGGCGGACCTGGCTGAGGCGCTGGACTCCTACACAACTTTCGGCAGGGTGCGCCCCGATCAGAAGCGCGCCATCGTGCACGCCCTGCAGTCTCACGGTCACACCGTGGCAATGACCGGCGATGGCGTCAACGACGTGCTGGCCCTCAAGGACGCTGATATCGGCGTCGCGATGGGTGCGGGCAGCCCGGCCTCTCGCGCCGTGGCGCAGATTGTGTTGTTGGACAACAAGTTTGCCACCCTGCCGTATGTTGTCGGTGAAGGCCGCCGAGTGATCGGCAATATCGAGCGAGTCGCCAACCTGTTCTTGACCAAGACCGTGTACTCGGTGCTGTTGGCGCTGCTGGTGGGTATCGCGTGCCTGCTTGCTAAACCGATGGGCCACGATCCGTTGCTTTATCCGTTCCAGCCGATCCACGTCACCATTGCGGCCTGGTTCACCATCGGAATCCCGTCATTCATACTGTCGCTCGCGCCCAACAACGAGCGTGCCTATCCGGGCTTCGTCCAGCGCGTATTGATCTCTGCGCTGCCATCCGGACTGGTTGTCGGCGTAGCGACGTTCGTTTCCTACATCGCCGCCTACCCAGGCCGTCACGCGACCTGGCAGGAGCGGACGCAAGCGTCCACTGCTGCTCTCATCACGCTGCTGGTGACCGCGTTGTGGGTGCTCGCGGTGGTTGCGCGCCCCTACCAGTGGTGGCGGGTCGGACTGGTAATGATTTCTGGATTAGCCTATTTGGTGATCTTCTGTCTTCCGCTGACACAAGAGAAGTTCTTTCTCGACCCGTCGAATCTCACTGTCACATCGCTCGCGCTGGGTATCGGTGGGCTGGGAGCCGCCATCATCGAAGCAGCGTGGTGGGTTCGGGCACGGGCACTCGGCGTCCAACCACGGTTGTGGCGAGAGCCGGAAAATCACATTGAGAAGGCCGCGTTGCGCGCCAGCAATTGAGTTGTTGAACAACAATCGGCGAATGTAAAGAAGTTGTACATTGCGTCCGATGACCAGTGGTCATTTTTCTGCTAAAGTCCTGAACTCGTACCGCGTCCACCGTATGCTGGTGCGTTATCCGCCACTGGATGACGACAGGGTAAGTCCCGGCGCACGTCGGGTTGTCGCGGGCAGTGGCCGGCGGGCGGCCATACGCGATAGGCCACCTGGGAGAGGTTGCGGCGATGAATTTTTCAATATCGCCACCGGAGATTATTTCGACCCGGATATTCAGTGGTGCCGGGCCGGGACCGATGCTCGCCGCGGCAGCGGCCTGGGACGCGCTGGCCGGCGAATTAGGTGCGGCGGTAACCGCGTTCTCGTCAGTGACATCGGCACTGGTGGATTCGTCGTGGCAGGGCCCAGCGTCGGCGGCGATGGCGAACGCGGCCGGAGGCTATCTGCGTTGGTTGGCCTCGACGGGAGCGCAAGCGGGGCAGGCGGCCAGCCAGGCTCGGCTAACAGCAGCCGCATTTGAGGCGACCCTGGCCGCGACGGTTCATCCGGGCGCGATCCTAGCCAACCGCTCTCAGCTGGTGACGTTGGTGACCTCTAACTTGCTGGGTTTCAATGCGCCGGCGATCGCCGCCGTAGAGGCCCAATATGAGCAAATGTGGGCCCAGGATGTGGCCGCGATGTTCGGCTACCATGCCGGGGCGTCGGCGGCCGCGTCGGCGTTGACGCCGTTCACCCAGCTGGTGCAAAGCCCTGCTGCGGCGGGCGCGGCTTGGATCGCAGCCGCGCAGTCGGCCTTCTCCAGCCCCGCCGG
>NZ_VTZN01000600.1 GCF_008370645.1 Mycobacterium simiae
GGCGATCGGGCTGCCGATGCGCACGTCGTCGCCGGCACCGAGCTTGCGCAACAGTACCGCCAGCGCGGCCTGCAGCACCATCGACGGCGTGGTCCCGGTGTGCTGGGCCAGCTGCTCCACCTTCTGCCGCAGCCCGGCATCGACAGTGAACCAGACCAGCTCGCCCCGGAAGGATTGGCGCGGCGGGCGGGGCCGATCCAGCGGTAAGGTGATCTGTTCGGGAGCGTCGGCCAATTCGTTTCGCCAGTAGGCGAATTGGCGGGCCAATACCGACTCGGGGTCGTTCTCGTCGCCGAGCACCTGCTGTTGCCACAGCGTGTAG
>NZ_VTZN01000601.1 GCF_008370645.1 Mycobacterium simiae
AACCGCTGGCAGGCCTAACCTGGCCTAACCTAGGCCTAACCTCGATTTTGCATGCCGGTGGGATGGGTCGCTCGTGGACATCGGATTGGCCTGTGCGGCTGGCTTTTTTGGGGTGTGGCGCGCTTGACTGGCCCCGTCTCGCCGGGCTGGGCGGCTTTCCAAGGGGCTGGTTCTTTCGTGGTGTGTTGGGATAGTTGGCTCCGTGTTCAGGGGAAGGCGGCGCGGATGCGGTGCCAAGCGGTGGTGATGGTCATGGCCCAGCGCCAGGTGGCGTCGATGCGTAGCCGCAGTTGTCGGGCGCCGCGGGTGATGCGGGCGGTT
>NZ_VTZN01000602.1 GCF_008370645.1 Mycobacterium simiae
TGCCGGAAGATCATTGCGGCGCCGAGTGGGGGTTGTGGGCCTTCTCCAACTGTGATGGTGTGCAGGTACTTTGGGGCAGGGCCGGATCGCTTCCGGCTGCCGGTCATCCCTTCGCCCAGCTGTGGTGGGCATGAAGCGGTGCGGTAGCAACACGTGGGGTCAATCAAGCGGGCGACCACGCCGTTGGGGGGTCAGACGTGAGAGCGGCCGCGCACGGGTTGCGTCCGGGGTGCTCATGCCGCCCTGTCTTGGTCGAGCGCGCGGATGTGTCCGTCGCGCAGCCCGTAGTAGACCAGCGTGAGCAGTTTGCGTGCTGCGGCA
>NZ_VTZN01000603.1 GCF_008370645.1 Mycobacterium simiae
CTAAGAAACCATTATTATCATGACATTAACCTATAAAAATAGGCGTATCACGAGGCCCTTTCGTCTCGCGCGTTTCGGTGATGACGGTGAAAACCTCTGACACATGCAGCTCCCGGAGACGGTCACAGCTTGTCTGTAAGCGGATGCCGGGAGCAGACAAGCCCGTCAGGGCGCGTCAGCGGGTGTTGGCGGGTGTCGGGGCTGGCTTAACTATGCGGCATCAGAGCAGATTGTACTGAGAGTGCACCATATGCGGTGTGAAATACCGCACAGATGCGTAAGGAGAAAATACCGCATCAGGCGCCATTCGCCATTCAGGC
>NZ_VTZN01000604.1 GCF_008370645.1 Mycobacterium simiae
TGGGCACGGCGACTTCCGGCTACCCAATGAAGTCCCACGCGGTGTCTGCGGGCACCTGAGTTACACCGAGATCATCGGTGCGGCTGTTATCGCCGACGGCGAGGCTGAGGTGTTGCGTGGGGCTCGGGAGATGTTGCGGCGCGGCGCGAGTCAGCTCAAGTTGATGGCAGGTGGGGGTATCAGCTCGTCGTACGACCCGATCGACGTCGCCCAGTTCACCGAAGCCGAGATCCACGCGGCGGTGGAGGCTGCGGAGAACTGGGGCACCTATGTGACGGTGCATGCCTACACCCCCCGCGCGATACGTACCGCCGTGGCCG
>NZ_VTZN01000605.1 GCF_008370645.1 Mycobacterium simiae
CACCACCGAGCACGGCCTGGCCCTCTTCGACGCCGCGATCTCCCGTTACCAGCCCAGCCTGCTGGCGGCCCCGCTGAACTCTCGGGCTCTGGCGCACCTGGCACGCCACCACACCCTGCCCCCGATCCTGTCCGCACTGACCACCGTGCGGCCCCAGGCCGCGTCCTCCGCCGGCCCGCACAGCCTGCCCACCCAGCTCGTCACCCAAAGCCCCGACCAGCAACGCCAGACGTTGCTCACCCTGGTCACCACCACCACCGCTACCGTGCTGGCCCACCCCGACCCAGCCAGCCTGCACCCCGACCGGCCCTTCAAAGAC
>NZ_VTZN01000606.1 GCF_008370645.1 Mycobacterium simiae
CGGCCGTGGCGGGCGACGTCGGTGAGCACGTGGGTGAGGTCGTGGCGGGTGTGGTCGCCCAGTTCGCGTTTGAGCCAGCAGAACACGCCGATGGCCACCGCGGAGACGATCGCGATCATGAACAGCCGGGCCAGCGGGTGGGTCATGCCGACCTGGTCGGCGTAGCCGCCGCGGGCGCCCATCTTCAGCACGATGATCGCCGCGGTGGAGATGTAGGCGGTGTAGGCGAAGACCAGCGCGGCGTGCTTGAAGAACAGCGTGATGCGGCGCAGCGCGCGCCGGCGGGGGTGACCGTGGATCATGGCGGGCCCGGCGGCCA
>NZ_VTZN01000607.1 GCF_008370645.1 Mycobacterium simiae
TCGCCGGCCAGGGTGAAGTGCACCTTTCTTGTAGCAAACAGGAGGCGGCATCATGAGCAGCCGCCGAGTCATCTTCGTTGACCCCGAAATCTGGATGCACAACAACCGCACCGATAAGGAGACCCACAACATGACCGCCAACGACAGCCCGCCAAACGTTGACCGAATGGCGATGGCGCTGACCGCCGTCGAGCTGATAAACGGTGCCACCACCCATACCGACGAGGAAGTGGTGGCCTTGCTGGACGGCCACAGCTTGTACGAAATGCATGTGCTTCTGTCGTCCACGGTGTGGTGCGCCTACTTTCTGGCCGGCGA
>NZ_VTZN01000608.1 GCF_008370645.1 Mycobacterium simiae
GTCTTTGAAGGGCCGGTCGGGGTCGAGGCTGGCCGGGTCAGGGTGGGCTAGGACGGTGGCGGTGGTGGCGATCACCAGCGTGACCAGCGTGCGGTGTTGCTGGTCGGGGGTTTGGGTAGCTAGTCGGGTGGTCAGTGTGTGGGCGCTGGCGGTGGCGGCGTGGGGGCGAGTGGTGGTCAGTGCCGACAAGATGGCGGGCACGGTGTTGCGTTGTGCGAGGTGGTTGAGGGTGCGGCGGTTGAGTGGTGCCGCGACCAGACAGGGTTGGTGGTGGGTTAGGGCGGTGTCGAACAGGGCCAGGCCGTGCTCGGTGGTG
>NZ_VTZN01000609.1 GCF_008370645.1 Mycobacterium simiae
GGGCTGAAGCCGCATCCAGTCATTGGGGAAACCATCAAGCGGGTGCTCCTCGACGACGCGGCGCTGGCGAAGATCGTTGATCAGTCCTTGGTGGCCAAGCCGGCATTACCGCCGCGGTTCGGCGGTTCTGAGATGCTGCAAAGCGCTGCGCACAGCGCCCGTCGGACCACGGGACAGCCGATATCAACACCAGCGCCATCGACATCGCGCACGCCATGATGGACAGGGTCAGCACGCTGAGCTGAGCCTGTCCCGCAGCCTATGCGGGCGCGTTGGCCGGCTGGAACATTCCCGAGCCGTCGGCTTCTTCCT
>NZ_VTZN01000061.1 GCF_008370645.1 Mycobacterium simiae
CCGTTAACGGCAATGCGGGCAGCAGCACTACCGCCGCGGGCACCAGATACGGCGGTAGTTGCTCGGCCAACGCCGCGCGTACCTCGTCGGAATCGGCGGTCCCGGTGAAGTAGCCCACCAAGCGTTTGTCGCCGGGACGGTCCTGGCGGGCGATCACCACCGCCTGATCGACCCGATCCAGCCGTGACATTACGGCGGCCACCTCGGCGGGCTCGATGCGGTACCCGCGGATCTTGACTTGCTCATCGGCGCGACCAAGGAACGTCAGTTGCCCATCGGTGCGCCAGCGCACCAGATCCCCGGTGCGGTACATCCGTGTCCCGTGCCCGCCGAACGGGCAAGCTACAAACCGTGCCGCAGTCAACCCCGCGCGGCGCCAATATCCACACCCCACACCGGCACCGGCCACATACAACTCGCCGACCACCCCCACCGGCACCGGCCGCAACCAGGGATCCAACACAAAAAACGCCGCACCCGACAACGGCACACCAATCGGCGGCACCCCGGAACCCGGCCGCAGCGGCGCACTCATTGACGCATACCAGGTCTCGGTTGGGCCGTAGGCATTGACCATCACCCGCCCGGGCGCCCAGCGTTCGACCAGGTCGGCCGCGCAGGCCTCGCCGGTCACTATCAGCGTCGTCGACTCCAAACCCTCCGGTGACAACACCACCGCCGCCGACGGGGTCTGGGTGAGAACGCCAACCTGTTCGGCGACCAACAAGTCATGAAAGTCGTTGGGGGAGCGGGTTGTCGCCTCGGGTACCACCAACAACCGACCGCCGTGCAACAACGCGGCCCACATCTCCCAGACCGAGACGTCGAAGCCGATGGAATGGCAGTGGGTCACCGTCTGACCCGGTGTGGGTGTGAAAGTGGTTGGTGCGGTGAAGAGTTGGGTGATGTTGTGGTGGGTGATCGCCACGCCTTTGGGGCTACCCGTGGTGCCGGAGGTATAGAGGATGTAGGCGATATTGCCGGGCTTCGGGTGCGGCAGTCCGGTGCTGGGATAGGTGCTGATCACAGGGTCATCGACATCGGTGATCAGCACGTCGTGCCCGTCGAGCCGGCCAGCCAGCTCGACGGTGCTCAACGCCGCCACTGGTGCGGCATCGGCGAGCATGAACGCAATCCGCGCCGGCGGCAGCATCGGGTCGATCGGCAGATAAGTCGCCCCGGTTTTCAGAACGGCCAGGATCGCCATGACCGCCTCGGTCGAGCGCTCGAACAGCAGCCCCACTACATCACCGGAACCGACGCCGCGATCGACCAGCAGGTGCGCCAACCGGTTAGCGCGCTGATCAAGCTCGCGATACGTCAGCGAGTGCGGTGCGCACACCAACGCGACAGCGTCCGGGCTGGCGTCGACCTGCGCGGCCCACAGGGTCGGTATCGACTCTGGCAACCCCGGCTGGGTCAACACCGCGCGGTTGCTCCACCGATCCAGGCGGGTTTGATCGTCAGTGTCGAGCAGGTCGATCGACGAAAGCGGCCGATCGGGATCGGCGGTCATCGCCACCAACACCCGCTCCAGCCGCGCTAGCAAATCGGAGACTTCGAAATCCAAAAAAGGTTGGCCAGCACCCGCAGTGCTCAAAGAGAGCCGATCACCGTCCCTAAAGAAAAACAATGTAAAATGGTCCACACGGCCAAAACTGATGACCACCATCGTTGCTGTCGCATCACCGAAGGGCAGAACGGTCATCGGTGGACAGAAATTGACGCAAACTTTCTTTGCAGGCGGTCCGCCCCGGGGATTAGCGTTGTTCGCCAAAACCTCTACCGGAAACTTCTGATGGGACAGAATTTCTTGTATCCGCGTGTCAACGTGCGCACAAAAGCTGGCAACGGTGGATCCCGGCGGCACCGTCAATACCAGCGGCGCAATCCCGGCAACCATTCCGGGAAACGTCTTTGAGCCCAGACTTGTTCGCCTACCGACCGGGAAATCGAGCACGACTTCTGAGCCGCCGGCGCACCAGCCACGCACGAGCAGTGCGCACGCCGCAGCGATGACCGATGCGCGACGAGCACCTAAAGTCCGGCAAAAGTTTTCCACGCGACCCAGGACGGTAGGGTCAAGCTGAACCGGCGCGGACAGCGTGCACGAATCACGCCCACCCGCGGCTGGTGGCAACGGATAGTCCGGTCCGCTTTCCGTCGGAAGATTCCCACTCCAATAGGCAAGGTCTTCCTGATAATCGCTCGACGCCTCGTAGGCCAACTCGCGGTCAACCTGGTCCTGCAGCGGGCCAAAATGCGCCGGCGGGATAGGCGCCCCCGCAACAATCGCGGAGTAGACAGTCGCGATCCGATTATTGACGAGCGTCGAACCGAACCCGTCGATCGCTATATGGTGGATACAGATGAACAGGTAAAATTCATCTGGCCGCGTTTGAAACAACGCGAACCTAAACAGCGGGCCAGCCAACGGCATCGGCGTGCGTCGAATCGAAGACGCAAGCGCATAGGCCTCACGCACGGAATCCTGTAAACACCTGAGGTCGTAATGGGCAACTTCGACATCGGGGTAATCAATTACCCGTTGGACAACCCGGCCACCCACCTCAACGAAGCCGGCCCTCAGTGGTTCGGCCTCCTGCACCACGTGGCGGATCGCCTGCGCAAGCAGGTCAGGTTGCACCGAGCCGGCTACGACCACGAACCAGCCAGCTTGCCAATCCGTCTCCGAAACACCGGTTTCCTGCGAAAGCCATATGCCCAGCTGTCCCCGCGTCAGCGGAAGCGCGCGCTCCTGAAGCTGCATCTAACCACGGCCGCCCAGCCGCTTAGCTGTCAAAAGCCCGGTCCTGCGCCAGCTTCTCGCGCAGACTCTTCGGGCGAATATCGGGCCAGTTCTGCTCGACGTAGTCCAAGCAGGCCGCGCGCGCGGCCTTGCCGTAAGCCACGTGCCAGCCCGGGGGGATGTCGGCGAAGGCTGGCCATAGGCTGTGCTGCTCTTCCTCGTTGACCAAGACGACGAAGCTGCCGCTCTCGTCGTCGAACGGATTGGCGCTCATGGGTTTTCCGACCCCCTAGCTTGTTGTGCGAAGTTCGTCACGCAAGGACGCCGCGGCCCGGGGCCGGAAGACTTAAAATCAGGCTGATCCATAATGCCAGTCTGGCCGCGTGGCCCCTCCAGCGCATATCCGCCGCCCGGAGAGAATTTGTGTCCCCCGATCAGCGGACCCAGGCAGTCCGCCCAACGGCCCGTCGATTGAGGGCGGCGCTTCGTCAGAGTGCTCGTCAAATTGTTTGCCGGGCAAGGTTTTCAGCACGAGTCGGCAACCGCGGACACCGGCCAACGCAGCATGATCTGCAGGGCATCGTACGAGTAGGCTGGCCTCAGGCGCATATGGATGAATCGTGATCACCCACAATTCCATGTCTTCGGGGCCGTACCGAGACGATCAACTCGACCGGAAGCGTCGGTCTGGCCCTTCAGCGAAGCCGAGACCGTTGAGCGGAAGCCACGTTCAAGGGTTGCCGCGCGACCAACCGCTCCGGTGCGGTACCAGGATTCGTGTCCCCCGATCGGCGGACGCGGAGGTGGACGACAGCCGTCGCCTGTGGAAGTCACTCAGTCGAAGCGATCAGAACACCGCAAGATCGAGCTCAAGATAATACGCGACTATCACTGCGCCCGTCGAAGGTCCCCTGGTATGCCTGCCGAAATTTTCCTGCAACCGAGCGGACACGAGCAACAGCCGAGCAAAACAAACGGACCTCAGCCTCGTTCTCGACGCCAATCGGGGGACCGCGGAATCCACCGGTTGGGGGGCTCACGGTTTCAACTACCTGCGGAACCGTTTAGTTGACAGACATCGCCAGGTAATCGCGGCAAGCTGTCTGTATGCGTTCGGCGTGCGCCGGACTAGCGCGAGGGGAGAAGTTAATACGTGGAAAGCAGTATTGGTGGTCTGAGCCGATGGCGTATGGCTGCCGTCAAAGAAATCAATTACGAGGTCGTTGAGACATCTGACCTGTTCAATGTCGGAAACCCGGAGTTGGGTCGCCAATGCGGCGATTACCCGAACGAGGGCACCCGCCTCGTGGTGATGGACGAGGCTGTGGACGACCTTTTCGGCGACCGCATCCGCGCTTATTTCTACGCGAACGACATTGCGGCCTCATACCTTACGTTGCCTAGCGGGGACGAGAACAAGGTCATCGAAAACGTACTGCGGGTAGCCACTCGGCTCAACGAGATCGGCACGCCTCGGGTAGGCAGCCCGCCGATCGCCATCGGCGGTGGGACGTTGCAGGACATGGTCGGAATGGCGGCCAGCCTCTACCGAAGGGGTATCCCGTATGTGCGGGTACCAACGACTTTGCTTTGCCAAATCGACGGCAGTGTGTCAGCGAAGACCGGTGTGAACTTCGACGGTTTCCGAAATCGGCTGGGCACGTTCGCCCCTCCGCCGCGCACCCTGATCGACCGGGGCTTGATCGCCACCCTGCCAGAGCGCCAGATCAGCAGCGGGCTGGGCGAGGCACTCAAAATTGCTTTAATCAAGGACGTTCGCCTGTTCGAAATCCTGGAGGCACACGGCCCTCGGCTCGTTGCCGAGCGGCTGCAGGACCATGGGTTTGACGGGCCGGGCACCCCGCCGGGGCAGGAGGTGATGCGCCGGTCGATCGCGGGCATGGCCGAGGAGCTGCAGCAGAACCTGTGGGAGGACGATCTGCAGCGGATCGTGGATTATGGCCACACCTTTTCCCCTATCGTCGAGATGCGGGCGCTACCAGAGCTTCTGCACGGTGAAGCCGTTGCCATGGATTGTGTGTTCACTGCCATACTGGCCACCAACCGCGGGCTGCTGACCCGCGCCGAACTCGACCGCATCGTCAAGACCACGCTCGGGATGAGTCTGGCCGCGTCGCATCCGTTGTTCTGCGACACCGAATTACTTTACGAGGGTTTCGCCGACACGGTCCGCCACCGCGGCGGGCGGCAGCACCTGGCTCTACTGAACGGAATCGGCCAAACTGTCTTCGTCAACGATCTGAACAATGCCGAAATCGCACATGCGGCAGCTGAAATGCTTACCCTCCTGCAGATTCATCACCCGGCCGCAGCACGTTCCGTTCGGTCGGTGGCATACTCCACCTGACCAACAACAACTCAAGCAAGACGGTTCGGCCGCAGGCCCACCTACCAACCGATTGACGCGACTGCGTCCACGTCCGAGCATGTGTGCAGCCGCCCGATAATGGTTGTGACCACAGCCAACCAAATGGAACAAAGAGAGGTACCTACCTAATCAATGGCTGGCCCGCAGATTCATCATGTCGCTCTGCTCGTGGCAAACCTGGAAACCGCGATTGAACGCTGGTCGGCGGCAACGGGTTACACGTTCAGTCCGATCGGCCGGTACTGCACCGACCGCTACGTCGACAGCAGTAACCCCGACCCGCATCACCACGATGCACGCATAGCCTTCTCCAAGGAGGGTCCCCCACACATCGAGCTGATGGAATTCACCGGCGACGGAACCCACTCGGTGGCCCAGGGGGAAGGCTTCCACCACTTGGGTTTCATGAACTATCCGAACGTTGAAGGCCGGATCAAGGAGCTTGCCGAACTCGGCTTCGGTCACGACGGCATGGCGTTGCAGGACGATGACCGGATCCTGTTGTTCTTCACGGATAAGGCCGATCTGAACAGCATGCGGCTGGAGTATGTCGCTGAGCTACCTCAGCCGATCGTCAAGGACGACGGCAGCGAACCCTACCTGGACGAGCGCGGTTTCCCGGGCCTGTGGCCGGCGGGCAACGAGTGACGAGCACCGGCCTCGAGCGGACGAGGGAAACAAGATTGTTATGACGATGACGACTGCGAACGTCTGGGTCGGGAAAAACCGATTCGAAAGGATCGAGGTGCCGCTGCCCGCGCCGCCGGACGAAGGTCTTCTGCTCGAAGTAACGGCTAACGGCATCTGTGGATCCGACCGGCATTTCGTCGCTAGCGATCCAACGGTGCCGATGGTGCTCGGTCATGAAATTGTCGGCACCATACTAGCTTTCGGGGCCAGTCACTCCCGGCTTGATGCCGCAGGCGAGCCACTGGGGGAGGGCGACACCGTCGCGTTGTTTCCCTGGGTGCCGTGCCTCAGGTGCTGGGGATGCCGGCGCTTCGGGCCTGGCGCGACCACCTGCAGCAATGCCTTCGTGTATGGCGTTCCGCCGGAGGCGATCGGTCTGGAACCGCTGTCGCGGAATGGTGGCGCCCACCAGCCCACGCTGACCGGCGGCTTCGGCAAACACGTTGCGGTGCAGCCCGGAACATATCTCTGGCGGGTACCCGACCATGTGCCGGCTCGGGTGGCGTCGCTACTGGATCCGCTGGCCGTCGCGGTCCGCGGAGTCAACATCGCCAAGACGCCCGCAGGTGTGCCGGAGGAAGTGCTGACGTTCGACTCCACCGCGGTGATTCTCGGTGCGGGTGCGGTCGGGCTGCTCACGGGCCTGGTGCTGCGTCATCTTGGCATCGGCATCGTCGTGGTTTCCGGGTCACGCGCCAGCAGGCTCGACGCCGCCCGCGACATCGGCATGGACGTGGTGATCGACACTGCCGAACTCGATGCGGCACAACGCCGCGAGGCGGTGTTGGACCTGACTCACGGGCTCGGGGCCGACATCGTGATCGACGCGGCCAACCACCCCGCGGCGCTTGGGGAAGCGCTGAGCATGGTTCGCCGGCTCGGCACCGTCGTGGAAGTCGGAAACATTGTTCCCGGCGACGTGGGCGTCAGCATTGATCCGGCGAAAGACATCTGCCAACGCAATGTTCGCCTGTTCGGTATGAGCTTCAACCCGCCGCGCTCATACAGCGAAGCCATGGCGATGCTGCGCAAGCATCCCAACATCCCGTTCGAGCGCTTGATCACCCATTCATACTCTTTTGACCACCTCGACCAGGCGTTCGGAGATCTGGCCGGCGACGCGGTCAAAGTCACGCTCACCGCCTAGTCCACGATCGCCAGCAGCCACACCACCTGATAGGACAACCGCCGTGGCCATAGTCGAAACAGGGCTGCTCGCCCGTTCTGGCATGCTGCGCTGGCGACTATTCCTCATCGGTGGCTCGGCGGGAACACTTTTCGGCTACTCGATCGCCGTCAGTAACGACGCCATCGGACCAATCCGTCAGCAATACTCGTTGTCCGGGCTGGCGGTTGGAACCGTTGTCAGCAGCCTGATTGCCGGCGCGCTGGTCGGATGCCTGCTGGCTGGACACGCCGTTGAACGCCACGGTCACCGACTGGTGCTGGGAGTTGCCGGGCTGGTCGCCGCGGCCGGATCCCTCATCGCCGCAACAGCGGACGGCGCGCCGGCGTTGGTGATCGGCCGGCTGATTCTCGGCGCCGCGGTTGGCGTAACAACCGGGGTCACACCCACCTACATCGGCGAGCTAGCTCACGTTCGCAACCGAGGCGTGATGATCGCGGCTTACCAATTCTCCCTTGCCTTCGGGTTCCTGTTGGCTCTCACGGTGGGGGCCATCCTCAGCTATGGCGGCCACGAGTGGCGAATCATGTTCGCTGCCAATGCGGTCCCAGCGATACTGCAGGCAGTGACGATGACACTGGTCCCGTCCAGTCCATACTCGCTAGTCGCCCGAGGCCGCCCCGACGAGGCCCGCGAGTCGCTGATGGAAATTCGGCACCCCGACGAAGTCGCCGCCGAATTCGAGACCATCGTCGAGGCGCATCGAGCTACCGCCAACTCGGATTCCAGCACGGCCGCCGGGAAGGTTTCTGCGCTCGCGGATCCGTCTCTGCGCCGGCCCATCGTGATCGCCGTGGGGGCAGTGTTGATCGATACCCTGGTTGGCGTCGGCGCCGTCGTCTACTACTCCACCGCAGTGTTCGCCATGGCCGGCGTCGGCGGCCGTGCCGGCGCCGAAATCGCTTCGTTCTCCCTCGGAGTTATCAATGTCGTTTTCACGATCGTCGCGATGGGGCTGCTCAGCCGGTATGGACGCCGCCCTTTGCTCACGGTTGGGTTGACCGGAATCGTTGTCGCGCTTCTCGCGACGAGCTTCGGCCTGCAGTCGTCATCCGCGGTGTCCGGCGCAATAACGATCGCCGCCATGCTTGGTTTCATGGCCTGTCATGCGTTCTCAGCCGGACCGATTGGATGGCTACTGGTCGCGGAGGTGCTTCCGGCTCGCATCAGGTCCCGCGCCAGCGCGGCGGCTATTACTGTCAACTGGCTGGCGAACCTGCTGATTGCCCTGCTTTTTCCAATCCTGGTGGGAAATCCCGGTGACCCACATCGCGCTGCCACTGGATTCCTCATTTTCGCCGCTATCTCGGTAGGGTTCCTGGTTTTCGTCCGCCGGTGCGTCCCGGAAACGAAGGGGCTGACCCTTGCCGAGGTGGAAGCCAAGTTGACCGACAACAACGTCAAAGCGAAACATTATGCCCCAGAGCCAAACTGATGCCCAGGCCCGGAAGGCCGAGGTCAGTAACTGGGCGGGCAATGTCACCTTCAGCCCCGAGCACATCCACCGGCCCGCGTCAATACCGGAGCTGCAAGAGATCGTGGCCGCGGCGTCGCGAGCGCGGGCACTAGGCAGCGGCCATTCCTTCAATCGGATCGCGGTTACCACCGGCGATCTCATCGTGGTCGACCGGCTGCCACTGGTCATGGACATCGATCGACCCAGGATGAGTGTCGATGTCAGCGCCGGAACGCGCTACGGAGAACTAGCGGCCCATCTGCACCGAAACGGTTTGGCCCTCAACAATCTTGGCTCCCTGCCGCACATTTCCGTGGCCGGCGCCTGCGCCACCGCAACCCACGGTTCAGGCAACTCCAACAGGGCGCTCTCCGACGCTGTCACATCTGTCACGCTCGTGAACGCAGACGGCGAACTCATCACCTGGTCCGAAGGAGATCCCGACTTCGCTGGCGCCACGGTTTCCCTTGGCTCGCTTGGCATCGTGACCAGCCTGCGCCTCAAACTGTGCCCGACGTTCGACGTCGAACAACACGTGTACAACGGGCTGAGTTGGAGCGCCCTGCTCGCCCACTTCGACAGCATCACCGCCAGTGCCTACAGCGTGAGCATCTTCTCCGGCTTCAACGAAGCAAACCGGATCTGGATCAAACGCCGCTGCGGCGATCCACACGACGATCTCGCCTACGCCGCGGTGCGTCCGGCCCGGGCGCCCCAGCACCCCTTGGCCGGGCTGCCGGCAACGAATTGCACCGACCAATTAGGTGTCGCCGGGCCCTGGCATCAACGACTTCCGCACTTTCGTACCGATTTTCGGCCTGCGACCGGCGACGAACTGCAGTCCGAATACCTGCTGCCCAAGGCCCACGCGGTCGCCGCACTTGAAGCCCTGCACCGGGTCCGCGCCCGATTCGCGCCAGGGTTGCTGATCTGCGAGATCCGCACCGTCGCGGCCGACGAATGCTGGCTCAGTCCCAGCTATCACCGCGACAGCGTTGCCATCCACTTCACGTGGCGCCCCGACATGTCCGCCGTGACGCCCGTCCTCGCGGACGTCGAGGATGTGCTCGCACCGTTTGACCCGCGTCCGCATTGGGGCAAACTCTTCACGATTGGCGCCGATCGCCTGCGCGCCAGCTACGCGCGGTGGAGTGATTTCGAACGCCTCATCCGGACAGTCGACTCGGGCGAGAAATTCCGAAATGACCTGATAAACAATTGCTTTTCCCGGTGAGATCCGTACCCGGGGCCAGGTAAGGAGAAGTAATGCCACCGAATCCACGCCACGTCCTCATAACCGGGTCCACATCCGGTATAGGGGAAGCTGCGGCACTCGCTTTCGCGCATAGTGGCGACACCGTGTATGTCAACGGGCGAGATCAAGACCGCACCGCTGCGGCCGCCGAACGCATCCGCCATGCCGCCGGCGAATATGCCGGAGAGATCATAGCTATTGCTGCCGACATCGCTACTGCGGACGGTGCCCAGCAGATCTTCACGGCCGTCCCTGACCTGGATGTCCTGGTCAACAACGCCGGCATATTCACCGAAACACCGCCGTTCGAGATTACAGACGACGAGTGGCGGCGTCACTTCGAAGTGAATGTGCTCAGCGGTGTCAGACTCACCCGGCATTACGCCCCGCGCATGGCCGAACGCGGCTGGGGCAGGGTGATATTCATCAGCAGTGAGTGCGGAGTCACCACCCCTCCGGAAATGATCCATTATGGCATGACCAAGTCGGCGCAGCTGGCGGTCTCACGCGGATTCGCGATCGGAGTCGCCGGGACCGGAGTCACCGTCAACGCTGTGCTGCCCGGACCGACCCGCACCCCGGGCGCCGAGGACTTTGTTGCCAAAATGTACGGCGGTGTCCCGTTCGAGGAAGCCGAACGGCGCTACTTTGCCGATATTCGCCCGGCATCTTTGCTACAGCGCTTCTGCCTGCCCAGCGAAGTCGCAAATCTCATTCACTATGTGGCCTCCGATCGCGCATCTGCGACCACCGGCGCGGCATTGCGGGTCGACGGTGGCGTCATCGCGACAATCATCCCGTGACGGATGATCGACGGCAGAACCGATGGGGGACTATATGAATTCGCATACGTCGTACCGGACCGACGTCCTGATCGTCGGCTCGGGCCCCATCGGATCCGCGTTTGCCCGCAAACTGGTCGATGGCGGATTGAGCGTCATCATGATGGACGCGGGCGCCCAGCTCTCCGCGCGCCCCGGCCAGAACCTCAAGAACGCCTACATCTACCAACACAACCCGGATCTGTTCGAACCGGTCATCCGCAGCCATCTGCATCTGCTCTCGATCCCGCCGAGCGCCCGGCCAGAGCTCGCGGTCGATCCGTTGGCGTTTCCCGAATTGGGGACCAACAGCACCAACGCTCGCAATGCCGAGAATCCGGACCAAGACCCTTATCGAAACATCCCGGCCGCCGCGGCGTGCTACGCCGTGGGTGGCATGGCGACCCACTGGACCTGTGTGTGTCCGCGACATCATCCAACAATGGAGCGCTACAACGGAATTCCCGCAGACGAATGGGAGCGGTACTACACCGAAGCCGAACTCCTGCTCGGCGTCAGGCAGGGCGTATTCGATCACTCGGTGCGACAGACGCTACTCATCGACGCGCTCCGGCAGGAATTCTCCGAGCTGCCAGCCGGTTACCAGGTGCAAGACCTTCCGCTCGCCGTCAACCGCATACCCAACAATCCCCGGATGGTGACATGGACGGGCGCTGACACCATCCTCGGCGATCTGGCAGATCCAGGCGGGGATCCGGAGCGGTTCTCGATTCTCCAGCAGCATCTGTGCACCCGTTTGGTTCAAGACGCCGACGGCTCGCGCATTGAGTATGCCGAAGCACGTGACCTTATCGGCATGCGAAGTGTGCGCATCTATGCCGCCCACTATGTCGTCGCGTGCGGAGCCGTCTTGACTCCGCAGTTGTTGTGGGCGTCCGAAATACGGCCACCGGCGTTGGGTAGGTATCTGACCGAACATCCCACGGTTTTTTGTCAGGTAATCCTGCTCCGTGACCTCGTCGATCAGATCGAGGGCGACCAACGGTTCACCGAGGCACTGCGGTCACATCGACAGCTCTACCCCGACGACACCCTGCCAATTCCATGCGCGGATCCGGCGCCAAACATCTGGATTCCGGTCACGGAAGGCCGGCCGTGGCACGCCCAGATTAACCGCGACGCATTTCATTACGCGGACCTGGTACCCCATATCGACACCAGACTCATCGTGGACTTACGGTGGTTCGGGCTCGTCGACCCGCGGCCCGACAACCGGGTTTGGTTCTCTGATCGCTACACCGACGTGCACGGCATGCCGCAGCCCACTTTTGATTTCACCTTCAGTTCTGCCGACGCCGTGCGGCTGCACGCGATGATGGCCGAAATGTTGCGGGCTGCGATGGCCATCGGTGGCTTCTTGGGTGGGTCTGAACCGAGTTTCCCGACCCCGGGCCTGCCCCTACACATCGCCGGTACGGTCCGCATGGGCCGGGATCCGGACACCAGCGTCGTCGACACGAACTCGCAGGTATGGGGATTGGAGAACCTCTACCTCGGCGGCAATGGTCTGCTGCCTACCGGAACAGCATCGAATCCAACTCTGACCAGCGTGGCGCTCGCCTTAAAGGCAGCAGACAAAATGCTCGAAAATACCTGGACCACAGGCTGATTCGGCATTTGACACCGCACCTGCGGCTACCGGCCGACGCCGGCGGAAGCCCTGGTGAGTGTGTCGGCGGCAAACCTCAGTCCATCCAGGACGTCGAGTTCGTCATCCTCGTGCTCAATGTTTACCGCGATCGACGGATTGACACTGTGCAAAGCGGTGAGAAACGACGCCCAATAGTCAGTATCATGGCCGCGGCCAACAGCAACAAACTGCCAAGACGGATTCTCCGGAGACCGATTGAGAACATACCGGCCACCGAGCCTGATCGCCAATGGATCGTCGGCGTCCGGAGTCACATAGCGGTCGTCAAGTATTCCGTTCAACCGACAATTGGCTTCGTTGACGCGTGTGTCCTTGGCCGCGGCGTTGAATACGCGGTCGCCAAGATAGTTGATCGCCTCGATCGGTTCAATCCCCTGCCAGAAGAGGTGGCTTGGGTCCATTTCCGCGCCGATGTGTTCACTGTCGGTGCGGTCAATCAGCCGCATTAACGTGGCCGGGTTATACACAACATTGTGTGGGTGCATTTCAATGCAGACACGCACGTCGGCGGCGCGAGCGCGCCGTTCGATGTCCCGCCAGAACGGAATGGCAACGTCATCCCACTGATACCGCAACACATCGGTAGCCGCGCTATGCCAAGGCTGGGGCATCCAGGTCGGAGCCAGGCACCCGGGGTGAGCACCCGGCAGACCAGACATCGTTACCACGTTCGGCACCCCGAGCAACCCCGCCAGTTCGATCGCCTGCCAAAGGTCGCGTACGTACATCCCGCGCACTTCGGGATCGGGGTGCAGCGGGTTGCAATTCACGTTCAGGGCGGTTAGTGCGATATCCCTGTCCGAAATCTGCGCAAGGTAGTCTCGACGGGCCCGCGAGCTGGCCAACAAACCATCAACCGGCAGGTGCGGAGCGGTGAGGAAGCCGCCGGCATGCACTTCAATGCTGTTCAGGCCCAACTCACCGACAATGTCCAGACACTCAACCAAGGTCTTGTGAGGTAAGCATGCGGTATATATGCCGAGTTTCATATCAACCTCCACTCTGAAGCCGCTGCCACGCCATCAACCCTAGGGGGTGCTACTTGAATTCGCACGTTGTCTTGGTCGCACCAGAGTGCTGTCCAATACTTTGTCTTAAACAGCGATTCCGCAGCTCACGGGCATCGTCGGGAGCCCTCACTGCCAACTGGGTTGAGGTGCCCGCCCCCTGATGCGATGAAGGGGCGGGGCCTCCGCTCCTTGTGACATTCCCGGCGAATGCTGGGGGTGTTTACTTTCCACAAATCACGGGCGCCGCGGAATTCGGGCACGGTGATGTAATTATCGCAGGTTTCGCAGATGTTGGCATAGGGGCCAGGCGCCGGCGGCTGGGTGGCGCGCGCAGTAGCCGCGCCCGACAAGGGTTTTCAGCATTTCACTGTGGCGCCAGCTGATCTTGTCGGGCAGGATGGCCCTGCCGACTGGGGAGAGGGTTAACTGGCGGCGCATCTTGCCCATGGCCGCGCCACAGCGACCGGTTCGTCGACCTCGCCCCGGCTGAGGTGTGGGCCAGCTTGCTCGACGAGGGTGTCTACCTCGGTTCGATCTCGACGTTCTACCGGCTGCTGCGCCAAGCCGGTGAGGTGCGCGAGCGCCGTCGGCAGTCCACCCATCCGGCGAAGGTGAGACCCGAGCTCGTCGCCAACGGCCCAAATGCGGTGTGGTTCTACACCACAACGAGATTGCGCGGCCGGCCAAGTGGACCTGCTACTACCTGTATGTGATCTTGGATATTTTCTCGCGGCATGTCGTCGGCTGGACGGTCGCCAGCCGCGAATCGGCTGCTCGGCATCACACAGTCGCACAGTTGGCCACACGTCTCCGACGACAACTCGTTCAGCAAGGCCCAGTTCAAAACGTTGAAGTACCGGCCCAACTTCCCCGAACAGTT
This sequence comes from Mycobacterium simiae, assembly GCF_008370645.1. Taxonomy (GTDB): domain Bacteria; phylum Actinomycetota; class Actinomycetes; order Mycobacteriales; family Mycobacteriaceae; genus Mycobacterium; species Mycobacterium simiae_A. The sequence goes on from NZ_VTZN01000061.1 coordinate 14,109, forward strand.
CCGTCAACACACACGACAGCACCCGCGTCACGTCCCGTAGCGTTCCCAAGGCTAGAGACCGAGGTCCGCCCGCATTGCCAAGCTTTTTGATCGAGGCTAAGTTTCATGACGGTTTCGGTTGAACAAAGTTACTGCACCTTGCACGCGATGCGAGGGCGATATCGCCTGTTTGGTTTAGTGTTGGCTGCTATGGCCGGACTGAAAAATTACGTCAAGCGCGGGCGGACGGCGCTTCACGTGTCCGTGTCGGCATCGATAGTTGCGATCCTCGGACTCGGCATCACTCCCGTAGCTCATGCGGCCGCGCCCACGGCGACGTTGTCGGTGTCATCGACGTGGCAGACCGGTTTCATCGCCCACTTCACCATCACCAACCCGAACATGGCGCCGCTAACCGATTGGAAGCTCGAATTCGACTTGCCGGCGGGAGAATCCGTCTCGCACACGTGGAATAGCACCGTTGCGCAATCGGGCACGCACTACGTTCTCACCCCCGCGAATTGGAATCGCATCATTGCACCCGGTGGTTCAGCCACAGGTGGGCTACGAGGCGTCCTGAGCGGTTCCTACTCGCCACCGTCGAATTGTCGGCTCAACGGGCAATATTCTTGCACCTAGCGGCTGTTCCCCAGCGAATGCGCGGCGCCAACTGTAGACCCGTATCGGCAATGGACAGCCGGACATTCGCAGCGCATTTCGGTGGCCCCGGACGGTGGACTGACGGCCGGCCCTTGATGCCGATGGCCGTATCCGACTGATCAGCATTCTCATCGGGGTGCATGTCCAACGCCTTGGCCATAGCGGTGACGATCGCAGCGACATGACCGATCAGCATACGGTCCGGGTCGCGTTCCAGCAGCCGGGCTGATCGAAGCCCTCGACGTAATCCATCGATATAGCCAGGTGTTTGCTGAGTGCCGGAACGGCTATCGTCGTTGCGCCGCACGACGATAGCGAGCCGCTGCGTCTTGCCGACGCGCTCGCGGACCGCGGCACGCAAACGGAAGGTGCCCGTCCAAACCTGAGTCCGGCCGCCGAACCATCCTGCGGCGCCACCAAAACCAATTGATCAGCTGCAGATGGGCAACTACTCACGGATGTAACGGATATCCATAGCTGAAGATGCTGGGGGACAGCCTGATTGAGCTATTTCTTGGTTGGCATTTGGCTTGCGACGACTTCCACTGGGCGCACATCGGTGAACTGCATGGAGCGGGACTGCCAGCCGGAGCTATGGTCGTGTGTCGTGAGAGCTGAACAACGGCCACCGTGGAATCACAACATCCATTATCACCGGCTTGTACTCGATGCGGTGCCCGATCATGCGCGGTCCGCGCTCGATGTCGGCGCGGGAAACGGGTTGCTCGCCGCCGACCTGCGACAGAAGGTTTCTGACGTTGTGGGGATTGACCGAGACGAGGCGGTCTTGGGTGCCGCACGACAGGGACGTGACGACATCGACTGGATTCTGGGGGATTTCATGTCGTATCCGTTTGCGCGAACGTTCGACGTGGTCGCCTCGGTGGCGACCCTTCACCACCTACCAGACATGCTGGCCGCGCTTCGACGCGTGGCCGAATTGACAACTCCAGGTGGTGTTCTGGTGGTTGTCGGTCTTGCCCGGTCGACGCGCCCGCGCGATTTCGCGCTTGACGTAGTGGGTGTCGTGCAGCACCGATGGTTGTCGTGGCGGCGAGGTTACTGGGAGCACAGCGCGCCGACTGCCTGGCCGCCAGCTCATTCGTATTCGGAGGTTAGGCAATGCGCGACCGAGCGGCTTCCAGGTGCGCAATGGAAGCAGCTCCCGCTGTTCCGATACGCATTGATCTGGCGCAAACCCCGCTGATCAGTGCGGCGTAGCTGTGCGCAATTGTGGCCCGGCTATCGCGGGACCAGCAAACGTACGGCGAGGGGATAAGTCATCCTGCCGAAAACAGAACGGCTTACTGATAAGTGACGGTCAAGCCCGTCGCCGCGCTGCTCGGAACCTTGCTGCACGACACCAGTCCGGGCCCAGCGCGCCAGGCGCAACCAAGCCGCGAGTTCGAGAGGAGTTTCATTGGCCAGACGGCCCAAGGCTGCGGCGGCGAGTGTCGCGCCGGTGCCCGCCGCGCCGAATAACCGCGCTAAGCTGACCTCCGGCGGCAACACCGAGAAATGCATGGGAATTGCTCCTTCTCTCGGCACTTTACGACTGTCTAGGGTGCGATCGCGGCGGTTGGTGCCCGATCTGGTGGACCGTGCTTGGACTGGTTCGGCGGGTTGCTTTCGCCAAGGGGCATACGCCTCGTTGGGGGTCAGGTCCTTCTTGCATCGCAGGATGGCGCGGGCCCGGATGCGGTTAGCGCTCCGCTCACACGCCTTCAGTCGACCCGAGATGATCCTTGCCGCGGTCGATGGTGATGCAATATTGCTGGCGGCTGTGTCAGCAGCCTCGGTCGGTGCTGGTCGGCCGACGTCGACGCGTGTCGCCCCCCATAGCTATAGCGCCAGGTGAAGCCGCAGCGCCGCGTCGATGTCGACTAGCTCATCGGGGGATACCCGGCCAATGCGACGGAGTAACCGTTGTGTCGCAATGGATCTGACCTGCTCGGCCTGCGCCTTTGATTCGACCTGGAGGCCGCTCGTTGGCGCCGATAGAAACGCCTGAAACGGAAAGACCTTGTCGCTGTTACTGGTTATCGGAACGACGGTGACGACACCGCGTCCGAGACGTGTCGCCGTTGCATTGGCGCGACGAAGCTGGCCTGATCCACATGCTCATTGAGGGGTTCTGGACTCGTGCCCCTGTGATCTCTGCCATCCCGCTGCTACCCGCCGGCAGGGTCAGCTCGCTGATAGCTTGAGCACCCGGTCGTTGAAGGTATGGACGACATCGAGGTTGCCGCCGCCATCAACTGCCACCCCCTCGGGTCGATCGAGATCGGTGAAAGGCTGCACGGTCTGCGTGCCGGTCCCGACCGCCATCTTGAGCACAGTGTGACTGATGAAGCCGGAGGCGTAAAGGTTCCCGGCGCCATCGACCGCCAGCCCGCCGGGGCCACCGTGCAGGCCGGCGAACACCAAATCAGTCTGGATGTTGGTCCCGGCCTCCAGCTTGGCCACCACACGCATGTCGGGTTCAGCGACGTAAACGCTGCCAGCACCATCCGCGCCACACCGTCGGGGAAGTGGAGGTTGGTGAACGGCAATACGACCTGCAGCGCCGGCCGTCGCTGACGGCGATCACCGACGCGATCGTCGCAAGGACGAGCGCGCCGACCGAGATACGCGCACGCCAATCCACCCACGCGGCCAATGGCAGCCCAGCCCGGGACTGGACGCGGTTTCCAGGCGACCCGGCGGTGGGCTCGCGAGTAGCACGATTTTTCACCTGACCGTCATCCGACCTATGACGACGTGTGCTTTGCGAGGGTTGGCTTCGGTGATGCTTGGTGTCGTGTGTTGGGCACGATACGTTACGGACCCGTCCGGCGTCATGGCCCGGGACTCGGTGAGGACACGCACGCGTTCACCGGGCTATGCCAGGGCTAGGCCTGGAGACGCTGTCGTGAGCCCGACGTCCCGGCAGCCGTCTAACAACCGGTAGTCATAGGTAACGAACGCTGTCAGCTCCCGCTTGATGTGCGCCGCGGCCGCGAGATGGATCGCGTCTGGGGATCGCAGGGTGGCCGGGCCGATCGTTTCAGCTAGCTCAATCACCGGTTCGATCGGCGGGATGGTGTCGAGCCCATCGAGCAGGTAACGGGCACGCTCGGCTTGGCCCGGTTCACCGTATCGGGCAACGACTCTCATCAACTCAACTCGGCCTAGCGCGCTCGTCACCGCGAATTCGCCGTATGCACATTGCGTGGCGAGCCATGCCCTCAGATCGGGCGTCTCTGCTTCTGCAACGAGCAGCTTGGTCAACGCCGAGGTGTCCATGTAGATCACCGCTCTTCGCGCATCTCGCTGAGAATATCGGACAGATTGCCCTTAGGGCCTCGTGCCGGCGCGGCCGTAACCTCAAGAAGGTTTTGTGGATGTCGCGCTGGAATTAGAACACCCGCATCGATCAAGACCGCACGGGAACGCGCCGCAGCCGGACAGGGACCAGCCGGGCTACCAGCCGTCCGTTGTTGGTGACGCCGAGTTCCTCGCCGGCCTCAACCCCGGCAAGGTATCGCGATGCGTGCTGACGTAGTTCTCGAACTCCGATCTCCTCCACGGCGAGGATGTGTAGCACATGTTGTGCTACATTCCTCGCCGGGTCCGGAGCAGGTGAGGCGCGCACCCGCCGGCAGTAGGGGGCAGGGGGCAACCTTCCGAAAGCGTTTGACTCGGGTGCAAGTAAAGCGGTACTTATCGCCAATTCCTCTGTGCGCCAAAGGGGGTCACGTCCGCCGCCTCGAGTCGCCGATGTTCGAGAAGATGCCGGATGCGTGTTCTGTTTGCTGCGGGGGCTATGCCGGTTGTCGGTGGTTAGGCGCGACCGCTCTCAGCGCTGCGCCGCCGCGGTGGCAGCATCAGATAAAAACAATGGGATGCGGCCTAGGTTATCGGACATCGGTAAGATCAAGATCGTTCGAATTCTCTCGCTACGACACCTCGCTCTGTGGCAGCTGGCGGATACATCGAAGAGTTCGGGGCTCCCGCGGGCACCCAAGCCGGCGTGTGCCGCCACCCAGTTCACAACCGCATCAGCGGATTTGAATACATCCACGTCTCACCGGTGATACACTTGCGGACATGAACAGAGTGACTGTGCGCGATCTACGCAACAACGGGGCAGAAGTACTACGCCGCGTTGAGCACGGCGAGCGGATCGTGGTGACACGCGATGGTGCGCCGGTGGCCGAGCTGCGTCCCTTGCCCCGTCCTAGCGCCAGCCCGACTGAGCTGATTCGTCGCCGCAAGAACCTTCCACGAGTGAACCCAGATGCGCTCCGCCGCGATATCGACAATCTGATTGATCCGTCGCTGTGACCGTGGCTCCAAGACCGGGGATGCTGGACACCTCCACGGTGATTCTCCTCGGAGAGATATCCGATCCAACCGAACTGCCCGACGAATCAGTGATTAGCGCGATAACCTTGGCGGAACTATCCGTAGGTCCGCATGTCGCGCACGATGATGCCGAGCGAAGCGCACGTCAACAACACCTGCAGCAGGCTGAAGCCGACTTTGACGTCGTTCCGTTCGACGGCGACTGCGCGCGGGCATTTGGTGGCGTTGCCGCGGCACTGCGCGCGTCGGGGCGTAAGCCGGCCGCGCGCGCGTACGACGCGCTTATTGCCGCGAGCGCAATCGCACATGCTGTTCCGCTCTACACCTGCAACCCAGACGACTTCGCGGGTATCCCAAGGTTGGAACTTCGCCCGGTCGCCCATCCACACCCTCAATAGCGGAGTTGTCCGTTCCGAGTTTGTTGACATACGCAAGGCTTGATGTATGGGTCTGGAAGCTACCACCGACCTACGCGGCTAGCACTGGTAGCCCGCCATATTCGATCCCGCCGTGTTCCTGCGGCGCCTAGCGGTGGTGCTGGAGAAGATGGCAGGGAGTCGAGACCCAGAGCGCTGGTTAAGGGGCGACGATCGGGCGGTGGGCTCAGTTGAGGTGGCAGTTGACCTCCCAACTATTTGCTGTCGATTGAGATGCCGGCCGGATGCGGGGCGGACAGGTGCCCAAGTGCCAGCGCCGATGTCCGACTGAGCGGAAGCGTCCGCCCAGAACCTCAACCATCCAGCCGTAGTCGCGTCCGCTAAAAGCCTTAACCGCCCTTCTGTAGGCGGTTTCGGCGACAGCTTCGGACTGGTCGATCGAGGACGGTGTCGCCGTCGCGCACCTCCAGGCCAGGCAAGGGTTTAACGTTCATTCGGGCGCCAATCTGGCTTGCCGGCGTCATGCAGGTCCAACGCGATGTTTTCCACGTCTCCCTCTCAGCGACCATCTCATTAGGCACGTCGGAAAGCAGATCATGCTAGCGTAAGGTGCTAGCATAACTGCATGGCGCGAATGATCACGCTGCGGCTGTCCGAAAGCGCGTATGAGATGGTCAAGTGCTACGCGGACGCAGATCAGCAGTCAATGAACTCCTGGATTGAAAGTCTTCTCGACTTCGAGGACATGCGGCGGCGGTGCGTGGCACACGACGAATGGATGCAGGCGCACCCAGATGCGGCCGCGTTCAGTGAGGCCTGGGCAGACCGCAATCTTGAACAGTTGGGACAGCCTTGAGCCAATCCCCACGGCGGGGCGACATCTGGATGACTGCGACCGGCATCTCTGTGCTCATCATCTCCTCGACGGTGTACAACGAGATCCGGACTGAACCGACTGTGATAGTCGTGCCTGTATTCGACACCGAGCCCGACACCGGCTTCGGTGTAGCTTTGGGCGAGAATGACTGGGCCGCAACGGGATTAGTCGCCAGTCTGCGAAAAGCGAACTTGGTTGAACACCGTCGCCGAATCGATGTCCAGGCGCTCACTAACGTCAACAACATGCTCTTCAAGATTCTTGCGACCCCAGACCGGTAACAGAGCTGTTTCTGAGACATCAACCGCGCGCTCGCTGCCTTCAGAACGCCGGTATGCCAAAACCTCGACAACACAGTCAAATCGTGGTTGACCCAGGCGGTCCCAGTCGATGCTCAAGCTCCCTCGGCCCTAGTCCTGCAACGGGTGGCATGCGTGGTGCGTGGGGTCTGGCGGGCGAGGCGGTCCGTCCCCATGGCTGACCACAGCAAGGCATGCGCTTCGACCCAGCAAATGTGCTACCATGTAGCACGTGAAGACGATAGGGGTGCGGGAGTTGCGGCAATACGCCAGCAAGTATCTCGAAGAAGTCGCCGCGGGGGAATCGATCGAGATCACCGACCGGGGTCGCCCCGTCGCGCGACTGGTGCCAATCACCGGCGATCCTTGGGAGGACCTTATTATCGCTGGCGAAGTCGTCAAGGCGGCTCATCGGGTGAACACCGATGACCTCGAGCCCGCGGCATACACGCACAGCGCCTCTAAGCACCTTGAGCGGCTTCGGCGCGACGAGCGCTAGCCCGTGCGGATCTATTTGGACACCTCGGCATTGGTCAAACTTGTTGTGGCTGAAGCTGAATCGCAGGCGCTGATTCACTTTTTGGGCGCACACGATGATGACAGCTTGTTCTCAGCGGCTCTGGCGCGCACGGAGCTGATACGCGCTGTGGCACCAAACGGAGTCCAAGCCATCGCTGACGCTCGAGACCTACTGACCAGGCTGGACTCCGTCATGCTGACCCGGCAACTGCTAGACGACGCTGGCACCTTGCTGCCGTTGCGCCTACGCAGCCTTGACGCGATCCACATCACCGCGGCACGGCGAGCCGGCGATTCGTTGCGCGCGATGATCACCTACGACGCCCGAATGCTATCAGCAGCAGCGGACCTTGGGATCTCAACAGCATCTCCACGCCGGGGCTTCGGTAGTCCTGACGCCTAGTAGCAGAGGCCGCTGTTACCGCGTAGCCGGCGCCGGCGACATACCGGTAATGCTGCATATTGGATTCCGGCGTCTCTGCGTACTGCTTTCGATCACCATTAGCTTGGCCGCGAGCCGTCTCTCGTTGAGCCACGGGGCCGCTCCAATGCGCTCAGCAGAACCCCGGCTCGGATTCTCGCTCGTTTGCTGACGTGTCATCTAGAGCAATCGACCGCGACCTCGAGAGCCGTGCAGATGGCGCGCATCCGGGTGTCGGCGAGGCGGCCAAGCCGATTCACTAATACCGCGACCGAGACACTTTCGACTGAGTCCAAATTCACTGCGGAGCGGCGCGGGATCGGGTCGGAACCCGGTTCAAGAATAACCTCGCTGGCTAGCCCCCGGATGGTCGTGGTGCAGGGCGCGACGAGTGTCCGTCGAAGCCGAGGGATCGCGGCGTCGCGCGACAGCACAACGACTGGACGCCGACCGATCTCAGCCATCTCACACCACCACACCTCTCCGCGTACGGGAAGTGCGCTCACGAGTCTCCAGCCGCTCGCCGCCACGACGCTAGATCGCCCCACTCGTCGGGCTCATCAACCGGGTGCTTGTCGTAGGCCGCGTAGCTCGCATCCACCTCGGCCGATCGATGACGAGCAACTAATGCCGCGAGGGCCTCATCGATGAGGGCTGCGTCAGTGATTCCTGGCCGCATGTCGCGTGCACTGCTCAAAAGCGCGGCGTCGACAGTAGTGCTCAGCCGTATGCGATTCATGCCACTATTATGCCACAACCCAAGCAAACTCCCATGTACCCGCCGTATTCGATTCCGCCGTATTGGTCTCGGTCCGGTTGCGAGGGAAGCGGCTAGGGCCAATAGATGGTTGCCTTACCCAGGGCGGCTTCTCCACCAGGCGCCGGTGCTCACTACGACGCCGACTTCGAGATCGCCGCTGAAGTCCTGCCAGTCCGTCACCAATGGGTGGTACGGCGGGGCAGTGTCTAGGCTGAAATATTCTGTGCCACAATACAAAACGGCGACATTCAGCTGACCTAACGTAGATCAGCGGCCATATATCAGGCTAGATATTAGGCTAGCATGAAAGCATGAAGCAGATATCGTTGTCGGAAGCAAAAGACAAGCTGTCGGCACTCGTCGACGAGGCTGATACCACGCACGAGATTATTCAGATCACGCGACACGGCCGAGTCGCCGCCGTCCTCATGTCCGCTGATGACTTGGAGTCTCTTAACGAGACGCTTCATGCGCTTCAAACTCCCGGTCTCGCTGACGAGCTGGCCCAGGCCGACGCCGACTATGCCGCCGGAAACACGGTCAGTGGCAGCGAGATTCGTCGCCGCTACGGGCTTCGGTGAGTGCGAGCGGCGAAGCCTGGTCGGTCGAACTGTCGCCCGCGGCGGTCCGGGCTCTTGAGCGGCTACCGCACAAGGTTGCGGCCGCGATCGCCGAGTTCATCACCGTCTCGTTGCCTGCCGACCCCTACCGGGTATCGAAGCCACTGCGCTTCCAGTTCGAGGGTTGGCGGGTCGCGCGGCGCGGTGACTACCGGGTGACGTTTCGGGTGCTCCCAGACGACAGCTTGCTCTACGTCGGCCGCATTGAGCACCGAGCGCACGTGTACCGCCGGTAACCGCGGCCGCCAACTCCGACGATGCTATGAGCACTCGTCCCGACACCGTGACGAAACTGGTTGGGAGGTTCTGGGTATTCGAGTTCCTGCTGCCCGCGACGCTAGGCGGCGTCATTCGGTCGTCGCACGCCCGTGCCAGGATCGGTGAGTATGAACATCATCGTTATCGCGACGGGGATGCCGTTCTTTCTTGCGTTCCTAAACCGTCTTGGAGCTGGCGTAATGCCCGCGGGGGGTCATGGTGAGTCCGCGCCAGCCGCGCGAGGCGCGGTCGAGTACGGCCCAAGCGATGCTGATACAGCTGGTCTCCCTGGGAAACCAACCGATAGCTTTTGCGCGGCAGCGGGTTTCGCCGAAGGTTCGTTCTACGAAATTCGAGCGCCGGGCGATTGCAGCTGCGCTTGGAACCTAAGAAATGCGACCAGTCATCGGTGGCTACTGACTGGGCTGCCGCGGCCAAAGAGCCGTAAGCCAGGTAGTAGTCGCGCCCCGGTAGCGCGAAGGTCGGCCGGTGATGAAATGCCGGGTCGAGGTCACCGCGGCCGTCCCATAGGCAAACCAACAGCGCTCGGAGGTCATCGCACGCCTCAACGACATCTCGCAACCGTCGGTCATAGTTAAGGTAGCTGGCGAAACGCACATGTCCGGCCCGGGCGGTCCTGTGTTGGTGTTACACAAAATAATTCCCGCCAAGATGGCGGAGTAGCACCGCATTCTGGTCACGGCAGTACACGACATATCGCCTCGGATGCCAAGAACTCAAGCTCTTCTGGGCACCCCACCAACTCACATCGAACCGCGTGACCCGGTGTCCGCAGCGGCACCGGGTCCCTGCGTTGGGTGGAACGCATGCTCCGCTCAACGGTTCCAACTGGATCGCAGCTGACCCACATCCTCGAGTCCGCTGTTGCGGATCAAACTGGCGCTTCAGCAGTCGATCGACCCGCTGACCTAGAGGTTTTCGCCAAACGATGGCGTCGCGTCAAGCTTCCGGCACACATCGGAAGCCTTGGAGAGAAACCATTTTGGGCACGGAGCACGACCCCCGCGTTGCTCCAAATCGGAGCAATACTGCCAATGAATTCCGATCGACGAATCATGTTGTCAAACAGTAGATCTGGTTGAAATCTGAGTCGTATAGTCCGGGACTACGTCCGCACCAGACTGTTTGGTGCGCCAAAATTTCGAGGAGCTTTCTATGCCATTACCACGTGCGTCCGCGACAAGCCGGTCGCCACTTATCACGTCATCCGCGACATACGGCAACGCAGCTGCTCCAATTGCTAAACGCGCAATCGACAAACGCGTCCTCCGTCGCGACTACCTCAACTCGGCATCTCTGGACGCGGCTCAGCGATCAGCTTTGATGGTACGGCTGTATGAGGTCTATGCCACAACTAGCTACGGCTGCACGGCTGAGCAGTTCGCAGCAGTGTTTTTCCGAGGCGACGATGTTCGTGTAGTGCTGTTCTACGGCGAAAGCGACGAAATCGCGGGCTTCTCCTATACCGCGTTCGAGCCCATGCACCACGAAGGACGCACCCTTACGCTGATCAATGCGGGAGTGTTTTTCCGGCCGGGTTACCACGGCGGGACAGACACCGGTCTGTTCGGGCTCAAACAGGCGCTGCGCTTCAAGCTTTGTCATCCCTTGAGCACGCTCGTATACGTGACCCGCTGCTCGTCACCGGCGGTCTACCGGCTGCTCGCCTCTACGATGTCGCGGATATACCCCAGCCCTAGGTGCCCTACACCTCCGGATATCGAAGCCCTGGCGCGCGCGGCCAGCACACTGCGCAACTACGTCTCGGTCGGGCAGAACCCCTGGATAGTGCGCACCATCGCGATACCCCGGTACGCGTCGCGTTTGCGCACCATCGAAGAGGATCCCCTGGCACGCTATTTCTCCTACCTCGCCCCGCGATACGCAGCTGGAGAATGCTTGCTGGTCTGGCTGCCTTTGGATGCGGCGAACATCGCAGGTGGACTCTTGCGGTTGCTGCGTCGCAGATTCGCTGTTTGAGCCCAATGGCCGTCGAGTGCGGACCCATGCGAGCGCGGCGCACCACCGGGCGCGACGTGATTCGGCAACACCACGACGGGGTACTGACGTCATACATGAGCGCGAAGTCCAAAGCCCGGTATATGCCGCTGTCGATCGCCACGAGTGTCACCGGTGGTTTGTTTGCCGGCGCGGTATTCAGCCAACTCTGGAAACTTTTCAGCGACGACGATCAGGGACCACCGGATCCCAAGGTGTCCCTGTAGGCAGATAGGGCTTCATCACTCCGGTCGGGGCGGGCCTGATTCATCAGATGAAGACGCAGTGGGGAGGATCCGACATACCCTGTGTCTACAATTCGTCTACACTAGCTCCATGGCAGCAGAGACCACAACTGTCCGAGTCCGCCGTCCCGATTCTGAGCGGCTGCAATCTCTAGCCAAGGCTCGTCAAACCGCCGTCGTCGACGTGGTGCACGCAGCCATCGACGCCTTGGAGAGGCAGGAGTTCTTGCGGGGGCTCAACGGGGATTACCGGCGCCTGCGCAGCGACCCCGCACTGTGGGAGCAATATCTGGCCGAGCGTCACGAGTGGGACGCACTGGCTTGATCTGGCGGGGGGAGGTCTATCACGTCGATCTCGGCCAACCAGTCGGACACGAGCCAGCCTTTCGCCGCCCGGCTGTGGTGGTGTCGGTCGACATTCTTAACAACGGACCGGGCGGTCTGGTGGTCGTCGTCCCGATCACCACCGCTGGTTACGGCCTGCGAAGCCACGTTGAACTCGAGCCAGCGAGCAGCGGGTTGGGCCACACTTCCTACGCTCGCTGCGATCAGCTGCGGGTGGTCTCCGTCCAACGACTGTCACCTCGCCAAGGAATGATTAGTCCAGAACAGATGCAAGCCATTGACCAAGCACTGCGCTTCGTCCTAGATCTGTAACGCCCAGCCTCGTCGTAGCACCGGGGCGACCCTAACGACGAGTTCGTGCTCCCCGTCGCCAACGATCTGCGCTCGGCCTAGTTGCCGTCGAGCAGATTCATCACCATGCGGCTGTTCTTCACTATATGGTCGCTCACCGGCAGTATCGGCGAACCAAAGCTGAGCAGGTAGAGCTGCAAAGACGCCATGCCGTATTTCGAAGCTCCGGTGCGCCATTTCGCAATCAAATCCATCACGTTGGGTTCTTGCCGCCCTTCGCCCCGATGTCGGCCATACCCTCCAGCAGTTGGAGGTCTGACAGCGGAACGATGCCGGTCGCGTACACCTGCGGCCGAAGATGCTTAAACGCCTTCACACTTCGGATATTGATGTCGACCTGGGCTAGTGCCGGGCGATGGCAGCTGCGCTTGGAACCTAAGAAATACGCTACCGGAACCTAATGAGACTGGCGTGCCCCCGATGAATGAGTCCGT
>NZ_VTZN01000610.1 GCF_008370645.1 Mycobacterium simiae
ATCATGGCCACCTGTAGCCCCATGGCGTGCAATTGACCGACCATGTCGGCGGCGTCGTCTTTGACCGTATCGGCCACTGCGAGCACCCCCACGACGTGGCCGTCGCGGCCGACGAACACCGCGGTTCGGCCCTGTTCTTCGAGTTCGGTTGCCGCTGCAGCCAGGTAGTCCGGAAGATCCAGAGCGTGCTCGTCGAGAAGCTTGCGCCGCCCCACCAGAACAGGGTGGCCGTCGAGTTCGGCCCGGACCCCGTGGCCGGCCAGGTTGGAAAACGCTGTGACGGCCGGAATCGTCAAACCGCGCTCGCGGG
>NZ_VTZN01000611.1 GCF_008370645.1 Mycobacterium simiae
TCGCCGCTACCCGCGGGTCGCCGATCACCACGGTGCCAGCCTGGCTATCCACTGGCCCGGCGGCCTGCAACACCAGATTGCCCAACTGGCCCGCCAACAGCACGCCACCAGCTTCATGGTGGTCCAGGCAGCTCTGGCCGCGCTGCTCTCCCAGCTCGGCCGCACGCCCGACGTGACGGTCGGAATCCCCGTCGCCGGGCGTACCCATCCCGCAGTCGACCAACTCGTCGGCATGTTCGTCAACACCGTCGTACTGCGCGTCCAGGTGGACGGCGATCCCACCTTCGCCCAACTCCTCAGCCAAGTC
>NZ_VTZN01000612.1 GCF_008370645.1 Mycobacterium simiae
AACTTGGCTGAGGAGTTCGGCGAACGTGCGGTCACCGGCCACCTGGACACGCAGTACCACGGTATTGACAAACATGCCCACCAGCTCATCGAGTGCGGGGTGGCTGCGGCCGGCGACTGGGATCCCCACGGCCACATCGGGATTGGCACTAAGCTGAGACAGCAGCGCGGCCAGGCCGGCTTGGATGACCATGAAACTCGTCGCGTAATGCTCGTGGGCCACCCGTGCCACTTGGCGTTGCAGGGCTGGGGGCCATTCCACCCTCAGAATCGCGCCGCGGTGCTCAGCCACCGGTGGGTAGGGGCGG
>NZ_VTZN01000613.1 GCF_008370645.1 Mycobacterium simiae
CGTGCCGGTGTTCGGCATCTGCTACGGGTTCCAGGCCATGGCCCAGGCCCTCGGCGGGACCGTCGCTCATACCGGAACCAGCGAATACGGCCGGACCGAGTTGAAAGTGCTTGGGGGCGAATTGCATTCGGACCTACCCGGGCTCCAGCCGGTGTGGATGAGCCACGGTGACGCGGTCACCGCGGCCCCGGACGGATTCGAGGTGGTGGCCAGCAGCCCGGGTGCCGCGGTGGCCGCCTTCGAGAACCGGGAGCGGCGCCTGGCCGGGGTGCAATACCACCCGGAGGTGATGCACACCCCGCACGG
>NZ_VTZN01000614.1 GCF_008370645.1 Mycobacterium simiae
AGCCAGTACCGTTGTCGGGTAAAGGCGTAGGTGGGTAGTTCGACTCGGTGGGCGGCTAGGCCGTTGAACACGTGCTGCCAGTTTATCGCGACGCCGTCGGTAAACAGCCGGCCGAGCCCGGTGAGCAGGAACTGGGCTTCGGGGCGGTTTTTGGCCAGCAACGGCACCGCCCCGGCCAACCCGGCATGAGGCCCGACCTCGACAAAGGTGGTGGCGCCCAACGCTTCAGCCTGGGCCACACCATCGGCAAAGCGCACCGGCTTGCGTACATGCTCGACCCAGTAACCCACCGAACCATACCCAGG
>NZ_VTZN01000615.1 GCF_008370645.1 Mycobacterium simiae
CTGAAAGGACGTTGTGATGTCACAGATCATGTACAACTACCCGGCGATGATGGCGCACGCCGGAAACATGTCGGGCTATGCCGGCACCCTGCACAGCCTGGGCGCCGATATCGCCAATGAGCAGGCCGCGTTGTCCAATGCCTGGCAGGGCGACACCGGAATGACCTACCAGAGCTGGCAGACCCAATGGAACCAGGCCTTAGAAGACCTGATGCGGGCCTATCAGTCGATGGCCAGCACGCACGAATCCAACACCATGGCCATGCTGGCCCGCGACACAGCCGAAGCCGCCAAATGGGGCTAG
>NZ_VTZN01000616.1 GCF_008370645.1 Mycobacterium simiae
ACCATCCGCGCCGAAGCCGACCTGACACGATTTCCCGCCGATGTCGCGCGGGTGGTGGTCCGGTTCATCCACACCTGCGGGCAAGTCGATGTCGCCGAACACGTCGCCTACACCGATGACGTCGTCGCACGCGCAAGCGCGGCCCTGCGCGAAGGCGCCCCAGTGCTCTGCGATTCGTCGATGGTGGCTGCCGGAATCACCAGCAGCCGGCTGCCCACCGCAAATCAGGTCGTGTCGCTGGTAGCCGATCGGCGCGCCGCCGAGCTGGCCGCACGTCGGCACACCACCCGCTCGGCGGCTGGT
>NZ_VTZN01000617.1 GCF_008370645.1 Mycobacterium simiae
CGGCGGGCCTGGCCTCGACGCGCTGTCGCCCGGCGGTAAGGGCGGCAAGGGTGGCGACCCGGTCGGCGTGGGAGTCGGCGGTACCGGTGGGGCGCCCGGCGGACCCGGCGCCCTTGCTGGCGCGAGCGGCGCGACCGGCGTCATCATTGCAGGTAACGGCGGTAACGGCGGCACCGGCGGGTTGGGCTTCAGTGGTCCCGGGGACGGTGGCGCCGGTGGGACTGGCGGGGCCGGCGGTGCCTATGGCAACGGCGGCACCGGCGGAGCCGGCGGTTCGGGTGACAACGGCGGTGCCGGCGGGG
>NZ_VTZN01000618.1 GCF_008370645.1 Mycobacterium simiae
GTCCCAGACCGGAGCGGGGCCCGGTGTGTCGGTAACCGGGGTGAGGCGGGGGGTGTGGGCGGTGTGGTGGCGTAGCGCGAGTTGGGGTTCGGTGTGGGGCAGGGCGGCCAGGATGTGGGTGAGCAGGGGGGTGGGGGTGTGGTCGGTGTCCAGGGTGGTGATGCGGGTGGGGTGTTCGTTTTGGGTGGTGTGGATCAGCGCCCAGGTGGCGGCGTGGGCGAGGTTGGGGGTGTGGTCGTGGGGGCCGGTGGTGATGGCGTGGTGGGTCAGGATGGCCAGGTGGGTGTGGGCGGTGTCGGGTC
>NZ_VTZN01000619.1 GCF_008370645.1 Mycobacterium simiae
TGAAAGTTCTGACGCCGCCGAGGGTTACGGGTTCACGGGCAACGCAACCAGCGTCGCGTCGGGTCGGGTGGCGTATCTGCTGGGGTTGCAGGGTCCGGCGATCACCGTGGACACCGCCTGCTCATCCTCGCTGGTAGCCACCCACTTAGCCTGCCAGTCGCTGCGCAGCGGCGAATCAACACTGGCCCTAGCCGGCGGCGTCACCATCATGACCACACCCGGACCTTTCACCGAATTCGCCCGCCAACGCGGGCTGGCCGCCGACGGGCGCTGCAAAGCATTCTCCGCCGCCGCCGACGGC
>NZ_VTZN01000062.1 GCF_008370645.1 Mycobacterium simiae
TGCGGCGTAGGCCGTTGCCAAATCGTTGGCCAGCGGCGCCAGCGAGGCGCCGTCGGCAGCGATGTGGTGTATGACCAATACCAAGACGTGCTCGGTGGCTGACACTTCGATCAGCGCTGCCTGCAGCGGTATTTCGGTGGCCAAGTCAAACCTGTACCCCGCGGCAGCGCTGACAGCATCGGCCAGCTGCTGGCCGTCGGCCAGCTCGGCGGCGGTCATCGGTATCTGAACCGTTTCGGCGGGCAGGATTTGCTGATAGGCGACGCCATCGGTCTCGGCGAACACTGTCCGCAAACTCTCGTGCCGGGCTACCACGTCACCCAATGCCGCGCCCAGGGCCGCCACATCCAGTGTTCCGGTCAACCGCAACGCCAACGCAATGTTGTATGTCGCCGAGGGGCCCTCGAACTTGTGCAAGAACCACAATCGGGATTGCGCCCAGGACAACGGGATCCGCTCCGGGCGGGGGCGGGCCACCGGTGCCGCCCGGACCCCGCGGCACTGATACTCGTCCAGCCAGTCAGCCAGCTGGGCCACCGTCGGCGCCTCGAACACCGCCTTGATCGGCACCTCGACATCCAGCTCGGCCCGAATGCGCGCCACCAACCCAATTACCGTCAGCGAATGGCCACCCAGATCGAAAAAGCCGTCGTCGATGCCGACTGGCGCCCGGCCCAGCACTTCGCCAAACAGATTCGCTAACAACGTGTCTCGCTGATCTCGTGGAGCCCGGTAAGCAGCGGCCGACACGAACTCCGGTGCCGGCAACGCCGGCCGGTCCAGCTTCCCGTTGGTCGTCAATGGCAACGACTCCAGCACCATCACCACCGCGGGCACCATGAACGGCGGCAGCCGCTGCCCAACGAACCCACGCAACTGCGCGGCAATATCGGCATCGTCGGTTGCGGGTTCGAGCACCACATAACCCACCAACTGGGTGCCGTTGCTGGCGCTGACGACCGCTTGGGCCACGCCCGGATGCTGCAGCAATACGGCTTCGACTTCACCGGGCTCGATTCGGAAACCCCGGACCTTGAGCTGTTCATCGGCGCGGCCAACGAATTCCAAGGCACCCTGGGTATTCCAGCGCACCATATCCCCGGTCCGATACATGCGCTCGCCCGGCTGCCCGAAGCGGCACGCGATAAACCGGGACGCCGTCAACGCCGTCCGGTTCACATACCCACACCCGACACCGCGGCCGGCGACATACAACTCACCGGGGACACCCACCGGCACCGGCTGCAACCAGTCATTTAGCACGAACAACGCGGCGCCCGGTACCGGAAGGCCGATCGGCACGGATTCCCGACCCGGCATCAGGGGCGCGCTCATCGACACGTACATCGTCGTCTCGGTTGGGCCGTAAGCGTTTACCGTCACCCGCCCGCCAGCCCAGCGGTCGGCCACCTCGGCGGGGCAAGCCTCGCCGCCCAGCACCAACGCGGTCGGCGCCACACCGTGCGACGGCAACGCGGCGGCCGCTGACGGGGTCTGCGTCAAGACGGCAATCTCTTGCGAGATCAGCAGCTCCCGAAGGTCTTCCGGTGAATGGGTTACCGCCTCGGGCACCACGACCAGACGACCGCCGTGCAGCAGCGCACCCCATATCTCGAACACCGAGATGTCGAAGGCGTACGGATGACACTGGCTCCACACCTGTCCGATCGCACATGCCAGACCCGACGCCAGGGACGACGTCAGTTGAGCGACGTTCTGATGGGTTATCGCGACGCCCTTAGGGACGCCGGTGGTTCCCGAGGTGTACAGGATGTAGGCGATATCGTCACTGGTCGGCAGCACCAATTCCACGTTGCCGCAGGAAGGTTCGAGGTCGACGTGGTCGACGGTCAGCACCGGAATCTGGTATCCGTCCAGCCGTCCGGCCAACTCCGGGGTACTCAACACCGCCACCGGTGCGGCATCCTTCATCACAAGTTCGACGCGCGCCGGTGGCTGTGCCGGATCGATGGGCAAGTAGGCGGCCCCGCTTTTGAGGACCGCCAGGATCGCGATGATGGCCTGCGCCGAGCGTTCGAACATCAGCGCCACCACGTGTCCGGCGCCCACACCGCGAGCGGCCAACAGCAGACCGAGCCGGCTGGCGGCTTCGTCAAGCTGCCGGTAGCTCCAAGACTGGCCCGCGTACACCAGCGCCACCGCCTCGGGGCAACGGGCCACCTGAGCCGCGAACAACGCCGGGAGCGACGCAGACGCAGCCACCGGGGCTGTGATTGCGATCCTGTTACCCCACTCGTCCAACGCGGCGCGTTCCGGTGCGTCGAGGGGGTCGACCGTCGAAAGCCGGCGCCCTGGATCGGCCACCATGGCCGCCAGCACCCGCTCCAGCCGAGCAGCTATGTCGGCGGCCCCGAAATTCCCGAACGGCCGTCCGCGGCCTGCGGTGCTGAGCATTAGCCGGCCGCCATCGTTGATGAAAAACAATCCGAAGTTTTCCAAATGGCCGTATGCGGTGTAGACCAGCGTTGCCTTGGCGCCATGGAAAGGCGCAACCGCTGTCCAGGGTACGAAATTGACGACGACTCTTCCCGTCCGCGGCGCCTGTACCGGGAAACGTTGGTGCGGCATGGTTTCTCGAATCCGGTGTGCGACGTGCCCGCAGAAATCGATAAACGATGAGTCCGGCGCCACCTGCAACACCAGCGGTACGAAGCCGGAAACCATTCCGGGAATCGTGCGTAACTTTGGAGTCGTCCGCCTGCTCACCGGAAAATCCAATGCCACTTCCGGCCCCGAGCCGGTCCACGCACGCACTAAGAGGGCGCACGCTGCGGCGATGATCGATGTTCGGTCTACGCCCAGCGTTTGCGACAGTTTGTCAATCCGGTCCAATACGACCGGGTCCAATGCGACCGGCGTGGACGCCGTGTAGGAATCACCGCCGGCGTCGACCTGCGGCAGCTGCTGACGCGGGCCACTTCGCGATGGGAGGTTTTTGCTCCAGAAGATCAAATCGTCCCGGTAGTCGCTGGATTTCTGGTATTCCAGCTCGCATTCCACCAACTCGCGCAGCGTGCCGAATGGCGTGGGCGGTACTGTCGCGCCGGACACCAGCGCCGAGTAGACCCTGGCCACCCGGCTCGCGAATAGCGCGTAAGTGGACCCGTCGACAACTATGTGGTGGACACAGAGGAACCAATAGAATTCGTCGGCCCGGGTGCGAAACAACGCGAATCGGAATAATGGCCCAGGCGACGGCAGCCTGATGCGCTGGATGTCTGCTGCTCGCCGGTAGGCTTCCCGCGTCGGATCTGCCAAGCTGCTGAAGTCACGGAATTCGATATCGAACTCGGGATCGGCGATTATTTCTTGACAGACCTCGCCGTCCGCCTCGAAGGGCACGGCGCGCAGCGCTTCGGCCTCGCGAACGACGTGTCGGATAGCCCGCTCGAGCACATCAGGGTCCACCGCATCCGAAATGACGACGAAACAGCTCGTTTGCCACTCTTCGGCCAAGTCACCTATTTGCTGTGAAAGCCATACGTCCAGCTGGGCCCGCGTTAGCGGAAGAACCTGCCCAGCGTCGCGCATCCCACGTGTTGTTGGCATCTCAACCCTGTGTCGTCGTTCGATCGAATGGACCCCCTGTAGATGTCCTCTAAATCGAGTACACGGATTTCCGCGCGGGAAATATAGACATAATGACCTCTGTATCGGCCCGATTCTGGGCATAGTGGCCGTTGGGGCGCACGCCGCGGCACTGGCGAAGTCTCAGGCCGCAATATCTCATGTTGGCCTGCGGCCATGATGGGCGTTGAGCAGCGCTGTGGGTCTTGGGTTTGGGCGGGACGGTCGGGGTGGTCGCTGCGTGTCGTGCGGTGGCGTCGGGTCCTTGATCCCGGCGGCTGCTTGCTCCTTCTTTGGGGTCGATCGGACCGGACCCGTTGGTCAGGGAGCCCCCCGGAGGCGCTTTACTGCGTCGGCGAAATCCTCTGCCCACGGCTAGATTTGGGGGACACAGGATCAGGTAGCGGGAACGACGCACAAGGCGGGCGGCGGCGTGTGGGAGTCGGTAGTGCAGCGCCGTGGGCTTGGCGTTGCCAAGTTGCCGTCGAAGAGCACCAGCCGCATCCAGCACAGCAAGCCGATTGCGAGGGCGGCGGCAATCACCCACCCGGTGTTCATCGCAAATGAGTACTACGGCCAGCCTGGCAGGCCGGCGTCCTTGCCGCAGCGGATGAACCCCTCGACGCGGGCGTGCACCCGGCGCCGTGCCCGAGCAGCTGCCTTTGACCGCCGCTTGGCGTTCGCGGTCAGCTGGTAGCGGTAGCCGCTGAGTTGTTCGAACAGCGACAGCCGAGTGCCGGCCTCGTCCTCTCCGATATCAAGATCCGCATATCCGTCGGCCAGCCTTCGAGGCGGTCTCCGCCGGCGCTCTCACCGGCAGCCCGGTCAACTTGGCAACCTGCGGATCTTAGTACCCCAAATAGCCCATCGCAGCCAAGGAAACCCTGATCACAGCGCTACGGTGCCAGAAAATCGCCGGACATGTCCAACTCAGGCTCAAAAGCCGAGGCCGACGGTGAGCTGGGTAGGGCGGTCTTTGACCATCGTGACAATAACCCCATCATGAGCACGACAACGTCAGTTTGACCACAAATTTCGGTAGACACCGATCGGATACGGCTTACAGTAGCTTTACTCCGCATGGCTTTGGAATCATGCGGTGGCCCATTGACGAATGGAGCACAAATGAAGATCATCACGATGTTGAGGACGGCACTGGCGATCCTGGGCATGGCAATGATTGCTGTTGCCAGCGCATCGATCGCGTCGGCGGCGGACTATCCGGTCACCGGAAAGCTCGGTAGCGAGTTGACAATGACCGACACTGTCGGCCAAGTTGTCCTTTCCTGGAAAGTCAACAATCTCAGAACGAGCGCCGCCACCATCCCGGTATACCCTGTGGCCGGCCAGCTCTGGGAAGCTACCGCCACCGTCAAAGCCGTCCGGGGCACCGTCACTCCCGCCATCTCGCAGTTCAACGCTCGCACCGATAACGGCGTCGACTACCGAGTGTTGTGGCAAGCTTCTGGCCCGGACACGATTAGCGGAGCAACTATCCCCGAAGGCCAAGAATCGACCGGCAAAATCTACTTCGATGTCACCGGTCCGCCGCCGACCATCGTCGCCATGAACAATGGCATGGAAGACCTCATGATTTGGACTCAGTAACGCGCCTGATGCCTTCCAGCCTTACCTGCATTACGAGCCATCGATAATTCAATGACGTGCTTGTTCGGTTGCTCCGCAGGAAAGTGGCGGATCGTCTTCACCTAGACCGGCAGCCGCGGATATTCGGCCAAAGTCCCCTATGGTGACCGGTATGGCATTGTCACTGTGTGGGGGCCGGCTAGTCGCCGCGGTGGTGGCGCTGATCGGGGTCGGTCTCTTGCCGGCGGGGTGTGCTGCCGCCGATGCGGGTTGCGCCAACGGACAACCCGACGCCATCCCGGCCGGCAAAGGTCAGCGGGTGATCGTCGACTACTTCACCGCGGTCAACAGCCGCGACTACCGCACCGCATGGGGATATCTGGGTGCGCCGCTGCGCGCCAGGTACGGTGCGACGTCGCCGGATCGGGACGCGGACGGCCTGTCGAACTTCTCGTCGATCATGCGTGAGCACGTGAGATGCGTGCGGGTCACCAGCATCGCCGGCGCAACCAGTATCGACCCGGATATCTCGGCGTCGCTTGGAATCCAGTGGTATCGGGTGAGTTTCGATGCCGAGTACATCACCCCGTTCGAAGCCGGCGCAGGCACGCTACCGCCGCTCTACAAGACGCATGCCGACCCACATGAAGGAGCGCCGCCGCCGCTCATCATCAACCAGGGGACGAACCCCTGACGCCGGCACACCCGCTGGATACGTCCTGCCGCGCCGCCTGACCTTCGGTCCTGCAGACTAGAGAATCCCGAACCCATGCAAGGATTTCCACCCGAACCAGAACCCGAACACCAGCCCCACCACGACCATGATCGGTCGATTATTGGCGCGCAGCCAGCCCAGGATCCGGTCCAGCAGCGACCGTGACCGCTGCGGGAACAGCGCAGCCGCGCCGATGATGAGCAGATTGGCACTCATGGCAAGCAGCACGAAGGCAATGTAGGAGCCGATGTTGACCGCTCGCCCCTGTCCGGCATGGCCGATCACGCTGATCGCGGCCAGCGTGAACACCCAGGTTTTCACTGACACTGTGACCACGCCTCCGCCAATGAGGAAGGCCTTGGTGGGCGTGGCCGACATCAGCACGGTCATCCATTTCGGCGGCGGCGCATTGGGATCGTCGCCGCTCAACAGCTCTCGGGCCGCGGTGACCAAAAAAATGACGGCTACCACCAGCAGGACCGTCGACACCATCCAGCCGTGCGGGTGAGTCGAGCTAGCGCTACGGGATCCCCAGTGCAGGATGGTCCCAAAGATAAGGCCCTGCAGCAATCGGGTGCTGACATGTCCGGCGATCCAGGCGCTGGCGGCGCGAAGGTGCGACGGCGTACCCAGCAACATGATGGTGATCGCGATCTCGATCGGCTCCAGCACGCCGCCAAGGATCAGCGGAATGAGGCTGCTCCACATGGCCACCATCGGCTGAGGATAACCAGTGGTGACCCGCGTTCGGGCTATTGCGCGCTCAGCGCCGCTCGCATCTCCGCCTCGGCGATCGCCGCCGCCAGATCGGCGGGCTGCGGGTGGACGGTGGCGTCGATCCGATCGATGCGGCCGGTGAACCGGAAATCATGCCCGTATGGTGCGACTGGCGACCCGGTATCGGTCCCGACGTCGAGCGTTTCACCGCTCATCGAGAACCGGTATGGGACAGTGCGCTCGATGCGACTACTCACCACGACCGCGTCGTCGACGAGCAATGACACCGATGCTCCTTTGCCCAGTCCCCCACCGTCGTAGTCGAACGAAACACCTAGGGTGACCTGCCCATCCGGGAGTGGATCGGGCGCACTGATCGTGGTGAGTTCGTGGCCGAGATAGTTGTAGGCAAAAATTGGGATGCCGCCCTGCAGGTACAGGCTCCACCCGGCCATTGCCCCGCCAATGCATATCACCACTCCCTGGGCGCCGCCGGCCGGTATGTGCAGCTGTGCCCGTAGTTCGAACGACGTGCTGGTGTAGCTCAAGGTCGACGTTTCGGGGATGCGGGTGTGGCCGGCGTAGTAGGTGACCGAGGTGCGATCGCCAAGCAGGCTCGGCCGGTTGGCGGGCAGCGCCCGGGCCAGCGTTGCGTCGCTGAGTGGGTAGACGTTGTACTTGCGGGCTTCGGCATCGAACACCGCCTGTAACTCGGCGAGCTTTTCGGGGTACTGCGCCGCGAGGTCCACGCCCTGGCTGAAGTCGTCGGCCAGGTGGTACAGCTCCCAACGCTCGGCAGCGCCGAACGGGGTACTCAGCTGGGTACGGATCCAGGGCAGACGCCCATGGAAGCACGACGCCATCCAACCCCGATGATAGACAGCGCGATTGCCGAAGATCTCGAAATACTGGGTGGTCCGGCGGCTGTCCGCGGCGGCGTCGTCGAACGAGTAGCGCATGCTCACGCCTTCGATCGGCTTTTGCTCGATGCCGCTGACACGGGCCGGCATCTCGACGCCGGTGACCTCCAGGATGGTGGGGACGATATCGATGACGTGGTGGAACTGACTGCGCTGCTCCCCCGCCGCGCGGATGCCGCGCGGCCAGGAGATGGCCAGGCCGTTGCGGGTGCCGCCGAAATGGGATGCCACCTGCTTCATCCACTGAAACGGCGCATCAAGCGCCCAGGCCCAGCCGACGTTGTAGTGGTTCTCGCAGCGAGCAGTGCCGAAATCGGCCAGATGAGCAAGCAGCCATTCGGGGTCCTCGGGTAACCCGTTTTGAAAGGCGGGCGAGCTCCATGCGCCGTGCAGGGTGCCCTCGGCCGATGCGCCGTTGTCACCGCAGACATAGATGAATAGTGTGTTGTCCCATTGGCCTAACTGCTCGATGGCGTCGACCACTCGCCCGACCTGGGTGTCGGTGTGGGCCAGGAACCCGGCGTAGACCTCCATCAGACGCCGGGCGACCGGCTGGTACCGATCGTCGTAGTCCGCCCAGGCGGGTATCTGCTCGGGTCGCGGAGTCAGTTGCGTGCCGGGTGGGATGATGCCCAGCTTGATTTGACGGGCATAGATCCGTTCGCGCAACGCATCCCAGCCGTCGTCGAACTGCCCGGCGAACCGGTCCGACCATTCCGGCCACACTTGATGCGGGCTATGTGTCGCCCCGGGCGCGAAGTAGAGGAAGAACGGCTTGCCCGGCGCTGACGTCTGCTGCCTGCGGATCCACTCGATGGCCCGGTCGGCCAGGTCCTCGGTGAGGTGATAGTCGTCGCGCCCCAGATACGGCTCGATGGGTGTGGTCTGGTCGTACAGCGCCGGCTCGTATTGTGACGTGTCGGCGACAACAAAACCGTAGAAGCGTTCGAATCCCAGCCCGGTGGGCCAGCGATCGAACGGTCCGGCCGGGCCGATCTCCCAGATCGGGGTGAAGTGCGCCTTGCCGAACAGTGCGGTGTTGTAGCCGTTGCTGCGCAAGATCTCTGCGATGGTGGCGGTGCTGTGCGGCAAGACACTGTCGTAGCCGGGGAATCCGTAGGCGATCTCGCAGATGTTGCCCATGTGGGCGCTGTGGTGGTTGCGTCCGGTCAGCAGCGCGGCGCGCGTCGGCGAGCACAGCGCTGTGGTGTGAAACTGGTTGTAGCGCAAACCAACTCGGGCGACTTTGTCAAGCGTAGGTGTCGGGATCGGGCCGCCGAACGTGGATGCGGCGCCGAACCCGACGTCATCGAGCAATACGACCACCACGTTGGGGGCGCCGGCGGGCGGGTAGGTGATTGTCGGCTTGACTGGGGTGGCGTCGGTCGCTGTCGGGTTGATGATTCCGGTGAACTCTGCAGTGCCGCGTGGTAGGTCAACCACCATGCCTCCCTGATCTGACGTGGTGGGGCAATCTTCCCAACTGGTGTGCTAACTCGATAGCGATTCACCGTAACGGGACCAGTTCGCGGCTGTCGTCCGACCCCACCACCGGCGGCGCCCGGCATTGCCTCGACTACATCGTGCATAGTGTTCGGGCTCGGCGTTTGCGTGCCCAGCTTCCACAACACAGCTCTAAAGCAGCGTTAGAGCAGCTTTCGTCCTCACACCAGGATGGGTGGGCCGCCGAAGCAATCCGAACTGCCACATAGTGGCTTCTGGCATGGGCATCGACGGCCCGGCACCCAATTAGCTTTCACAGGCCGCCGACTGATGTCGGTGGATGCGCAGAGGTGATGTTCTCGAGGTCGGCGAGGGTAGCAGACATTACAGATGCCCCACGTTGAGTAAGCGCCTCAGGTCAAAAAACCCCGATAGCCCGCCCCCCGAGTTGAACACGCCGGACGTGAAACCGGTGAAACCATCGAGAGGGCCGCCGACAATTCGATTGCCAACGTTCAATATGCCCGAGGTTGGGCCGGGAATGATGAATAAGCCCGGGTCCGGGGTGCCATTGAGAATGCCCGAGGCTACGCTGCCGCTGTTCAAAAGGCCCGAGCTTCCGATACCAAGAGTCAGTCCTGAGTTGATGGCGAGGGTGTCGCTGACGGCTCCAATAGCCGTGTTCAGGTTGCCCGAATTCCAGAACCCTGTGTTTGCAGCACCGGAATTACCATTGCCGGTGTTTAGGTTGCCAGAGTTTCCGGAGCCCGTGTTCGCCGAGCCGGCGTTGCCAAAGCCGGTATTGAGGCTGCCGGAGTTGAAAAAGCCGGTTTCTATCTGGCCCGAGTTGCCGACACCGGTGTTTCCGAAACCAGAGTTAAACAAGCCGTGGGACCCGATACCGGAGTTTCCGATGCCGTAGTTGTTGCGAAAGTCCGGAATGATATTACTGCCGCTATTGAAAACGCCGAAGTTGTTGTCGCCCGAGTTGAAGAAGCCGACATTGCCGGTGCCCGAGTTGAACAAGCCGACGTTGCCGCTGCCGGAGTTCAGCAACCCGGCCAAGTTGATGCCTGTCTGATTGTTGCCGGTGAGCCCAATCCCGATGTTGTTGTTGCCGGTGTTGCCGAAACCGAAGTTGTTGATGCCGTTGTTGCCGGCACCGATGTTCAGGTTGCCGGTGTTTCCGCCACCGCGGTTGCCGATGCCGGTGTTTCCCAGCCCGATGTTGCTGTTGCCGGTGTTGCCGAAACCGAAGTTGTTGTTGCCCGGTTGAGGGGTGAGTACTCCGCCGAGACCGCGGTTTCCAAAACCGATGTTTCCGTTGCCGAGGTTGCCGGAGCCGAAGTTGCCAGTGCCGGTATTGCCGCTGCCAAGGTTGCTGTTGCCGAGGTTGCCGGAGCCGACGTTGCCACTACCGGTGTTGCCGTTGCCGACGTTGCCGCTACCGGTGTTGCCATTGCCCAGGTTGGCGTTGCCCTTGTTGCCAAGGCCCAAGCTGGGCAGGCTCTGCAGGAACTGCTGCAGGTTAGTGGGCAATTGAATCAACTGACCGGCCGCCGCTGAAGCCCCGGAGTAGTAGCCAACCATGGCGGCCACGTCCTGCGCCCACATCTCCTCGTAGACGGCCTCGGCCGCCGCGATCGCGGGCGCGTTTTGCCCGAAGATGTTCGACATCACCAGCTGCACGAACGCGTTTCGGTTGGTCGCCACCGCTGCCGGATGAATCATCGCCGCTTGCGCGGCCTCGAACGCGCTGACGATAGCCTTGGCCTGCCCGGCTGCACTCACTGCCTGGGCTGACGCCGCGTTCAAGAATCCGGCATATGGAGCCGCCGCGGCCACCATCGCCGCCGATGCCGAACCTTGCCATGCCTGACCAGTCAACCCCGCGGTCACCGACGAAAACGAATCCGCTGCTGAACCCAGCTCGCCGGCCAGGCCTTCCCAGGCTGTCGCGGCCTGAAGCATCGGCGCGGCGCCGGCACCAACGAACATCCGCAAAGAATTGATCTCCGGCGGTAACACCGAGAAATTCATGACCGTTTACCCTCCCGTGTTAGTCAACAGTTTCGACGATCAAGACCACGCGCTCAGAGACATTACTACGGCGATACTAAGAAAAAAAGGTCGTTTGGCACGGAAATCTATGGTAGATGTAATGTCTGATTGATTTACAAAAATTTTTGCTGCACGTATTGTTATTTTGATTGTAAAGATCGACGACATCGCAGCGAAGCCGGAAGGAGCAGACTCCGGTTGACAACCGCTAAAGCATTCCTACGAAAGGATTAGGGCAGGATCGAGAGGGGGATCCGGGCGCCATTCTGCTGGCGGGGCGAGCTGTCGGCATCACCACTTTAGGAGCCGATCGAAACCACTACATTGCAGTCGACCAGGCCAGGGACGCCAGCGGCAGCACGCTAAAGGGCATAAGCGATCCATGTCACCGTGCGGGTCCGCGATGATGGGGTCGGGTTCGCAGTTACTGCGCCGCTAGCCGAGGCGGGGCAGTCCGCAGTGTGGACCGGTCAGCGGATCAGCACCCAGATCAGTAACGGCGCCGGTGCTGGTGGGACCGGTCCATGGCGCAGATTTCGCCCTACTGTGATGGCCTGCCAACTAACCCCAGCGCAGCGGCAGTGCTATGAGCGCAAAAGCCTTTGATGGAAAAGCGATTTCGGCGCGGTACCCGGGCGGCGGCTCGAAGTCTGGGATCTGCTTGAGCCATTCCGAGACAATGGTCGCCAGCTGCATCCGCGCCAGATGAGAACCCAGGCAGCGGTGCGGCCCGCCACCAAATCCCCAGTGGCGGTGGACTTTTCCGTCCATTAGCAAATCGTCAGTAGACATCGCGTCACTGCCGTCGCGGTTGATCGCGCCCATGCACAGGTGCACCGGCGAGCCTGGCGGTAGGGTCATGCCCCCAACGTTGACGAACTCGGTGGTGATCCGGGGCGCGACCGGCGCCGATGGCTCCAGCCGAACGATCTCCTCGATGAAAACTCTTATCTGCCTGGCATTGTCGCGAAGTGCGGCGCGTAACTGCGGTCTGCGCGCGAGTTCGAACAGGGCAAAACCGATCGCCGCGGTCACCGTGTCTAGACCCGCCAGAATCAGCAGGTGGCTAACACCCAGCAACTCGAGATCGGTAAGGTCACCCGGGCCGGTCATCAACTGGGACAACATGTCCGAGCCCGGGTTTTGTCGGCGCCGCTGGATCGCATGGGTGAGATACTCGAGCAGCTCCATCTGCCCTTTCGCCACTTCGGCCATTGTGAGGAAGGGCTTGTCACCGACGATGGCATCTTTCCAGGCGATCACACAGTCACGATCCTCCGGCGGCAGCCCATAGAGGTCCAGGAACACTTGGAAGGGATACTGGCGGGCGAAATCAGCCATCGCCTCACACTGGCCTCGGCCGGCAAGTTCGCCAATCATGTTGGCCGCGTGGTGCTCTAGCAACGGCCGGGACTTATTTAGCGCCTGTGGGCTGAAGTAGGGCTGCAGGATTTTTCGGTAACGGGTGTGCTCCGGCGGGTCGAATGAGAGCGGAACCACCGGCAGCGGGTTGGTCGGCGGCTGCAGCACCCGCGACGAAAAAGCTTGGGGATTGCGCAACGCGGCAAGCACGTCGGCGCGCCGAGTCAGGTAGTAGTAGCCATTCATGAACACCACAGGCCCGGCGTCTCGCAGCGTCCGCCAACCTACCCCTCGATCTTCGGCCAGCGGCAACGACGAGTATTCGAGTCGCGGTAGATAGAACCCACCGATCCGGCTTTGGCCCGAACTGCTCATGCGGCGAAAATCTTTCCCCTTGTGCGTGTTGTATGTGGACACCGACGCAGTCAGGTCTGCTGTCACAGCCCATCTGGCATCTGTGAAAGAACCTAACAATCTGGCTGCTGTTGGGCATATCCGGCGGCGGGGTAAGTCGGCGACCGGTTCAGGTACCGATCGATCGGAGCCGGCAGTCGATTCGGCAGTGCGAGATCGGTTCCCACCTTCGACTGAACGAAGGTTTAACAGAAGTTTGCGGCGAATGAACATTTGGCATCGCCGGCGCCAGCTTTAACCTCCACGTTTATGTTTCACATATGTGGCGCTTCGGCCGAAACGTCACTAGCTGACGTGAAAGGACCGATGGGACTTCCAGGCAGGGGGCACCTGTCGCGGATGACCTTGTATCAGTTCGACGATGGATGCCGCGACCGCATCGGGTTGCCCGTCCACCAGCTCAGGCCGCACAACTGAAGGGATCGCATCAGCAACGAGCTATAGCTGCGCGATAGCGACGCCAATAGTCATCGGTTGAGGAGGGCTGTTGTTCGACTTCGTGTCGTTGCCGCCTGAGATCAATTCGGCCCGGATGTACTCCGGTCCCGGATCGGGGCCGATGATGGCCGCTGCTTCGGCCTGGGACGGGCTGGCAGCCGAATTAAGTGCGGCTGCAACAGGTTACAACGTGGTCATTGCGGACTTGACCGGCTCATCTTGGGTGGGTCCGGCTTCGCGGTCGATGGTCTCGGCGGTCACCCCGTACGTGGGTTGGCTTAGCGCATGCGCCGGCCACGCCGAAGAAGCCGCCAGTCAGGCCCGCGCAGCCGCCGCCGCGTATGAGACCGCGTTCATGGTCACGGTGCCCCCGCCCGTGATCGCGGCCAACCGGGTCTTGTTGATGATGTTGATCGCTAGCAATTTTTTCGGACAGAACACACCGGCGATCGCGGCAACCGAAGCTGACTACCTGGAGATGTGGGCCCAAGACGCGGCCGCCATGTACGGGTATGCGGCCTCTTCGGCGCTCGCCACGGAGTTGGGCCGGTTCTCGGCGCCGCCGAATACTACGAGCCCGGATGCGGTGAGCGGGCAGTCGGCTGCGCTTGCCAACACCGCCACGCCAGCCGCTGATTCGGCTCAGAACACAGCAGCCACGATCCCGCAGCTGCTCTCCGCCGCCGCGTTGCCCCAGGCGCCGCAGTACCTCGCAGCGCCAGCGGGTGCGTCACCGTCGGACGTGGTGATCGTCGTTGATACCGTAATCGGAGATGTTCCGGTGCTCGGGTGGTTGCCTACGCCTAGTAACAACTGGGCGGGGCTTTACCCCGGCATGTACACGGCACTACGGCAAACGTTGCAGGCCTACTTCGGAGTAGGTATTGCAAACTTCGGCTGGTCCATTGGGCAGCAGCTGTTTCCGGGCCTGGG
The DNA here is from genome assembly GCF_008370645.1 of Mycobacterium simiae. Lineage (GTDB taxonomy): Bacteria > Actinomycetota > Actinomycetes > Mycobacteriales > Mycobacteriaceae > Mycobacterium > Mycobacterium simiae_A. The sequence continues at coordinate 14,179 of NZ_VTZN01000062.1, forward strand.
AACGACGGCCGGCTCAGGTGGTGCCTGGTACCCAACACCGCAATTTGCCGCCTTGGGCGCCGAGGGTTGGCATTACCACGGGGGCGCGGGTTTGTCGGCAAGCTCGGCAAGCATGGCCTCGTCCACCAAGATCGGTGAACTTTCGGTACCAGCCGGTTGGGGTAGCGCCCCCGCCGGTGCGGAACAATTTGTCACGAAAGTGATGAGCGCGAACGTCATCACCTCGCCGGGCGATCCGAATGCCGCGAATGTGGTCAACACCGCCCTGCGCGGATTCCCGCTCGACTCGCATACTGCCCAGCGCGCGGGCAACAAGGGCATCCGGTATGGGTTGCTGTACCGGGTCCTCGCCCGCCCACCCTCGGCAGGGTAGGGCCATGTCCGCCGGAATCACACGCCGAAGGTCTTGGTCCGTAATGTTCTTGAGGAGGAAATCGCATGTTCTGCCTAACAGGTGACCTGCGGCGCTGTTGGCAACCAGCATTGTGCCGGGGATCGGCTCGGTGATGAGCTCCCAGAACATCACGACCGCCGCGCCCACGGGCGCCGGTGCCGCGCCCACGGGCGCCGGTTCGGCGCCCGCAGTTGAAGTGTCGGCTGTGACAGCGGCGCAGTTCGTCGTGCGTGCCCAGAGGTTTCAAACCGTCAGTACTGGGACTGCGACAGTTCAGGAGATGTTCGTCAACACCTTGCGCGTGAGCTCGAGGTCGGATGCGGCGACGGGGGCGGCCAACATGGTCGCGGCCAACTAAGGAGTCTGGACATGGCAATCGATTTTGGTGCGTTACCGCCCGAGGTCACCTCGGCAATGATGTACTCCGGTCCGGGTGCAACGTCAATGGTGGCTGCCGCTTCGGCCTGGAACATGGTGGCCGCCGAGCTAGCGTCGACGGCACAGGCCTATGACAAAGTGCTCACCCAGCTAGCCAGCGAGGAGTGGATGGGGCCCGCTTCAATTGCGATGGCCCAGGCCGCCGAGCCGTACGTGACCTGGATGGCAAGTACGGCCGGCCAAGCCGAGCATGCCGCCGCCCAGTCTCAAGCGGCCGCAGCAGCATTCGAGACAGCATACGCTGCGGTGATTCCTCCGCCGCTGGTCGCGGCCAATCGCGCCGAGCTGGCCCAAGCACTGCAGACCAACATCTTTGGCCTGAACAACGGCGTGATTGCGCAGTTGGAAGCCCAATACGCTGAAATGTGGGCCCAGAACGCCTCGACCATGTACAACTATGCCGCATCTGCTGCGGCGGCCAGCAAGTTCACGTCCTTCACCGCGGCTCCGGCGATTGCCAACCCGGCAGCTACGACCGCTCAGGCCGCCGCCGTCGCCGCAGCCCAGTCCGGCCCGGCCGCCTCGATACAAGACTCGCTGCAAAGTTTCTTCAACCAGATCACCGGCCAGCTGGCAGTGCTCTCCACGCCCGGCGGGATCCAGCAACTGGTGTCGCAACTTGGGCCGCCCAACTTCCCGTTCTTAACCGAAATCTGGTTCCTGTTGACCGGGCAGACCGCGCTGCCCAACAATCTGGGAACCTTCATGCAGGGTTATTCCAACTATGCGAGCTTCTTCTACAACACCGAAGGTCTGCCGTACTTCAGCGTTGGTATGGGCAACTTCGGTGTTCAGATCGCCAAGTCGGCGGGGTGGCTCAATGGCCCGACGACGGCGGCCGCAGCTGCCATCCCGACGCCTGCTATCGGTGGAGCGCTCGGTACCGCTGGCGGCCAGGTGGCGGCAGGTCTGGGCGAGGGAGCCCACATCGGACACCTGGCAGTTCCGTCCTCCTGGCCGGGGGCATCGGCGGCGCAAGCGGTGCAACCAGCTGTGCGAATGATCAGCGAGCCCATCACAGCAGGCGAGTCCGCCGGGGCGGCGAACGTGCTGAGCGGCATGCCCGTGGCCGGTGGGCCTACCGCGCGTGGAGCGGGGGCGGGGCCCCGATACGGGTTCAAACCCACCGTCATGTCCCGCCCAATGCCCGCCGGCTAGAGCTAAACCAACCGCATACACCCGGACGCGCCCACCGCCACGCCCGGTGGCCGCCCAATTCTGGCGCGAAGCCTTACTTCAGCCGAGCCCCCAAAATGTTTGGGCGCTTTCGTCTTCGGTCTGTCAGTAACTGACTGGGTGATTAGGGCTGGCCGGCCAGCACACCCCCAGCTCATGAGATGGCGTTTACCGCCGTCGACAATCGCGACTTGAACGCGTCCGGAACGGGGATATATCCGTTGTCGGCCAAGCCATTTTGGCCCGCGCCGATGGTGCTCTGCAGGAAAGCTTTGACGGCAATACCAACTTGAGTGTCAGGATACTTGGAGCAGACAATCTCATACGTGGCCAGCACGATCGGGTAGGAGCCGGGCTGGCTGGGCCGGTAGAACGAGATGGTGTCGAGGATAAGGTCGTTGGTCTGGTTGATGATGCCGGCCGAGGCGATGGTCTGCGCCACGGAGTCCGGGCTGATCGCTACCGGCTCCGGACCGGCTGACGTGATGATTTTGGCCATGTCCAGGCGTTGTGCCTGGGCGAACGACCACTCGTTGTAGCTGATCGTCCCTTCGGCGCGCTTGACGGCCGCGGCGGTGCCGTCGTTGCCCTCGGCGCCTTCGCCGACACCGCCTCTGAACTGCCTTGCCGCACCCTTACCCCAGGCGCCGCCCGAAGCTGTGTCGAGATATCTCTGAAAGTTATCCGAAGTGCCGGACTCATCGCTACGAAAAACCACACGAATCGGCTCGGCAGGCAGACTCGCACCCGTGTTCAACGCTGCAATCGCAGGATCGTTCCATGCTGTGATGGTGCCGTTGAAGATTCTGGCCGCTGTTGGACCATCTAGAATCAGCGACGAGACCCCGTTGACGTGATAGGTAATCGCGATCGGTCCGAACACCACCGGCAGGTTCCACGCTGGCGAACCACATCGTTGCTGGGCCTCGGCGTATTCGCTGGGCGTCAACGGCGAGTCCGAGCCACCGAAATCGGTGTGGTTACCCGTAAACTCGCGAATCCCAGCACCCGACCCGTTAGCGGTGTAGTTGAGCGTCTGACCCGAACAAGCCTGTTCGAACGCTTTAACGAACCGGATCATCGCGTTGGCCTGAGCCGTCGACCCGCTCGCCTTCAATGTTTTCTTTCCGCCGCAACGCACATCCACCGCCGACGTGGCTGTCGGTGCACTTGCCTTGTTGTCACTGCCGCACCCAGGCAGCGCCAGCGCAATGGCGGCCAGGACGCCCGGCAAGACGCTAAACCGGTTGAGTTTCAACTTGATTCCTTTGATTCAGTTGTTCTTCGACAGCTGGACCCTGAGCACTGCGGACAAAGCCGCGCTACCTTGACGAGCAATTGATGTGGCCGTCGCGCGGGCGAAAAATCTCGCGAGAATCGTCGTCCGCAGGGTGAAACCCTACTGCGACTTTGGTACATGGAACATTAACTGCCGGTGGCCTCGCAACGACCTGATCATGAACGGGAAACCCGCCATGGGTTGCCCACCGGCAGTGGATTGCCAAACTGGTCGCGCCCCTTGGACCATCACTGCCTCAGTCCGCAAATGACGTCGACCCGAGCCGCAGCGGCAATGCCGCCCGCGATGTCAGCGGGTGACCAGAATCCGGACATCGTGGTGTCTTCTCTGGTTCGGAAGTAGACGGTGGGTAAACAAAGCATTTATAACTACCCGCAGATCTAGAACTGTGGCCCAGCACTGGCGAAAATTGGACTTCGAGAAGCCGACACTCCAACGTTCGCGGTGCGGCTTCGCGTCAGCAAGCCATCTCATCGCAGGAGCAATTCACATGTATTTGCGCCTCCTTGCGGCTGTAGGGCTGCTCGCGTTGCTTAGCCCACTCGCAGTCACGACCGCTCATGCCGATGCGACCGACGACAAGTTCTTGGCTGACCTGAGGGCCGCAGGCATCACCGATCACTTGTCCAACGCCCACGCGATCGAGGCCGGCCATTTCGTCTGCGTCAAACTCGACAACGGCATGTCACCGAACGATGTGGCGAATGATGTGCTCAACAGCAGTAGCATGCCGGCCTATCACTCCGGCTACTTCGTCGGCGCCAGCATCAACGCATATTGCCCCCGGCACAAGGCCGATCTGGCTGCCTCGTAAGCTCGGGCGAGCACCAGAATCTGACCCCGCAGGAGGGTTCCGGTGCGGAAACGCCGTATCGGGAAAACCATGACGAGCGAATGGGCGTAAAAGCTAATGCACTCCCAATGCCCCACCCAGGTATTGGGAGCGGCAGGCTCGGCGGGCCAGCTTGCCGCTGGTGGTACGCGGAATAGCGCCGGCCGGGAGGAAACGCACGTCGGCGACCGACAGCTTGTGGCGGTCGGTAACCGCGGCACGGATTGCCTCGATCGCTGGCTGCGGATCGGCACGGCTGGTGCCGGCCGCACGTTCGGCGACAATCACCAATTGCGGGCTGGTGTCGTTCGGGTCGGTGTTGTTCGGTCCGGGCAGTTCGCTGGCCGGTGTCGCGAAAGCCGTGACATATCCGCGCCGCACGAGTGGCGACGCCGCGGCGACCGTGGCCTCGATGTCCTGCGGATAGTGCTGGTGCCCGTCGATGGTGATCAGGTCGGCGATCCGCCCCGTAACGTAGAGCTCGCTGTCGAGGTAGACGCCCAGATCTCCGGTCCGCAACCAGGTGCTTCCGATCGCAGCGCCGGCGGCCCGGCTGCCTTCGTCGAGCTGCGATTGCAGCTTCGCGCCGAACGTCCGGCGGGTTTCTTCGGGCCGTCCCCAATAGCCGCGTCCGACATTGTTACCCTGCAACCAGATTTCGCCGACCTCCCCGTCTGACAATTCGGCTCCGGTATCGGGATCGGCGATCACAGCCCACAGGCTGCGGGCGACCTGACCGCACGACACCTGCGCGACGGCGTTGGGGTGATCGGCAGCGACGCATACCGCGTGCCCCGCACCCAGATCTTCCCGGTCGAAGTAGACCACTGTCGTCTCGGCGGCGTGGTCGATGGTCGCAATGAGCAGCGTCGCCTCTGCTATGCCGTAGGAGGGTTTGAAAGCTGTGCGTGGTAATCCGTAGGGCGCGAAAGCTTTGTTAAAAATTGTGACCGCGTCGATGCTCACCGGTTCGGACCCGATGATCAGCACGACATTACTGAGATCGATATCGTCGCCTTTTGCGGGTAGGCCACGCTGCGCGGTCCACTCGTAGGCGAAGTTCGGCGCTGCGGTGACCACCTGGCCGGTCCGGGATCCAGCAGACAACGCATGAATCCAGCGCTGCGGCCTCCGAACGAAGGCGGTGGGTGACATCAGGGTGGAGTGCCCGCCGTATACCGCCGGAAAGCCGATCATGGACAGGCCCATGTCGTGGTAGAGCGGTAACCAGCTGACGCCGTGCGTGTTTCGGTTCAGCAAGTCGATCGACAGGATCATCTGCACCAGGTTGGTACCGACGGCGCGGTGGGTGATCTCCACGCCGACCGGGGGTCGTGTCGAGCCCGACGTGTACTGCAGGTGCGACACCGCGTCGATGTCCAGCTCGACTGGGGTGAACAGCTCCCCCGCCGTGTCAGGTATTTCATCGATCGTGATCACGTGCGGCTTCCGTACCTGCGGATGGCTAGCCAGAAAGCCCTCGACCGCGTCCTTCGCGGCCGCTGTGGTGAGTACGACTGTGGGCTCGGAATCGCGCAGCGCCGTATCCAAACGTTCTGCGTGGCCCGGCAATTCCGGGGCAAACAACGGTACCGCAATGGCCCCTGCCTTGATCGCTGCGTAGAACCCGGCAACGTAATCAATGCCCTGCGGCGCAAGGATCGCGACTCGGTCACCGCCACCGGCGAACTGTTGTACGTGCGCGCCAATGGCCTCAAGCCGGACCCCGAATTGCGCCCAGGTCACTTCGACGGCCTGCCCGTGAGCTGAGCGGGTGTGGTCAAGGTAGCGGTACGCCACCGCGTCACCAACATTTGCGATGTTGCGTTGGATGAGCGAGATCAGCGTCGTGCCTTGCGGCAGCGCGATATTGCCGTCAGCGGCCAGGCAGTCCTCGATCTCTAGCAGGCCTTTTGGCGCTGTGCAGCCCTGCCGCGAACCGTCATTCATAAGCGCAGTCTATGCATCCCCACTCGTCGGACATGGCAACCCGCAGCAAGATACCATCGCCGTCCGTGACGCCAGATGACTACATCCTTGCGCTGCGGCGCGACGGAAATCGGATTGCTGTGGCTGCCGACGGGTGGTTCGCACGCATCGTGCCCAGTTGCCCCCGATGGACGATCGCTGACCTCCTCTGGCACCTCGGCAACGTTCACACATTCTGGAGGCAGGTCGCCGTTGGAGTTGTCATTGGGCCAGGCACCTACCGAGAGCCGGGACGACCGAATGAAACTCTGCTCCGTTGGTTTCACGACGGATTGGAGGAGACCGCCGACACACTCGGCCGGATGGACCCCGAAACCCCGGCGCGGACCTGGGGACATCGCAAGAACGGCGCGCCGACGATATCAGCAAGTGCTGGGTGATCGAGACTGGACGCGGAGCATGTCACGCCGTGCAAGCCGGCGCCACGGCCGATGCGACGGTCAGTGCCACCGCGTCGGATCCACGTCGACGGCGACATTCAAGCACTCGCTCGATTTCTAGCACGGGCAACCTTCTGATCGACGAGCAGCTACACACTTGAGGCATCGAGGGTGTAGCCGCCGTCAAGGTTGCTACGAGGCAGGTTCCTGCTCGCTGGCTTCGCAGTAGGCAGCGCCGAAATGCGGCACCTCCAGCGGACCAGCTCGCCGCGCCGCCGAGATCGCGCTGCTGAGCAGCGGCGCCAAACCGGCAAACGAGCCGACGTCGAACAACAGCAGCGTCAGCAGGCGGTTATGCACGTAAGCGAACGCGCTGCCGGTGTCTGGGTCGGCCCACCCCACGGTTCCGCCGAGACCGATATGGCCAAACCCTTTCAGCAGGCCCGGGACTGGTGAAGATTGATAGCCCTGGTGGTAGGTGAACGGAAGCCCCAGGTTGAGATCCAGCGTCAGGTTGGACTTCCCCTTGAGTTCGCGCGCCAACTCCGAAGACAGCAGCCGGGTTCCGTCGATGACGCCGTCGTTGGCGATCGCGGCGTACACCTTGGCCAGGGCACGTGCGGTGACGACGCCGTTAACGGCCGGAACTTCGCCGTCGAGAAACGGCATATCACCTTGCAGCATGGACATAATGCCGGGGAAGTAGATCGAGCCCAAAAGGCCGGAGAACGACAAACCGGCCACCTTGGGCGCGACGAAGTCGAGCACCGGCATAGCGATATTCAGCTGGGGTAGCAGTGTCTGCGCCGCTTTGGTCGGCGCATCGGTAGGTGGGCGGCCGAGGTGCAACCCGTCGGTGTTGAGCGGGCCCGCAAGTTCTTGGCGGAACAAGTCGCGCATGCCTGTGCCGGTCACCGCCCGGGCCAGCCCCGACAACAGCCATCCGTACGTGATCGCGTGATAGGCCAGCTTCCCGTGCTGACGGTCCAGCGGTGCCGCAGCCAGGCGCTGTTCCATCAACAGGTGATCGAGCACCTCGGTTTTGCCCACGCCGCGCAGATGCGCCAACCCGGCCCGGTGTTGCAACACGTCGCGAACCGTGACCTTGTCTTTACCGTTGGCTCCGAATTCGGGCCAATATTCGGCGACCGGGACGTCGTAGCACAGCAGTCCGCGGTCGACCAGCCGGTGGATCACCGTCGCGGCCAGCCCCTTGGTCGCCGAAAACACCATGGCACCGGTGTCGGCGGTCCAACGCACCTTGCCACGCCGATCTGACCAGCCCGTCCACACGTCGACGACTTGGACCCCGTCGATGTATACCGACAGGGCGCCGCCTCCGAACATGCGGCCGGGAAACAGTGCAGTTAAGGCTCGGACAACGCCAGCAAATCGGGAATCGCAAGCACCTTGCGCGCCGGACGGCAGGCCATCATCGCTCGTCAATACGGACGGTTTCGCCATACCGTGAATAATTACGCCAGCCGCAGCCACGCGCAAAGAAATAGTAATTTGGCCGGGCTACATCCAGATGCGGCCAAGTGCCTCGGCCATCGCTTCGGGATCCTGCTTGTCGACGTTGCAGCTGACGGCAACCGAGGTGCGGCGGTCACTGCTGACGCGAAATGCGGTCACGAAGCCGGCCCAGAACCCGTCGTGGTCGAGCATGCCGTTGGCCAGTGCGAAGATTCCCGCGCCGTAGCGGTCACCGCTGCCGCGCTCGGTTTCGACGGCCTCGGCCAGTTGGGCTTCGAGCAGCTTGGGTCCGCCGACCTTGCCGGTCCGGTAGTTGTCTCCCCACTTGGCGAGCTGGCTCGGTGTGGTTTGGATGGCGCCATCGCCGATTTGCTCCCAAGCGGCATCGGCCACCCGGTACTGGGCGGAGTCCCGTTCATATGGCAGGGCCTTGCTGGGGATCGCGCCGACCGGGTCCAGGACCATCGCCAGTCCGAGCGGCTGGAAGATTTCGGCGTTCAGGAAGTCTGGCAGCGTCCGGCCCGATACCTGGTGCACGACCTCGCCCAGCAGCAGATAGTTGGAGTTGGAATACTCGAATCGCGTGCCCGGCTTGAACGCGAGTTCTGCAGCGGCTGCCAACGCCTGCAGTGCTTCGGCCTGCGTCGTGCGGTCGCTGAGCTGATAGCCCTGGCTTTGCAGCAGGCCAATGTAGTCGGGGATGCCGCTGGTTTGGTGCATCAGCTGCGCCATGGTGACGCTGGCAGACCAATCGGGCAGGTCAGGTACGAATTCGGACACCGCGTCGTCGAGCGCTACCTTGCCTGCTTGGACCAGCAGCAAGAACGCGGTCGCGGTGAATTGCTTTGACACCGAACCGATGTCGAAAACCGTGTCCGAGATGATTTTTTCGCCGGCTGCCAAGTCTGCCATGCCGCGCACCCCGGTCCACACCACCTTGCCCTCGACGCCCACCGCCGCCGAGCAGCCCGGCTCGTCGGCCTTGACGGCGCCATCCAGAACCTCCTGGCTGCTACTGGCTTGGGCATAGTTGGCCATGGTGTTCGGCTGCTTGGTCGAGGGAGCGGTGGTGGTGTGCCGGCTACTGCACCCGCCGACGCACCCGCCGACGCACCCGCCGAAGAACAGGGCTAGCAGTGTCGCCCACGTGCGCAGTTTGCGGCGGCGACGCCCGCCACGAAATTCGGTTGCGCCAGGCCAGGCGGACTTGATAGGAATTGCGGCCATGGCAGGGAGCAGCGACATCTCAGTGTGAGCTTTCGTCTCGCGCGGCCACCGTCGTCCTATCCCTCTCATTCTTCGAGGACTCGCCCATGCCCGACGCGTCTGTCGTCTGTTCGAATCTGTCGTTCTCCTGGCCGGATGGCACCAGTGTTCTCGAGGGTCTGTCGTTCGTGTTCGAGACCGGCCGTACCGGTCTGGTGGCATCCAACGGTGCGGGCAAGACTACGCTGCTGCAGCTGATCGCCAAGCACTATCGCCCCGGCGCGGGCAGCGTGTCGGTGCACGGGGTGCTGGGATACTTGCCGCAGCATCTGTCCTACACCGCAGATCTGACTGTCGCGCAGGTTCTCGGTGTTGCGCCTGTCTTGGCTGCCCTGAGCGCGTTAGGCGATGGGGATGCTGATGAGGAAATTTTTGCCACGATCGGTGCGGATTGGGACATCGCCGACCGCGTCACCGTCGAGCTGAATCGACTGGGATTAGGCCACATTGAGTTGGATCGCCGCCTGGATAGCGTTTCCGGCGGCGAGGCTGTGTCGTTGGGTCTGGCGGCGCAACTGTTGAAGCGGCCCGATGTGCTAGTACTCGACGAGCCCACCAACAACCTCGACCTAGGCAGCCGCCGTCGGCTCTACACCGTGCTCGACGACTTTCCCGGCTGTGTGGTCGTCGCCAGCCACGACCGCATGTTACTGGAGCGCATGGATCGTATCGCAGAACTCAACATCAACGAAATACGTTGCTACGTAGGTAATTACACTTGCTACGAGGACGCGATGCGGCGTGCGCAGGTTGTTGCCGAACAAAACCTGCGCAACGCCGCAGCCGACCTCAAGCGCCAGCAGCGGGACCGGCAGAAAGCCCGCGAACGGGCGGCGCGGCGTACCGGCACTGCGGTGCGCAACCGGCAGAACCTTGGTTTGCCCAAAGCGCTGCTGGACAAGCGCAAGAGTGCGGCCCAGGAGTCGGCCGGCAAGTCCGACCAAAACCACGCGGCGCGCGTGCAGATCGCCAGCGCCCGAGTCGATCAGGCCAGGGGCGCCCTTCGTCAGCCACCTGTCGTCTCCATAGACCTACCGGAAACCCACGTGCCCGCTGGACGGACCGTTTTCTTCGGCGAGGACCTGCAGGTTCGGCTTAACAGTCAACCGCTGTTCGCCGGCGAAGGCCTCGAACTGGCCATCCGCGGGCCGGAGCGCATCGCGCTGATCGGAGCCAACGGCGCTGGCAAGTCCACTCTGCTCGGCGTAATTAGCGGCCGAATTCCCTGTGAAGGAACGCGTTTCACGCGTGTACCGGTCGCCTACTTAAACCAGCGGCTGAACGTCCTGAACGCCGAACTGACCATCGCGGACAACCTGGCCGCGTTCGCGCCTACCATGCCGGTGGCCCAACGTAGGGCGCGACTGGCCCGTTACCTTTTCCCGGGGGCACGAGCTGATCGGCCCGTTGCGACGCTGTCCGGCGGCGAGCGGTTACGCGCAGCCCTGGTGTGTCTGCTGAGCGCTGAGCCGCCGCCGCAACTGTTGTTGCTCGACGAACCGACGAACAATCTCGACCTGCACAGTGTTGCCCAACTGCGGAGCGCACTGGCGGCCTATCAAGGTGCGTCCGTGGTGGTCAGCCATGACCAGCGATTTCTACGTGACCTCAAGCCGGACCGCTGGCTGCAGCTGTCCGAAGGTCGCCTCCGTGAGATTGGGGCGCCGGATTGACTGCTATGTGTCCGATCGCAGCAGCCGTCCGACCAGAGATCTGTTGGGGTCGGCCTCACGTTCGGCAAGCATCAGCTCGATGCCCTGCTCGATCGCGGCCGCGGTCTGTTCACGCACCTTGCGGGCTGCGTTGTCGTCAGCTTCCCTGCCCTTGAATCTTGTGGTGGCGATGGGCTTGCCGAACCAGTAGTACTGACGCTCGGGGCGCGGCACCGGTGTCAGACCCATCCCACGCACCAGCGGCGGGCCGTCGGACAACCCGAGCAGCTTCTCGGTCAGAAAGGCGGTGGGCGCCATCAATGGGGAATCGCTGTCGAGCAGGATATCGATGCCATGCTCGGCGCCGACCGACGCGAACGGCACGATCGGATACCCGTGCTGAATTGCCAGGCGGGCGAATCCGAGTCGGTTCTTCCAGACCAGCTTGTACTGCTCGTTCTTGCGCTTGTTGACTTCACGGGCGCCGCCCGGAAATACCATGATGATCTCACCGCGCCGCATCAACGCTGAGGTGATCTCTCGGGTTCCCTCGACGACGCCCATTCGGGTCAGGAGGTCGCGCCACCCCGGGACCTTGAAATGCGCGTGATCGCCGAGGCCCCGGACCATCCGGCCCCGCTCCCATAGCTCAGCGGCCATCAACGGCGCGTCGATGAGACCGAGGGTGTTGTGGTTACCCACTAGCAGCGCACGTTCGGTCGGCACGTTGTCGATGCCATAGGTCTTGGGCTTGATCAGGGTCCGCAGCGGCTTCATCAGTCGCAGCGCCGGTTCCACATCGGCTTTGGTCAGCGGGGGTGGCATTGCAATGGTCTCGGCGTTCGGCACATCGAGAGTATGCCTCGGCGCTGCCTCGACGGCATCGAATTCGCTTACAACCGTGGCGCCGGATGGCCTCGCGGTAGGGTACGCGGGTACATCTAGCCGCCAGGTGGGGAGTCGAGCATGCCGGGACGCACGTTTTCGTTCGAAGTCACCAAGACCAGTAGCGCTCCTGCCGCGACACTGTTCCGGCTCGTCGCCGACGGTGGTCAATGGGCGAGCTGGGCCAAGCCGATTGTCCTGCAATCCAGCTGGGAACGGCAGGGTGATCCGGCACCCGGGGGCGTGGGCGCCGTCCGCAAGCTAGGGCTGTGGCCGGTGTACGTGCGGGAAGAGACAGTTGAATACGAACAGGATCGCCGGCACGCCTACAAGCTGGTGGGGCCTGGCGCGCCGGTCAACGACTACCACGCCGAGGTGGTCTTGACGCCGAATGCCTCAGGCGGAACCGATGTTCGGTGGAACGGCTCGTTCAGCGAGAGAGTGCGCGGGACGGGACCCGCGATGCGGGCCGCCTTCGGCGGCGCGGTCAAGTTTTTCGCGGGTCGTTTGGTGACAGCGGCCGAGCGCGAATCGGATGGGTCGCGGTAGCGCTTTTGCCTTTTTGGAGCTAGA
>NZ_VTZN01000620.1 GCF_008370645.1 Mycobacterium simiae
GCGATGATCCGTTTGCGCGTCTGCTCACCGTGCGCGCCTACCGGTCGACCTAATTGAGACCCTGACCCAGTGGACGTAACGGTCATGCTGGGCGGCGTCTGCCGTCGGTCCGTCGGTCATCCACCGCGCACCCCTTCGTGCTCCCGAACAAATTGATCAGTCGAATATATTTGACCATGTTGGGGATATGCCCCCGGTCCAAGGGTGGGCAAACCCGCGAGCGAGGAGGCGATCCCGGTGACCCGAGCACAGCTTGGCCGCCCCGTCGGCGCGAGCGGGGAGGAGACCCGCCAGCGGAT
>NZ_VTZN01000621.1 GCF_008370645.1 Mycobacterium simiae
CCACCGACGGCAACAATGGCACCGGTGGTGCGGGCGGTAAAGGTGGTACCGCCGAATTCACCGGTGGCACTGGCGGAGATGGCGGTGCCGGCGGTGTTGGCCTAACTGACGGCAGTGCGGGAGGTACGGCGACCGGGGGTGTGGGCGGTGACGGCAACAACGGTGGAATTTTCGGCGGCGCCGGCGGTGACGGCGGCGTTGGTGGCCAAGGCAACAACACGGGCAATGGTGTTAGTCAGGGTGGCGCAGGCGGAAACGGTGGTAATGGCAACTTGGCATCAGGCGCCACTGGCGGTAA
>NZ_VTZN01000622.1 GCF_008370645.1 Mycobacterium simiae
GGCGACCTCGCGGCGATGCTGTCCAACCTGGTCGAGCACGACGTGTTGTTCATCGACGAAATACATCGCATCGCCCGGCCTGCCGAGGAAATGCTCTACCTGGCGATGGAGGACTTCCGGGTCGACGTGGTCGTCGGAAAAGGCCCGGGCGCCACCTCGATTCCGCTGGACGTCGCACCGTTCACCCTGGTCGGTGCCACCACCAGGTCCGGTGCGCTGACCGGGCCGCTGCGCGACCGGTTCGGCTTCACCGCGCACATGGACTTCTACGAGCCAGATGAGCTGGAGCGGGTGCT
>NZ_VTZN01000623.1 GCF_008370645.1 Mycobacterium simiae
CGGGGGGCCGGAAAGTGAAAGCTATGCCATCGGCACTTTGACGAGTGTTGCTTCGGGGCGGGTGGCCTATTTGTTGGGGTTGCAGGGTCCGGCACTCACGGTGGACACCGCCTGCTCGTCGTCGCTGGTGGCGACGCATTTGGCGTGTCAGTCGCTGCACAACGGCGAATCGGGCCTGGCACTGGCCGGCGGCGTCACCATCATGACCACACCGGCCATCTTCACCGAGTTCGCTCGGCAGCGCGGGTTGGCCGCCGATGGGCGCTGCAAAGCATTCGCCGCGGCTGCCGACGGT
>NZ_VTZN01000624.1 GCF_008370645.1 Mycobacterium simiae
CCCACCGGCCCCGCCGGTTCCGCCGTTGCCCAACAACCATCCGCCGGCACCGCCGGTCCCGCCGGCGCCGCCCGTCCCTATCCCGGTACTGCCGCCGGCCCCGCCGGCGCCGCCGGTGCCCAGCAGTCCGGCGGCTCCGCCGTTGCCGCCTTTTTGGCCGGCCGCGCCGGAGCCACCGGTCCCGCCGTTGCCGAGCAACCAGCCGCCGGGGGCGCCGTCTTGTCCGGTGCCGGGGGCGCCGTTGGCGCCGTTGCCGATTAGCGGGCGTCCAGTGGCGGCCTGCACGGGCGCATTA
>NZ_VTZN01000625.1 GCF_008370645.1 Mycobacterium simiae
GCGACGTTGTGGTGGGTGATGGCCACCCCTTTCGGGGTGCCGGTGGTGCCCGAGGTGTAGATCAGATACGCCATGTCCTGCGGCGCGGGACCGGGCAATGCCGTGGCGGGCTGGGTGTCGATCGCGGGATCGTTGACATTGATCACCCGCAGCCCATACCCGGCCAACCGCCCGGCCAGCCCCGTGGTACTCACCGCGACCGCCGGCGCGGCGTCGGCAAGCATGAACTCCACCCGTGCCCGCGGCAGCGCCGGGTCGATGGGCAGATACGCCGCCCCGGTCTTGAGCAC
>NZ_VTZN01000626.1 GCF_008370645.1 Mycobacterium simiae
GTGCGGGTGCTGACCGGTCCACGGTGGAGGCTTGGCGGCCGCGACCTTGCCGAGCTGTGGCGACGCGCCCTGACGCTGGTGGGAGGCCCGCGCCCAGGCGAGTCGGGCGCACCGGAGTCGGTCGCGATGGCAGCCAGTCCGGACGCGGACAACCCATGTCTGGCCGACGCGATTTGTGACCCGGGTCCGGCCCGTTGCTACTCGGTCGCGGGCTATCAGCGCATTGGCGCGCTGGCCGCCGAGCTGAACGCGCTGCGCGGTCAGCTGGGTCATTCGTTGCCCGACTTGGT
>NZ_VTZN01000627.1 GCF_008370645.1 Mycobacterium simiae
ACGACGGTGTGCCCGACGGCGAGCGGGTCAACCACAAGCGGGTGGCCCGGGTGATGCGCACCAACGGGATCGCCGGCTATCGGCGCCGACGCCGGGTCACGACCACCGTGGCTGATCCGGCCAACCAGAAGGTCCCCGACCTGCTCAAGCGGGACTTCACCGCCACGCAGATCAATACCCGTTATGTCGGGGACATCACCTACTTGCCGTTGGCGAGTGGAGGCAATCTGTACCTGGCCACGGTGATCGACTGCTGCTCACGGCGGGTGGCGGGGTGGGCCATCGCCGAG
>NZ_VTZN01000628.1 GCF_008370645.1 Mycobacterium simiae
CCTACCCACAAGACATCGTCGACCAGATGCGCGTCATGGGTCTATTCGGCCTGATGATCCCCGAGGAATACGGCGGGCTCGGAGGGTCGCTATTGACGTACGCGCTGTGCGTCGAGGAGCTGGCCCGGGGCTGGATGAGTATCTCCGGTGTGCTCAACACCCACTTCATCGTGGCCTACCTGCTGCGCCAGCATGGTACCGAGGAGCAAAAACAGCGATTCCTGCCGCGGATGGCCACTGGCGAATCTCGCGGTGCGTTCTCGATGTCGGAGCCAGGAATGGGATCCGA
>NZ_VTZN01000629.1 GCF_008370645.1 Mycobacterium simiae
CACCCCCGCGGCGTTTGTGGAGTTCAGTCGGCAGCGGGCACTGGCTGCCGACGGTCGGTGCAAGGCCTATGCGGGCGCCGCTGACGGCACCGCCTGGTCCGAGGGCGCTGGGGTGCTGGTGGTGGAGCGGCTCGCTGATGCGCAGCGGTTGGGTCATCCGGTGTTGGCGCTGGTGCGTGGTTCGGCGGTCAATCAAGATGGCGCCTCCAACGGTCTCACGGCACCGAATGGGCCGGCGCAGCAGCGGGTGATTCGGGCGGCGTTGGCCAGTGCGCGGCTGGGTGCGGCT
>NZ_VTZN01000063.1 GCF_008370645.1 Mycobacterium simiae
CCCGTGGCGTCGCCACCGCGGCCAGCGACACCGTCTCGGCGTGACCGATCGAGCCGGCGGGACGACCGACGGCATTCCCAGCTCACGCAACGCCGTCAGCCCCTGGCTGTGTCATATCGTCCTCGGCGGAGTTCATAGAGTTGTTTCGGCGTCGTTTTGCCACACGGATTTTGCGGCCATCGCGGTTCTTCTCTGGAGGTGGGCCCCTCGTGACACACACCACGTACCGCGAGGCGGTCGAGCGCGGCGAAACGCCCTTCTCATGCGTGATACGGAACCGCCCGGATCAGAGCTCCCCGCAAGCCGGTTGGTGGCCAGGTTTGCCCGGGACCGCCTTCGGTTCCGAGAAGTTGGTTGTCATCATTCGCCCATGGCGACCACGACCGCCTGGTGAAAGCTCAGTGTGCTGCCTCGGTTCCAAGCCGCTTCGAATTCCGCGCCGTCGAGCCCGTCGCGGGAGCGCTGTTCGCACTCGTCGTGAAGTCCTGAAAACAGTGCCATCAATGGAAATCCGGTCGCGGGGCTCACCACGTTGGCCGCTGCCATCAAAACGACGGCACGCCGGAAGTCCTCGGCAGATCCAGCGCACCATGCCAGCGCCTCAAAATACTGTGCGGCCATCCACCGATCATTGAGTGCCCGACATATTTCAAGGCCTTGTCGGAGCAGTTGCTCGCCGCGGTGGTACTCGCCACGCCGCCATGAACCAATTCCGGTGCACACCAACGCATATGTACGCTGGATCGATTCACCGTGGGATTCGGACACGCCAAGGGCCCTCTCGAACCAGTCTGACGCATTATCGACATCGCCCCAAAAGAGAGCGTCCCAACCCAGCATCAACAGTGCGCAACATTGCACTTCAAGATTTTCGGTTTGCGACGCAGCACGCCTAAGACACTCTCGTGCGCGTTCAAAATCCCCGTTTATCATCGCCATATGGCCTTCGGTAGATTCGAGAACAGGGATTTCTCTTCGATCGGGCATCGATTCGAAAAGAAGGCGCGCTTCCGCGACTAGTGCCGTCGCCTCGGACAAATTGCCGCGAAAAGCTGCGAACTCCGCAAAGTCTGCCAACGCTCGGATGCGTTGGGGACTCGGTGTGGGCGGTGCCGCACTCAACGCGAGATTCAGCCAGCGGTACCCTTCGCTAAACATTCCGCGCGTAATCCAGACCCGGCGCATATAGACGGCCAATTCCAGCGCGGCGTTGGGGTCGTAGGTGATACAGAATTGCAGTGCTTCGCGCAGGTTAGGCATTTCGGCGGCGAGGCGATTGAGCCATTCGATTTGGCGGGGACCAAACCAATCGCTGATCGCTTGCGTCGACAGGCGGTGGTAATAGTCGGCGTGGCGATGCCGCAGTTGGTGGAGTTCGGTATCGGTGAGGTGGGTGCGGCCGTAGTCGCGCAGGGTGTCGAGCAGTCGGAACCGAACTTGGCCGTCCTTCTCGGTGCGGATCAGGATGGATTTATCGACCAGTGTGCACATCACATCCAAGCACTGCTCGTCGATCCAACTGGCGGCGCTCAGGTGGCGGGCGGCGAGTAGATCAAAACTGCCGGCGAAGACCGACAGTGTTGCCCACAGGTGTTGCTCGGGCGGGGTGCACAGGTCATGGCTCCAAGCCACACAGCTGAGGAGGTTTTGCTGACGGGTGGGCGCACCGCGATGGCCACGGCTGAGTAGCCGATAGCGGTCAGTCAGGCCGTCGGCGATCTGCTCGATGGACAACGCGCGCAGCCGGGCGGCCGCCAGCTCAATTGCCAACGGCAAGCCGTCTAGGCGCGCGCACACCCGAGCCACCGCCGCCGCATTCGCGTGGGTAAGGCAGAAATCGGGGACCGCGGCACGGGCGCGCGCAAGAAATAACTCCACCGCGCCGTAGCGGGCCAACCCGCACAGCGTGAAGTCGGTATCGGGTTCGGGCACTGCGAGCGGCATCAACGGTAGGACGGATTCCCCGTCGACATCAAGGACTTCGCGGCTGGTAGCCAGAATGTGCAGCTGCGGGCACTGGTGCAGCAAGGTGTCGACCAGCCTGGCCGCGGCGTCGATGATCTGCTCACAGTTATCGAGCACCAGCAGCGTCATACCGTGACCGAGGAAATCAACGAGCACGTCGGCTGGAGGCGCGCCGGTTTGATCGCACAGCCCGAGGGCGGCAATGACCACTTCACTCAGCATTGCGCCGTCGCGCAGCTCGGCCAGCTCGACCAGCCACACCTGATCCAAGAACTCGGCGCGCAACTGGCCAGCAGCGGCGGTCGCGAGCGTGGTTTTGCCGACCCCACCCATCCCTGTCACTGTCACCAGCCGCGAGCCGTACAACGACTCCCGCAACCGCGCCAGCTCGTCGCGGCGCCCGACCAGCCCGGATGGCAGCACCGGCACCCGGGCCGAGCCGTGGCGTTCTGCCCCTGATCGGGCCCCCGTCGGCCCGCGCCGCGCGGACCGGCTTCGCACCTCACTGTCGGCACCAGGCAGCACCATCGCATCGACAACAAGGCCATGATCGGCTTGGGCCTGCTGGATCATTTCACCCAGCTCCAGCGCCGAGGGGCGAGCTCCGGGCTCGCGGGCCATCGCCGCATTGACCACAGCCGCCACATCGGCGGGGACGTTGTGATCACGCAAGTCCGGGATCGGCTCGCTAGCAATCCGGAGGAACTGCGCCACCATCTGCTCAGCGCCGCGCCGCTCGAACGCCGCATGACCTGTCAACCCGGTAAACAGACTGGCCCCTAACGAATAAACATCTGACGCGGCACTCGGCGGCTCACCAGCTAACAATTCCGGAGCGGTATAGGCAGGTGACCCGATGAACACCCCGGGCGCGGTCTGATGTCCCGCCTCCGTATGCGCGATTCCGAAATCACACAGCGCCGGCTCATCATAATCAGTCAGCAACACGTTGGCTGGCTTGACGTCCCGATGCACCACGGACACCCCATGTGCCGACTCCAACGCCCCCGCTATCTTCACCCCAATCCGCAATACCTCCTCGACCGCCAACACCCCAAACCGCTCGATCCGCTGCTGCACGCAGCCGCGCCCACAAAACGGCATCGCCAAAAACGGCAGACCACTAGCGGTTCGCCCCACCTGCAACACCGGCACAATATTGGGATGCGCAGTCAGTCGGGCCATCGCCAGCTCCTCCTGCAGAAACCGCGCTCCCCATTCCCCCACATTGGCGGTCAACGTCTTGACTGCCACCACCCGGCCCAACTCAGCCTGCACACACCGATACACCACCCCATACCCGCCCCGGCCCACCTCACACGCGCCGACGAACCCCAGTGCAGCTAACTCCGCCACCACGTCCCCGGTGGTCATCCCCGCTGACTCACCCGCAGCGCCCCTGGCACTCAACAAATCACGGTGCGCCCCACGCGGATGACGATGCACCTCATACGACTCATTGGCCGTCGCGGCGAGGTTGGCTGGCCGCCCGCCTGCATCGGTATCCGTCATCGCACCTCCTGCGCCGACATTACCCACGCCCAGCTACCAGCGTCTCAACTTTCGCACTCATGCGACGGCTGTCGCAATCCTGCAAACCGCAGAGACTTGTCTTGTCGGAACCTGGTTGTGAGCGCCGTGCGCTTGGGCGTGGGCTTCGGTCCTGCCCGTGCCGCTACGCGGTGCGGGCCCTAGCGGCTCCGGGGTCCAGGGCGGACCGCGGGCCCGTCGCGTAGCGACGCGCAGCACCGCTGAGGCTGAAGGGGGGCCGCCCGTTGCGCCTGCTCGGGCCGGTGCATGAGCGGTGCGACCGTCAACGAACCGGGTCCCTCGGGCCGCGATCGCTCAGCACTCGCGGTCTACGACGTGGTGGTGGCGGGTCGGCCGAGCGCGCGGTGGCCCCTGCTGCCGGTTGCGCCGACAGCATTTCCGCCGTTGCCGCCACTGCCGCCGGCGCCGGCAACGGCTGTGGCGCCGGTAAATCCGATCAGCCCGCCTATCCGAACCCGGACTGCGGCAACTACTTCCGGACGAGAAACTGGAACGCACAGCCCCGCATCCGATCGGCAGGTGCAGCGAGTTCGGCTATGCGATCAACCGCGAGGTGAGCGAGGAAGCCGTTGCCTCGGTTGGGATGCCGATACCGATCCGGGCCCCGCGGCTGCGGCTTGCGCTCAATACCGCGGCGCCGCAACAGTGGCTGAATAGCTCGCAGTACTCATGGGTGACCGCCGGACGAGCGATTGAGTGCGGGATCCGCCGACCGCGCCGAGAGCTAGAGGTGCGTGCGGATACGCTGAAGCTGCAACTATCCGCGTGGACGACGTCATCCGGCGAACCTGACTCGGTTCTTGCTCGTCTCCTGCACCTCTACGTAGTGCAGCATGTCCCCAATGCTGGTCGAGCGCAGCAGCTCCCAGCACACGATCGCAATGTTCTCTGAGGTAGGGACTCGGTCCTTGAACAGGTCGGTGTCGAGATTGAGGTGGGTGTGATCGAAATGCACTTTGATCGTCCGATCGATCAGATCGGCTAGTTTGGTCAGGTTGCTGACCATCCCCGTAACCGGGTCGAGCTCACCCTTCAGGGCTACTCTGAGCAAATAGTTGTGTCCGTGGCCGTTGGCGTTGTTGCACTTTCCGAATATGTGAACGTTCTCGGCGTCAGTGAGAGCCGGTGAGTGTAGCCGGTGAGATGCGCTGAAGGAGACGTCACGCATGACTACGACCTCGGGCATCGGCCTTCCTTGCTGGTCAACGGTCGAGCAGTTGTTACAGAAGATTTCCGAAATCGACCTACTAAGGCGCGAGTGGTGCCAGCCCGGGCGGGCGTACCCCCGCGCTCAGAGGACAGGGCGGCGGTCAGAGCCGATACACCGCGCGTGCCATGCAGGCGTCCTCGAGGAACGCGTAACGCTTCGGGGCGTAGCGGCGCGAGTTCGAACCACTCCGGTGATCGGGCGAGAGGGCGCCACGCTCCTCTGTGAGGCCACGGTTAGAAGTGGATTTCACGCGGTGATTCACCGTCAGCTTCCCTTCATGTTATTCGTCGAAATCTGGACATCTCGACTGTCCTATATGGCGCACCCGCGCTTATCGGCTGGAGCGCGTAAATCTGCCGTGGGGGGGTCGTACGTTCGCGAGTCGCCCGCGCGGCACCTACGCAATTTCGCTGAGATTTGCAGCCCGCAGCTGTCATAAGCCAGACTGACCCAATGTGCGCCACATGTGGCATGGGACTGGAGCGTGAGCGAATTGCTGCTTACCGGTACCGTGACGCTGCTGTTGGCCGACATTGAAGAGGCGACGCGGCTGTGGCAGACGCAGCCCGCCGAGATGGCTGCCGCATTCGCGCTGCTGGAGCAGACGCTTGCTGATGCCGTTGCTGCTCACGGCGGGGTTCGTCCGGTCGAGCACGGCGAAGGCGACAGCGTCGTGGTCGCCTTCGGGCGCGCGGCTGACGCGGTCGCGGCCGCGCTGCGGTTGCAGCTTGCGGGGCTAGCGCCGGTTCGGCTGCGCATCGGCATACACACCGGTGACGTGCAGCTGCGCGATGACACCAGCTACGCCGGCCCAACCATCAGCCGCACAGCGGCACTGCGTGACCTAGCACACGGCGGCCAAACGCTGTTGTCGGCCACCACCAGTGACATCGTCAGCGACGAGCTGCCGGCAGCTGCCTGGCTGATCGACGTGGGAACTCAGCCGCTGCGCAATCGCTCACGCCCGGAACGTGTGGCGCAGTTGTGCCACCCACAGCTGCATAACGACTTCCCTCCGCTTCACAAGCCGAAAGCGGTTGCAGTACATAATCTTCCGATCCAGCTCACCAATTTCGTGGGTCGTGAGCTGGAGATGGCAGAGGTAGTGCGGTTGGTTACCGACAACCGGCTGGTTACCCTCATCGGTGCGGGCGGCTTCGGCAAGAGCCGGTTGGCCGTACAAGTGGCGATGCGATTGACGTCAGGTTTCCCCGACGGCGTGTGCTACGTCGATCTGGAGCCGATTACCGATCCCGATATGGCGCCGATCTTGGTGGCTCGGGCGCTGGGGTTGTCGGATCAGCTGGGGCGATCCACCGCAGATACCGTGCTGCGCTACCTCGCCGAGCGGGAGATGCTGATCGTCTTGGACACTTGCGAGCACCTGCTTGACGTGGGCGCGACACAAGTCAATGCCCTGCTGCAGAGCTGCCCCGGCGTGACCCTGTTGGCCACCAGCCGCGAGCCGATCAAGGTCGCCGGCGAGGTGACCTGGCGGGTGCCGTCACTGTCGTTGGACGACGCGATCGCCTTTTTCGCCGACCGTGCTCGCCTGGCCCGGCCCGACTTCGTGATCGACGACGGCAACGCCGCCCTGGTGAGCCAGATCTGCCGCGGGTTAGACGGCATGCCGCTGGCCCTCGAACTCGCGGCCGCGCGGGTGCGGTCTTTGTCGCTATCTGAGATCATCGCCGGGCTTGATGACCGGATCCGGCTGCTCACTGGCGGTGCCCGCACAGCGCCGCGCCGCCACCAAACGCTGCGAGCATCACTGGACTGGTCCTACGGGTTGCTGAACGAGCCGGAGCGGATCCTGCTGCGCCGACTTGGAGTTTTTGTCGGGGGGTTCGACCTGGCCGCGGCCGAAGCGGTGGCCGGCTTCGGTGACTTGCCGCGGCACCAAGTGCTGGACGAGCTGACATCGCTGGTTGACAAATCGCTGGTGTGGGCGGATAGCACGCAGGGCCGGACGCGGTATCGGCGGCTTGAGGGAGTGGGCCAGTATGCGATGGAACGGCTGCACGAGGCAGCTGAAACCGACACCGTCCGCAAGCGTTACTGCGACCATTACCTGGCGTTGGCCGCCCTGCTCGATAGCCCTGGGCGCACCGACTACCAGCGGCTTCTCGACGAGGCCGAGATCGAGCTCGACAACCTGCGCGTCGCATTCCTATGCTGCCGCGAATACTCCGATGTGGAGTGCGCGTTGACGCTGACTTCCTCGCTGCAGCCGCTGTGGCTCAGCCGGGGCCGCATCCGAGAAGGGCGCAGCTGGTTCCAGACCATTCTCGCCGAGCAGCACGCGCTCGCGGCGGAGGTGAGCGACGCGGTGCGGGCGCGGGCGCTGGCCGACAAGGCCGTGCTCGATATGTTCATTACCGACCAGAGCAGCCTTCATCAGGCCCAGGAAGCGCTGGCCGTCGCCCGGAAGGTCGATGACCCGGCCTTGTTGGCGCAGGCATTGACCGCCTGTGGTTTGACCGCCGGATTCAGCTATCAACCTGATGCGGTTCGCAAATACTTCACTGAGGCGGCCGGCATCGCCAGATCCTTGGGTGATCGTTGGCGGCTCAGCCAAATCTTGAGCTGGCAGGGTAACGCCGCTCTCGTCGCGGGCGACACGATCACCGCACGCGCTGCCGGCACCGAGGGACTCGAGGTGGCGGAGGCGATCGGGGACCGGTTCGGCGCCCGTCGGTGCCGTTTGAGCCTAGCGTTTGCCCAGCTGTGGCAGGGGGACCTGGCCGGAGCGGTCGCACACTTCGGCGAGCTGGTACAACAGGCACAGGATGCTGACGCTGATGTCCTCACACCGCTGATCCAGAAGGGCCTGGGCGACGCCCACGCCTACCGAGGTGAGGTGAGCGCCGCTCGCGCCGCAGGCGAGGTGACACTGAACCTTGCCGAAGAAGGTAGCGAGTACTTTTTGGGGCTCGGCTACGCGACGTTGGCCATAGCTGCGGTGGCCGGCGGCGATATTGACGCTGCACGCGCCGCGAGCAAGAAGGCTTGGCAGAACTTGCGCGTCCAACCACACACGGCGAACTACCTGCGCCCCGCTAAGGCCCGCATCTCGCTGGCTAGCGGCGACGTCATGGGCGCCCGGCGCTGTGCCGACGAGGCCGCCTCGGTGCTGGCGGGATGGCACTTGGCGCTGGCGCTGACTAGCCGCGCGCGGGTGGCAATCGCACAGGGTGAGCCGGAGCAAGCTGAGCGTGATGCCCACGATGCACTCGCCGCTGCCGTTGCAGCCGGCGCCCAGAATTGCGTCCCCGACACTCTCGACTGCCTGGCTGGCCTGGCGACCGAGCAGTCCAGCCACCTCGAGGCCACCCGCTTCTACGCCGCGGCGGACGCGATGCGGCAGCGCATGGGCGCGGTGCGGTTCAAGATCTACGACTCAAGCTACGAAAACTCGGTGACTGCACTGCGTAACGCGTTAAGCGAGAAAGAGTTTGACAGCGCATGGACCGAAGGCGCCGCGCTGACCACCGAAGAGGCAATCGCCTACGTGCAGCGCGGTCGTGGTGAGCGCAGACGGGCAACAAGTGGTTGGGCGTCGCTGACGCCGGCCGAACTGGAAGTGGTAAACCTGGTCGGCGAGGGCCTTTCGAACAAAGACATTGCCGCGCGGCTGTTCGTTTCGCCGCGCACCGTACAGACTCACCTCACCCACGTGTACACCAAGCTCGACCTGAACTCCCGCGTGCAACTCGCTCAGGAGGCGGCGCGGCATTGAGTAATCAGGCGAGTCGGTTTCGGCCGCCGCGAGGAAAGTCGGGTGAGAAAGCACGCGCGTCCGGTGCTATCGACGTTGCCGCCGGTCGACGTCCGCGGCACACGCGGTCAAGATGGAGTCCCAGTCTTCGATGTTGAAGTGGCCCTTGCCGGCGGCCCAGTGCAGATCGACGTTCGGAATGGCGCTCTGAAGGTATTGGCCCATGGCGCGTGGCACGAAGGTGTCCTGGTCGCCCAGCCAGATATGGGAGGGAACGGCCACCTCGGCCAGATCGACATCCCACGGCCGGTAGGCGAGATACGACTCATAGGCAGCGCCGCGGCTGCCCTGCCGAAACGCCTCGAGTTCGATCGCGTGGAAGTGCCGGGCGAAGAGCTCGTCGCGTAGCCGGTACCGGTCGGCGGCGGGGACTGAAGCCATCACCACCCTGGAGAAAATCCGGGGCGAATATCTTGCGCACCACCCGAGCGGAGCAAACGATGCGGCGAACAGTCGGGGGCCGCGGTGCGCCAGCCTCGCATAGAGACGGTCAAGGGCATTGAGGCCACCGACGGTATCCTGGGTCGTCAGCGGCCCCCACGGCCCCAGGGCGCCGATAAACGCCAGTCGGGCTGGCGAAATCACAGCGCCACAAGCGAACAGGTGTGGCCCTGCCCCCGAATGCCCGACCACACCGAATTCGTCCAGCCGCAGCGCGTCAGCCAGCGTGCAGACATCAAGTGGCCAATCCCGAAATCTGCGTCCCTCCTGGAAAGTTGAGCGTCCGAATCCGGGGCGATCAACCGCAATCAGTCGAAATCCATGGCGCCGTGCGGCGCCGTCAGCAAAAGCGCCCTCCAGCCGCGAGCTCGGTGTGCCGTGAAAGTAGAAGGCGGGATAGCCGTTAGGGTCGCCCCATTCCAGGTAGGCAAGTAACCGGCCATCACGCAACATGACCATGCTTGCCTCGTCGGCGCGAATGTTTTCCGGCAGCAACTGCATCAGCCGAGGGCTTTTAGGGGTGCCCGGCCACGTGGCGAGAGGCGGTAGCCGACGTCGAGGTCGCCATCCGCTATGCCCGCGGCGGTGGCACGATTGAGGAGCACACGAACGATAGTATGCTGAGCAGCTTTTCACGCGCTACCCGACCAGCACCGCGTATCGCGGCTTGATCACCTCGTCGATAATCGCCAGCCGCTCGTCGAACGGGATGAACGCCGATTTCATCGCATTGATGGTGAAGCGCTCCAGGTCGCTCCAGCCGTAGCCGAACGCCTGCACCAGCCGCTGCATTTCCAGACTCATTGAGGTATCGCTCATCAACCGGTTGTCGGTGTTGACGGTGACCCGAAAGCGGGCACGGGCCAACAGATCGAACGGGTGCGCGGCGATGCTGGCCACTGCGCCGGTCTGCACGTTCGAGCTCGGACACAGCTCCAACGGAATTCGCTTGTCCCGCAAGATCGATGCCAACCTGCCGAGCCGGACCCGGCCGTCGGGGCCGACTTCGATATCATCGACGATGCGCACCCCGTGACCCAGCCGGTCGGCGCCGCAGAAGGCGATCGCCTCGTGGATGGACGGCAGCCCAAACGCCTCACCAGCGTGAATGGTGAAGCGCGCGTTGTTGTCTCGCATGTATTCGAAGGCGTCCAGGTGCCGTGTCGGCGGGTAGCCGGCTTCGGCGCCGGCGATGTCGAAGCCGACTACACCCTTGTCGCGGAAGCGAATTGCCAACTCGGCGATCTCCCTGGACATGGCGGCGTGCCGCATCGCGGTAACCAGGCAGCGCACCGTGATCGGTCGGCCCGCGGCGGCACAAGCCTGCTCTCCGGCAGCGAACCCGGTCAGCACCGCATCGACGACCGCGTCAAACGACAGCCCACGGTTGATGTGCAACTCCGGGGCAAAGCGCACCTCGGCATACACCACCGCATCGGCGGCCAGGTCTTCCACGCACTCGTAGGCGACCCGATACAGCGCCTCAGGTGTCTGCATCACCGCCACCGTGTGCGAAAACGGCTCCAGGTAGCGCTCCAGCGATCCGCTGTGCGAACGGGTGCGAAACCACGTCGCCAAGGCGTCGACGTCGGCGGCAGGCAACCCGTCGTATCCGATCTGCCCGGCGATGTCCAGCACGGTTTCCGGCCGTAGCCCGCCGTCGAGATGGTCGTGCAGCAGGGCCTTGGGCGCCTGCCGGATCAT
The DNA here is from genome assembly GCF_008370645.1 of Mycobacterium simiae. Taxonomy (GTDB): domain Bacteria; phylum Actinomycetota; class Actinomycetes; order Mycobacteriales; family Mycobacteriaceae; genus Mycobacterium; species Mycobacterium simiae_A. The sequence continues at coordinate 10,650 of NZ_VTZN01000063.1, forward strand.
CTCCAGAGTCAGCGCAGTGGTCATCGGGTAATCCAATCAATGATCAGCGGGCGTGCCACTGGCTCAATATCCCCGATACGGTAACCACCCTCCAGCACCGCCAACGCCGCGTCGAAGCGCTCCGGCGTCTCGGTGTACAGAGTGAACAGCGGCTCGCCGGCCACCACCGGCTCGCCCGGGCGGCGATGGATCTTGATGCCCGCACCGTGTTGGACTCGTGCGCCCGGCCGGGATCTGCCCGCACCGAGCCGCCACGCCGCCAACCCCACTGCCATTGCGTCGATGTCGCCCATGCTCCCGCCCCGGCCAGCCGTCACGGTTTCCGTACACCTCCCGATCGGCAACGGCTTCGACAAATCACCGCCCTGCGCGGCGACCAGCCGGCGAAACCGGTCCATCGCAGTGCCGTCGCGCAACGTCTGAGCCGGGTCGCGGCCGCCTATCCCGGCCAGCTCCAGCATCTCGGTGGCCAGCCGCAGCGTCAGCTCCACCACATCGGGTGGTCCGCCGCCGGCCAGCACCTCCAGCGCTTCAGCCACCTCCAGCGCATTGCCGACGGTCACACCCAGTGGGCAGTTCATGTCGGTCAGCAGCGCGCGGGTGGGAACGCCATGCGCCACCCCGAGGTTCACCATGGTGTGCGCCAACTCGCGGGCCTGCGCCTCGGATTTCATGAAGGCCCCGGAGCCTACCTTCACGTCGAGCACCAGCGCGCCGGCACCCTCGGCCAACTTCTTGCTCATGATCGAGCTGGCGATCAACGGCAGCGATTCGACGGTGCCGGTGATGTCGCGCAGCGCATAGAGCTTGGCGTCGGCCGGCGCCAGCTCGCCGGCGGCGAAAATGGCCGCACCAACGTCGCACAGTTGTTGGCGCACTTGCTGGTTGGACAGGTTAGCGCTGAACCCGAAGATGGAATCCAGCTTGTCCAGAGTTCCGCCGGTGTGGCCGAGTCCGCGGCCTGAGGCTTGCGGCACGGCGCCGCCGCAGGCAACGACGACGGGCACCAACGGCAGCGTGATCTTGTCGCCGACCCCACCGGTGGAGTGCTTATCCACTGTTTGCAGCGGCAGACCGCGGAAATCTAGCCGCGCACCCGAGGTCAGCATCGCCGAGGTCCACCTGGCAGTCTCGCCCGCATCCATGCCGCGCCACACGATCGCCATCAACAGCGCCGACATTTGCTCGGGGGCAACGCGGCCGTCGGTATAGGCCTCGATCACCCAGTCGATCGCGGCGTCAGACAACCGGCCACCGTCGCGTTTGATGCGGATTACCGTCGGCGCGTCGAACTCGGCGCCGGTCATGATGGTTCTCTGGTCAGATCGGCGCAAAAGGGCTCGGGCAGCAACTCGCCGAGCCGACGAGGCCCGGCCGGATGATCGATCAATAGGTCGGGGCCGCCATGTTCCAGCAACAGCTGACGACACCGCCCGCAGGGCAGCAACGCAGCCCCGGCCCCGTCGACGCAGGCCAGCGCGACCAGCCGGCCGCCACCGGTGGCGTGCAGGGCGCACACCACGCCGCATTCGGCACATAGGCCCAGGCCATAGGAGACGTTCTCCACGTTGCAGCCGGTGACCACCCGGCCGTCGTCCACCAGCGCAGCCGCACCCACTGGAAACCTCGAATATGGCGCATACGCCCGCACTGCGGTCTGAATTGCCTTGTCCCGCAGCATCTTCCAATCGGCTTCAGGCATTTGCAACCCCGCTCGTCAACGGATCAACCCGGTAAGCCACCCTAGCTCGCTAGGCGACACAGCACCCTGATCGGGCTGTTCGGTACCGCAGCCAACCCGGCCAAGTTAAGCTCGATTGCCCGGCAAAGTGCTGTTCGACGGCGGTAGCTAAGGGGTGAGCACGGCTGAATACGAAGGCGACAACCGCTAATCCGGCATTGCTTGAAGCAAAGCGCGGGATGTCACGCAAACGGCGGCCACCCCGGACCCTGTATCGGGGGGATCCCGGCATGTGGTCGTGGGTGCTGCATCGCATCACCGGCGCGACGATTTTCTTCTTCCTGTTCGTCCACGTCCTGGACACCGCCCTGGTGCGGGTGAGCCCCCAGGCCTACGACTCAGTGATGCAGACCTACAAGAACCCGATTGTGGGCACCATGGAATTGGGTTTGGTGGTCGCGGTGTCCTTCCACGCCCTCAACGGGATCCGGATCATCTTGATCGACTTCTGGTCGCAGGGCCCGCGCTATCAGCGGCTGATGCTGGGGGCGGTGGCGATCGTCTGGCTGCTGATCCTGGTGCCCGCAGCGGTGGTGTTGGGCATGCACATGGTGGAGCACTTGCGATGAGCCCCCCCGATCTGGGCACCCGCGCGCCGGTGCTGCAGCGCAGCTTCGACCGGCCCGCCAGCCTGGACAATCCGCGGTCCCCGCGGCGCCGCGCGGGCATACCCAACTTCGAGAAGTTCGCCTGGCTGTTCATGCGGTTCTCCGGCGTGGTGCTGGTGTTCTTGGCCCTGGGGCACCTGTTCGTCGGGCTAATGTGGGACGACGGGGTCTATCGCATCGACTTCAACTATGTGGCCCAGCGCTGGCACTCCCCGTTTTGGCAGATCTGGGACCTGCTGCTGCTGTGGCTGGCACAGTTGCACGGCGGCAACGGTTTGCGCGTCATCATCGACGACTACAGCCGCAAGAATTCCACCCGGTTCTGGCTGAACTCGCTGCTGGCGCTGTCGATGGTGTTCACGCTGGTGCTGGGCAGCTATGTGCTGCTGACCTTCGACCCGAACATCTCGTGAAAGGCGCACATGTTTTCGCCACCCCCACGCCATCGCTTCGTCCCCCTCGCCGCTTCGCGGCGGGCGGCGCCGCCACTGCATCGGCGGCGGCGGCGGTGATCCAGCAACACCGATACGACGTGGTGATCGTCGGCGCGGGCGGTGCCGGCATGCGGGCCGCGGTCGAGGCCGGTCCGCGCGTTCGTACCGCGGTGCTGACCAAGCTGTATCCCACCCGTAGCCACACCGGCGCGGCGCAAGGCGGCATGTGCGCCGCGTTGGCCAACGTCGAAGACGACAACTGGGAGTGGCACACCTTCGACACCGTCAAGGGCGGCGACTATCTCGCCGACCAGGACGCCGTAGAGATTATGTGCCGGGAAGCCATCGACGCGGTGCTCGACCTGGAGAAAATGGGGATGCCATTCAACCGCACCCCCGAAGGCCGCATCGACCAGCGCCGCTTCGGCGGGCACACCCGTGACCACGGCAAGGCCCCGGTGCGCCGCGCGTGCTACGCCGCCGACCGCACCGGCCACATGATTCTGCAAACGCTGTACCAAAACTGCGTCAAACACGACGTGCAATTCTTCAACGAGTTCTACGCCCTCGACTTGGCCCTCACCCAGACTCCCAGTGGCCCGGTGGCCACCGGGGTGGTGGCCTACGAATTGGCGACAGGCGATATCCATGTCTTCCACGCCAAAGCCGTCGTCATCGCGACCGGCGGCTCGGGGCGGATGTACAAGACCACCTCCAACGCGCTCACCCTGACCGGCGACGGCATCGGCATCGTGTTCCGCAAGGGACTTCCTTTGGAGGACATGGAGTTTCACCAGTTCCATCCGACCGGTCTGGCTGGTCTGGGCATCCTGATTTCCGAAGCAGTGCGCGGGGAAGGCGGCCGGCTGCTCAACGGCGAGGGCGAGCGCTTCATGGAGCGCTACGCTCCCACGATCGTCGACCTGGCACCGCGCGACATCGTCGCTCGTTCCATGGTGTTGGAAGTCCTGGAGGGCCGCGGCGCCGGACCGCACAAGGACTACGTCTACATCGACGTGCGCCACCTCGGCGAGGACGTGCTGGAGGCCAAGCTGCCCGACATCACCGAGTTCGCCCGCACCTATCTGGGTGTGGACCCGGTGCACGAGCTGGTCCCGGTCTACCCGACCTGCCACTACGTGATGGGCGGCATCCCCACCACCGTCACCGGGCAGGTGCTACGGGACAACACCCACACCGTCCCCGGCCTGTATGCGGCCGGCGAGTGCGCGTGTGTGTCGGTGCACGGCGCCAACCGGCTGGGCACCAACTCGCTGCTGGATATCAACGTCTTCGGGCGGCGGGCCGGCATCGCCGCGGCGAACTACGCGCGTGGTCACGACTTCGTCGAGCTGCCATCAGACCCAGCGGCGATGGTGGTGGGCTGGGTCAGCGATATCCTCTCCGACCACGGCAACGAGCGAGTCGCTGACATCCGCGGTGCACTGCAACTGACCATGGACCACAATGCCGCGGTGTTCCGCACCGAGGAGACCCTGAAGCAGGCGCTCACCGACATCCATGCGCTCAAGGAGCGCTATTCCCGAATCAAGGTGCAGGACAAAGGAAAACGCTTCAACAGCGACCTGCTGGAAGCCATCGAGTTGGGCTTTTTGCTGGAGCTGGCCGAGGTCACCGTGGTTGGCGCGTTGAATCGCAAAGAGTCCCGCGGCGGGCATGCCCGCGAAGACTACCCCAACCGTGACGACGTCAACTACATGCGCCACACCATGGCCTATAAGGAAATTGGGGCCGATAAGGAAATTGGGGCCGATAAGGAAGGCACCGACCTGCTCAGCGACATCCGGCTGGACTTCAAACCCGTCGTGCAGACCCGCTACGAACCCAAGGAACGGAAGTACTGATGAGCGTTGAGTCTGCGGGCGATGTTTTGGACCCGCCAGAAAAAGCACTGCCGCCGGTGCCCGAGGGCGCGGTGCTGGTGACGGTCAAGATCGCCCGGTTCAACCCCGACGACCCGGACCGGTACGCCGAAACCGGCGGCTGGCAGAGCTTCCGGGTGCCCTGCCTGCCCAGCGATCGGTTGATCAACCTGCTCACCTACATCAAGGGCTACCTCGACGGGACGCTGACCTTCCGGCGGTCCTGTGGCCACGGGGTATGCGGGTCGGACGCCATGCGGATCAACGGGGTGAACCGACTGGCCTGCAAGGTGCTGATGCGAGACCTACTGCCCAAAAAGCCGGGCAAGCAGCTCACCATTACTGTTGAAGCGATACGCGGGCTGCCGGTGGAAAAAGACCTGGTGGTCGATATGGAGCCGTTCTTTGACGCCTACCGCGCGGTCAAGCCCTACCTGATCACCACCGGTAACCCGCCTACCCGGGAGCGGATCCAAAGCCCCACCGATCGCGCCCGCTACGACGACACCACCAAGTGCATCTTGTGCGCGGCCTGCACCACCAGCTGCCCGGTGTTCTGGCACGAGGGCAGCTACTTCGGGCCGGCGGCGATTGTCAACGCGCACCGCTTCATCTTTGACAGCCGCGACGAAGCGGCCGCCGAGCGGCTCGACATCCTCAACGAGGTCGACGGGGTCTGGCGCTGCCGAACGACGTTCAACTGCACCGAAGCCTGCCCGCGGGGCATCGAGGTGACCAAGGCCATCCAAGAAGTCAAGCGCGCGTTGCTGTTTTCGCGCTGAGCGCGGCCACAAGTCTCACTCGCGCGACGCCACCTCATCCCAGCCGGCGGCGGCTCGCCGGGTCCGGTCCGGCGCGATTGCTGCCACATCCACCCCGGACACCCGACTAATTGAGGCAACGCTCGTCACATCTCACTTCAAAGTTGATAATTGTCACCAATAGCCTATAGTGGCACTCGTCAACTATGGAAGGAGTGATGTGAGCGCCTCCACCGACATGCACATCCACCGACCTACCCGGCCGCGAGATGCTGCGCACCGAACGCGCGCTGGCGCTGCGAGCGCGCGCCCGCGTCGCTGGTGTCGACCAGCACGCCGGTCCGGATCGCCCCCCTGTCGCAATAGCCACTGTCCAGCCTGAGACTTGGCACCGGTGAGCCGGACCTGGCTAGCCCCCTACACGCACACTTAAAAAGGCGCGATCACGTCACCGCACGCATTTCTACAATAGAAAAAATGTGTGTCAAGCAGCTGCCTCAACCGGAGGCTTATTTTGGCTGCTCTATTAACTTTTAGCTACCCCAGCGATTTAATCCTTCCTGACTACAAGTGTGTCGTATTGGCAAGTCAGCGCGTCGCCCTCAGGAAATTCACAGCCATTTAGTCAGTTTTAACACTTGCAGCCGGGCAAGGCAGCTCGTAACGTCGCCGCTACCGATTAATTGAGCGGAAATTGGTCTGAAACCGAGACGGTGGTCAAATCCAAATGTCAGCATTTCCTCGACAGCTGCCCCACCGGGCAAGCATTGACTTGCTCAACGGCGACACGGGCGTTACCTTCTTGCTGGCCAACCTTTTATCAGCAACGCGACGGAGCACACCAGGTGTCTGCCTCACGTCGCACAGAATACCGCGACTGCAGCGGCTTAACGCCGCTGCGCGAAGCGGGCGTCGGGTTGGCCCTTATGATGCGAGACCGATCGGTAATCATTGGTAGTGCCGCGCTGGTCACTCGACGGTTGTCGCGCTCATTTCGATGGCGACATTCATTAGAGCGCGTTCGTCATCAACATCAGAAAGGATTCCATTAGCGCGAATACACCACTCCGCGGCGAGAGGTTCACTCATCGCGGCTTACCAGAAACGATGAGTTATTTCACGCGGCACGCACGGGCGCCGAAAAAGGCCGCTCAACGTTTGCGACGTGCCCACCGCACAGCTCGTGAGCAGATTGCGATTGCAGCAATGCTTCTTTGTTGAAGACCAGCTTTAACCGGCGCCCATGACGCCACAATCGGCAGCGCAGAGGAGGATAGGTCATGTCCGCCCCGATCACCCACTATCCCGCGGCTTCGATCGATACTCGAGGATTGACGATTCGCGAACTGCTTGACGAACCGCTGATCTCTGGCGCCCGCGTGCTAGTGGGTGTCGACCGGCTCGACCGAGAGTTGACGTGGCTGCTGCCGCTAGCTGAAGTGCCAACCTGGTCAGAACCGCTGGACGCGGTTGCGTTATACGCGCGCCCAGAGGCTTTGCTTGCCGGCCGCGCGGCGCTTAGCCCGCCAGCCACCGCAGGCGCAGCCGCACTTTTAGTGGATGGCCCGACACCGTCCACCCTGGCGCAATCCGAGCTACCCAAGGAACTCGTGGTCATTGAGATGGCCACACGCATAGGTTTCGGCCCGTTGAATCGCCTGCTGGCGGAGCGCACCCTAAACCACGAGCTGCACGTGATGCGCTACGCGATGCAGGTACGGGCTTCGTTAGCGGAGCTCTTCCACCGCGGAGCCGGCTTGCAGATCCTGACCCGCGAGGTTTGCCATCTCGCCCGCAACCCGGCAATGGTCCTCAACGCTCAGGGAGATCTGGTTGCCCACAGCGGACTCGGCGCCCACGACCTCGACGCGCTGTCGAAGTCGGTTCCGCGAGCATTGGCAACCGGTGTGCCCGCAGCACAACGTTCGGCGAAGCATCACAGCAGGTTAGATCGGGTAGCCGGTCCAGATGGCAGCGTATGGACATGCATTGCCGGCCAGGTCAATCTCGGTAAGACCGCCCAGGGCTGGCTGGCGATCCTGATACCGCTGACCATCTTGGGCGCGCGCAACCTCGCTTTGCATCGCGTCCTCGCCGAGCAGGCCGCGGCCATCATCGGGTCAGAGATGCTGCGCCAACACAGCGTGGACGAAGCCGAAGAGCGGGCCCGCGGTGACTTCATCGAAGCACTGGTGCATGGCTCTTTCGCCAGCGACCACGAACTGCAGACCCGTGCTGACCACCACGAGCTCGACGTCAATTCGTCGTATGGGGTGTTCGTCGCCCACGGCGTGATGCCGCAGCCGGCGCACAATCCAGCGGCCGGAATGCTGCGACTAGCCCGCTACGCCGCCAGCATTGGCGCACAGCCATCGCTGCGTGCCGACGCAACCGTCATCGGCGACGTCATCGTCGTCCTGCGCTCCCTACGCCACGCTGATGACGCAGCGCAAGAGGGTGCGATGAGGGAATTCGCCCAAGCAATGTGCGAAGCGTTGGAGCAACGATGCGGAGCTGCGGTGGCCGTAACCTACGGGCGCGCGGCCCACGGTGCCCGAAAAATTTGCAACAGTTACCGCCAGGCCCGCATCACCTTGGGCATCGCCCGCCAGCTCGGCCGTACCGGGGCCACCTCCTATCACGACTTGCGCAGCTTCACCGTGCTGGCCGAACTCGCTGATACCGAACACGGCCAACAGCTCATCCAACAGTTCGTTGAGCCGTTGCGATCGGGCCCCAATCTCTTGGAAACCGTAACCGGCTACCTCACCCACGGCGGCAACGTCTGCCTAGCCGCCCGCGCTCTCAACGTGCACCGCAACACGATGCTGGCCAAACTCGACCGCATTACGCGCATTATCGATCTCGACATCCGAGAACCAGAGAACCAATTCACTATCTGGCTGGCAATTAGGCTCAGTATGCTCGCGCGAGCCCGCACCATCGCTCATCAAGAAGCCACATTCGGCCCAATCGCGACCGACACGCATCCCGCCAAAGTGGGCACCCATCCCAACGCTGTACGTGTGGCCGGCTCGACCGATTTGCCGCTTCAAGTGAACACCTAACGGATGCCGCAGTCGAAGTACCGGCCGAGTGTGGGCCGACCGTCGTGGGCCGGTGGCGTTAGCCGTTGTTGCCAGCATTCCCGGGTTGACCGGCAGCGCCCGGACCGCCCGACGTGCCAGCGGGCCGGGGTTGCGACCGTTCGTACTGACCCCACCGGGGCCACCAGAACCACCAACTCCCCCGCTGCCGGCGTCGCCGGGAACTGGCCGATGGCTGTGCACACTGCTGTGTTATGGACGGGAACCCTGGCTATTGTGTGCGTGGCACCTGGAGGATGCTGAAGATAACCTTATCTGGCGCATCGAAGAATTCACTGTAGACGATCGGATCGCCGAACCCCATCGACGAAACCAATGCACGAGGTTTATGCGTCAGATCGTCGACAGCGAACCGAGGTTGTCGTGCGGCCCTGGCCAAGCCACGGCTGCTTCAAGAACCTGTAAGTAAGAGATGACCTAGCGGAAGGTGGCAATGCCCAATGAGCCAAAACCCGTTTGATGACGACAATGGCAGCTTCTTCGTCCTGATCAACGACGAAGAGCAGCACAGCCTTTGGCCAACTTTTGCCGAGGTTCCGGACGGCTGGCGGGTGGTTTACGGCGAGGCCCAGCGCGATGCGTGCCTCAATTACATCGACGAGAATTGGACCGACATTCGGCCGAAGAGTTTGCGCGAGAAGCTGGCGCAGCATCGGACAGTCGAGGCATGAGCCGCCGCTGGGAAGTCCGACCGCCAGCCGCTGCTCACACGTCTCGCCGATCAAGTTGCAGTGCGGTTGAGTTTTCCGGCCGCGACCAGCAATCCGTCTAGAAATTTGACGGTGGCCCGAGTGTGTCGATGCGGGACGTTGAGCGGTGCTGTCGGTTTTGGTTATGGGTGGGACGGTAGGGGGTCGCCGCCCGTCGTGCGGTGGCGCCGGGCGGGTGGACTGCTCTGGCGGTAGCGGACGATGAACGGGACGGTTGCGCCTTCGTCGAGCAAGCGGACCGCGGCGGCCACCTGGGCCGGACCTACCTCCAGTTCCTCAGCAAGACGGGCGGTTACGGGTTTCATGGTGGCGTCTGGATGCACGCGCAGTGCCTTGCCGGAAGGCCACGTTTCGCTAACCCGACACCAGTGGGCGCACCGCTGCGGGCATCCCCAACCAGTCAGATCACGCGCAGTGTGAACCATTCGTTTCGACCGGCTCGCCGGCGGGCCCCCCGAGTGCGATCGCAATCAATTCTTCCGGGCTCGATGAGTCGATGATTCGCTCAAGCTCCTTTTGATCCGGATGGTGGTTCTCTTCTTCGCGATCCCTTCGATCCGATTTCGCTTTGGTGTTTTCGGCCAGCAGCAATAACTTGTCGAGCAGGTCCGCATCCCGGAGATCACTGATCGGGATAATGCCGAGAATGGAACGCACCGATTCGTCGTCGGGGTCGAGATCCGTTGCGCCGCTATCGTCGGCTTTGGGGCCATCGCTGAGACCGAGTTTTTGGTTGAGATGAGCGCCCAGGGCGGCGGGGGTTGTGTAGTCGAATATTAGCGTGGGCGAAAAGCTTAGTCCGGTAGCTGATTTCAGCCGGTTGCGCAATTCCACCGCGGTCAGCGAGTCAAAACCGAGGTCTTGGAAGGTGGTATCGGGGTGGACGTCGTGCGGGCCGGACTGGCCAAGTACCAACGCGATCTGGGTACACACAACGTCTACCAGTAGCTGATGTTGCTGATCGGGGCTGAGTTCGCGCAGGCGTTGAGCCAGTGCGGATTCCGACGTTATTTCGGCATTGTCGACGGTTCGCCGTAGCGGCCGACGGACCAGCTCGTCGAACAGCGGCGGTAAGTGCGCCCCGCCGGCGGGATTGGCCAGCGCTTTGTAGTCGAGGCTGGCGGCGACCACGGTGGGGTGGTCCAAAATTATTGCCGCATCGAATAAGTCGACAGCTTGCTCACAGGTCAGCGGCGTCAGCCCGCCGCGGCTCAGGCGGGCAACGTCGCTATCGCGCAGATGCCCAGTCATCGCGCTTGCCTGCTCCCACAGTCCCCACTGCAGCGACACCCCCGCTAGTCCGCCAGCATGCCGTGCGGACGTCAGTGCATCCAAGAATGCGTTCGCCGCCGCGTAGTTGCCCTGACCTTGGGCACCCACCACGCCGGCGAGCGACGAACACAGCACGAACATCGCAAGTCCCAGCTCCCGGGTGGCCTGATGCAGATTCCAGGCACCGTCGACCTTGGACCGCAACACCGTATCCACCCGATCCGGGGTCAGCGATGCGATCGCGGCGTCGTCGAGTGTTCCAGCCGCATGGATGACCCCGGTCAATGGTGGGTACTGATCCCGAACCTGCCGGAGCAATTGCACCACCGCGTCGGGATCGGCGACATCGCAAGCGGCCAACCGCGACTGGGCACCGAGTTCGGCCAACTCGGCCACGAGTTGCCGCGCCCCCGGCGCGTGCTCGCCCTGCCGACTGACCAACACCAGATGCCGTACCCCGTAGCGGCTCACCACATGACGGGCCAGCACCGCACCCACCATCCCGGTACCTCCGGTGATCAACACTGTGCCGGCGGCCAAAGTCTCGGGTAATACCTGGGGTGCTGCCAGCACCACCTTGCCGGTATGGCGGGCTTGGCTGAGAAACCGATACGCCTCACGCACACAACGGATATCGCGACTCCGCACCGGCAGCGCATGCAACTGCTGGGTCTCGAACAGTGCCCGGAGTTCGGCCAGCATCTCGCCAATTCGCTGCGGTCCGGAGTCGAGCACGTGAAACGCGCAATATTTGATGCCGGGATAGTTTTCGGCGATCTCTTCTGGGCTGCGGAGATCGGTCTTGCCCATCTCGAGAAAGCGACCCCCTTGGGCCGTCAGCCGCAGCGAGGCGTCGGTGAAATCTCCGGCCAGCGAGTGCAGCACCACATCGAATCCGCGACCGCCGGTGGCCGCTGAGAACTTGTCCTCGAAGTCCAGGGTGCGCGAATCGGAGATATGATCGTCGTCGAAACCCATCGCACGCAACGTGTCCCATTTGCCACGGCTGGCAGTGACGAACACTTCGGCTCCCCATAGCCGGGCCAGCTGCACCGCGGCCATGCCCACTCCACCGGTAGCGGTATGCACCAACACCGACTCACCGGGACGTAGCCCGGCCAAATCGGCGAAGCCATACCAGGCGGTAAGAAACACCACGGGCACCGCCGCGGCTTGGGCGTGTGACCATCCCGACGGGATCTTGACCAACAACCGATGATCGACTGCGGCCTGCGAGCTCCTGCCCAGCAACCCCATCACCGCATCGCCAACGGTCAGTGTGGTGACCCCAGGGCCGACCTCGACGACGACGCCGGCACCCTCACCACCGGGCCCGGCCTCTCCGGGATACATCCCCAACGCTATGCAGACATCCCGGAAGTTGACTCCCGCGAACTTCATCGCTACCCGGACCTGGCCGGCCAGCAACGGCGCACTCAGCGGCGGGCACCGTTCCAGCACGACATCCTCGAACGTCCCGCCGTCGGTAATACCCAACCGCCATCCCGCATCTGAATCGGGTAGGTCTAACGCTTTTTCAGGCTGACATAGCCGTGCCGCATAAGCCTTTCCAGCTCGCAGCGCCACCTGAGGCTCGCCCAAAGTGGCCAGTGCCGCCACATCCGCTGCCGCGTCGGCATCGACAAGCACCACTCGTCCGGGATACTCTGCCTGGGCCGAACGCACCAATCCCCACACCGCCGCCGCGGCCAGATCGGTGGTGGCCTCGCCTGCTACTGCCACCGCCCCGGAGGTGTGCACCACCAACACACCGGCCCGGTCAACGGCTAGCCAAGCCTGCAACACCGCCAGCACAGCGTGTGTGGCTGCATACACCGAGTCGACCACCCCGGCATCACCAGATGTCCACCGCCACAACACCACCGCGTCGTCGGGCGCGCCCTCGGCGGAGTTAGCGAAGTCATCCCACTTGATTGCGCGGCGCTCAACGGTATCGAGGTCCAACGGTACTGGCGACCATCCGAGCTCTAACACGGCCTGGGCCGTTGGATCTGCAGCCGCAGCAATCCCCGCTCGCAGCTGGGCCACACTCGCCGGACGGGCAAGCACCGAACCCACCGTCAACACCGGCAACCCCGCCGAATCAGCCAGCTCAACCGCCAGGGCGTCCTCCCGGGTAGCAGTGATGCGGGCACGTAGCCGCGCGGCGCCCGCACCGTACAAAGACACATGCTGCCAACAAAACGGCAACATCACGGTCGTACTGTCCGTGACCGAGTCGTCCGCGGCGAGCCACGCCTGCATCGCCGCGTCCAGCATGACCGGATGGATGCCCATCCCGGCCACATCAAGACCCTCGGGCGCCGCCAGCTCGGCGAACACCTCCCGCCCGCGGCGCCACAACGACTGCACTCCCTGAAAGGAGTGTCCATACTCGTAGCCGCGGCAGGCCAACTGCGGGTAAAGCCCTTCGACATTGATCTGTTGAGCATCGGCCGGCGGCCACACCGATAAATCTCCCCCCGGTTGCGCGGACCGCTGAGTCAGTGCGCCCTGGGCGTGCAGCACCCACGAACCCGTCGACCCTTCCGGGCGCGAATACACCGCCACCGCACGTCTGCCGGAGTCATCGGCCGCGCCCACCACCACGTGCACTACGACCGCGGCCGCCCCGGGCAACACCAGCGGCGCCGTCAACAGCAACTCCTCCACCAACCCGCACCCCACCTCGTCACCGGCTCGAATCGCCAGCTCGACGAATCCCGCTCCGGCGAACAACACCGCCCCAGCGACCACGTGATCGGCCAACCACGGCTGGGTCGACATCGACAACCGCCCGGTCAACACCACGCCGCCCGAGTGGGGCTGCTCGATTACCGCGGCCAGCAACCCATGACCTGTCTCACCCAATCCCAGGCTGCCCGCCTTGGCGGCACTGGCCGCCGGCGTCAGCCAAAACCGCTGCCGAGCAAAGGCATACGTCGGCAACTCCACCCGCAGGCCCCCGCCCCCGGCAAACACCTCCGACCAATCGATCCCTACGCCGCCCACAAATGCCGCGCTTACCGACAGCCAGAACCGCCGCAGCCCGCCCTCGTCGCGCCCCAGGGTGGGCACCACGACTGCGGCGTCACCGACGATCTCCTCGATCCCAGCTCCCAGCGTCGGGTGCGGACTCACCTCAACGAACGTCCCGTATCCCTGCTCCGCGCACCAACGCACCGCCTGATCCAGCAGCACCGGCTCGCGCAAGTTGCGATACCAATACCGTCCGTCCAGCCCCGTTCCCGCTACCGGGGCACCAGTCACCGTGGAAACAAAGGTGATATCGGTTGGCCGCGGCGAGATCTCTGACAAACCTGCCACCAACGCCTCGCCCACCACATCCACTTGCGCCGAATGCGACGCATAGTCCACCTCGACCCGGCGGCTCCGAATCCCTTCGGCCTCGCAGCCGAGCATCAACTCCGCAACCGCATCCACCGCACCGGCGACCACCACCGCCGAAACACCGTTCACCGCGGCAATGCTGACCCTATCCCCGAACCCGGCAATCAACTCCTGTGCGCGCTGCACGCCGCAGGCCAGCGACACCATCGCGCCGGTGCCGGCCAACTTCACCAGCAATTGACTGCGTAACGCCACCACCGCTGCGGCGTCTCGCAACGACAGCACGCCGGCCACGCAGGCGGCAGCGATCTCACCCTGCGAATGCCCCACTACGGCAGCGGGTTTGACTCCCACCGACTCCCACAGCCGCGCCAACGACACCATCACCGCCCATAACGCCGGCTGCACCACATCAACCCGATCTAACTCGGGCGCGCCCGGACTCTGGCGGATCACATCCAGCAGTGACCATTCCACGAACTCGGCCAACGCCTCGTGGCACGCCCGCATGTGCTCGGCGAACACCGGTGCAGACGCGAGCAACTCCGCTCCCATGCCCAGCCATTGCGCTCCCTGACCGGGGAACACCATCACCGCCTTACCCACCGACCGGGCCCGCCCAACCACCGCACCCGTGCCGGGCGCACCGGCGGCCAACCCGTTCAGGCCCGCCAACAGCTCGGTCCGGTCCTTACCCACCACCACCGCACGATGCGCAAAGGTCGACCGCGCCGCCAACGACACCCCCACGTCCATCGGTTGCAAGCCGTCATCGGCCGCCACGAACTCAGCCAACCGATGTGCCTGCGCCGCCAGAGCCTCGGCCGACGTGGCCGATACCACCCACGGCACGACGGGCCAGTCCTTGCGGGAAACATACCGCTGGTCTTGCGGGTTCACTACCGGTGGCTGCTCGACGATCAGGTGGGCATTGGTACCGCTGATCCCGAACGACGACACCCCGGCCCGACGGGCGCGACCCGCCTTTTGTGGCCAGTCACGGGTTGCCGTCAGCACCTCGACCGCACCCGACGACCAATTCACGTGCGGGTTGGGCACGTCCACGTGCAGGGTCTTGGGCATTACGCCGTGCCGCATCGCCAGCACCGTCTTGATCACCCCCGCGACTCCCGCGGCAGCCTGGGTGTGACCCATATTCGACTTCACCGACCCTACCCACAACGGCTCATCCCGGTCCTGCCCATAGGTCGCCAGCAACGCTTGGGCCTCAATCGGGTCACCCAACACGGTCCCCGTGCCGTGCGCTTCGACCACATCCACATCGCGTGGCGTCAAACCGGCCGCGGCCAATGCCGCCCTGATTACCCGCTGCTG
>NZ_VTZN01000630.1 GCF_008370645.1 Mycobacterium simiae
CACCCACATCAGCCTTAGCACCAGAAAGCACCACCGCATCAGGCGCATTGACCGCGGCCACACTGACCCCCTCGGCCAGCAGCGGGCTCACCTCGTCCTCGCAGGCCGCCACCGCCACCATCACCCCACCAGCCGGCAACCCCGCCATCAACCTCGCCCGCAGCCCCACCACCCGCGCGGCATCGGCCAACGACAACACCCCCGCCACATACGCAGCGGCAATCTCACCCACCGAATGCCCCAGGACCAGATCGGGCACCACCCCCCAGGACTGCAACAACGCCGC
>NZ_VTZN01000631.1 GCF_008370645.1 Mycobacterium simiae
ATTCCATGCCCTACTGATCGCCGAACACGTCACCGTACTCAACCAAACCCCCTCAGCGGCCGCGGTAGTGCCGCCGCAAGGTTTGGAATCGGTGACGTTGATGGTCGCCGGTGAGGCGTGTCCGGCCGAACTGGTCGACCGCTGGGCCCCCGGGCGGGTCATGATCAACGCCTACGGGCCCACCGAGACCTGGTATGCGTCGATGAGCGCGCCCCTGCTCACCGGCGCAGCGATAACACCGATCGGGGTGCCGGTGCCCGGAGCAGCACTGTTCGTCCTCGATCAA
>NZ_VTZN01000632.1 GCF_008370645.1 Mycobacterium simiae
ATCGGCGATGGCCCACCCTGCCACGCGTCCGGAGAAGCAGTCGATCACCGTCGCCAGATAGAGATTCGCACCCGTCGACAAGGGCAGGTAGGTGATGTCCCCGACATATTTCGTGTTGGGTGCGGTGGCGGTGAAGTCCCGGTTGAGCAGGTCGGGCACTTTCTGGTTGGCCGGTTCGGCCACGGTGGTCCTCACCCGTCGTCGGCGGCGGTAACCGGCGATCCCGGCAGCTCGCATGACCCGGGCCACGCGCTTGTGGTTGACCCGCTCACCCTCGGGCACACC
>NZ_VTZN01000633.1 GCF_008370645.1 Mycobacterium simiae
CGCAGACTGGGGCCGCCGGTGATGGCGGGGTCGGTGGGGCCGCTGGTGGCGGCGGTGACGGCGGAGTTGGTGGTGCTGGCGGGTCTGCCGGTGCTGCGTTGGGGGCGACCGGCGGTACCGGCGGGATCGGTGGAGCTGGTGGGCAGGCCGGGACCGGTGGTCATGGTGGGGCCGGCGGCAACGTCGGCGGTACGAGCGGTCGTGGCGGTGCTGGTGGGACGGCCGCGGCTGGTGGTGACGGCGGGGCCGGCGGGGCTGGCGGTGATTCGGTTAACCCTGCGGGG
>NZ_VTZN01000634.1 GCF_008370645.1 Mycobacterium simiae
TGAGCATCACAGTGACAGCCAACCTGTCGAGGACGTCGTGGTCGCGGTCGGTGGTCGGCGTCGTGCGGTAGGTCGTGTGCACGTCGGGCTCGATGTCGCCCTCACACCAGGGGTAGGGGCAGTGGTGGTCGGCTTTGGCGATCATCGTGGTCATCGCAGCCACCCGTCCAACTCGTCGGCCGCCACCAACAGCTCGCCGGCAAGGTCACGGGCTTGCCGCGCACTCAACGCTTCCTGGTGGGCGTCAATCCACACCGAGGGGCGGTCGAGCGCACCCTGGTA
>NZ_VTZN01000635.1 GCF_008370645.1 Mycobacterium simiae
CACCGAGCGGGACATTTTGCGGTCGGCGGCAAAATATTTCGCCGGGGAGACGAACTGGTGAGCCGCTTGCAGTTCGTCGCCGACCACCTGCACGCCTTCGAGGTGAAGTGGCTGTGTGCGGTCGTGGAGGTCGCACGTTCATCGTTCTACGCGTGGTTGGCCGGTGCTGAGGGCCGCGCGGCGCGTGAGGCCGCTGACCAGGCGTTGGCCGAGCGGATCCGCGCGGTGCACACCGAGGACAACACCTACGGGGCGCCGCGGATCACCGCCGAGCTCA
>NZ_VTZN01000636.1 GCF_008370645.1 Mycobacterium simiae
GACAACCGAGCCTCTGTGGCGCGTAACGCCTTGTTCTCGGCCCGCAGCCGCGCCAGTTCCTGCTCCGGAGTCTCGCAACCTGGGCTCGCTGCGGCCGTCGAGGCCGACCGACTATGCCGGATCGGCACCCCGGCCGCCTTGCACCACGCCGACAGTGTCGCCTGGCTGACACCGAGCTCCGCAGCGATCACCGTGATCGTCGCGCCCTCAGTGTCCCGGTACAGCGCGACCGCGTCACGCTTGAACTCTTCTGGATAGTTTTTCCTCGCCAT
>NZ_VTZN01000637.1 GCF_008370645.1 Mycobacterium simiae
GCTGGCCGGGCACCGGCAGCATCGGCCTGCCTTGATCGCCCGGGTCCATGCCCGGACGATAAGCCAGGAGCAGGCATTATTCCGACGTTCATGCACAGGACCGGTGTTTGTCCCAGGTTTTGTAGCTGCGAGCTGCGGGTAACATCTCGTCGTGAGCACGCATCCCTTAGGTCTGTTGGCCGGCGCTGCAGCAGTCGTAACTGGGCTGTTGGCAACCCAGTGCGCAGCTGCAGCCGCTATCCCGTCGGCATCGGCTGCCACCTGCCCAGA
>NZ_VTZN01000638.1 GCF_008370645.1 Mycobacterium simiae
CGAAAGCATGTTCGAATACTATCGCGGGCCACCGACATTGATTCTGTTCAACCGATTCGGGTGAGGATGGTCTTGCCCGTTCCCCGCTGGTGATGACCCTGCCACTGACTGCCGCCCTACCGGGCTGTACCTCCAGTTGATTTGTCCCACCAACGCCCGCTCGGGCGGACATGACTTAATCAGGAGCCCGGCCGTTCCTCATCAATGTCTTGTCTGCCCGCCCTACCGGTGTTGTCACCCCAGCGCACGGTTCATTGCGCAGAGCGGAC
>NZ_VTZN01000639.1 GCF_008370645.1 Mycobacterium simiae
CCTGTGCGGCCAACCGCTCGTAAAAACCCCCGCCATCGACGGCATCAACCACCGGCGGCACCATGACAGCGAGCATCGGAGCCTGCTCAGCGCTGATCGTCGCACTGGCGTGCAACACCCACGTGCTGTCGTGGTGATCACCGCTGGCCCGAGTGTGCACGGTGACGGGGCGCCGCCCGGCGTCATTGCGGGGATGGATCGTGATTTGCAGATCGGTGGAGTCGTGATCGGACAGCACCAGCGGCGTGTGCAAAACCAGTTCGTCGAC
>NZ_VTZN01000064.1 GCF_008370645.1 Mycobacterium simiae
CCAGCCCGGGATGACGGCGTCGCGGTTCGTGGCGTGCCCGTTCGGAGGCGCCGGCGCGCGGGGGGAAAGGATGTACCGGACCGGGGACGTGGTGCGCTGGAATGCCCAGGGCGACTTGGAATTCGTCGGCCGCGCCGACGGACAGGTCAAGATTCGCGGGCATCGCGTCGAGTGCGCCGAGGTGGCCGCCGCGCTGTCGGACCATCCGGGGGTGACCCAAGCGGTGGTGATCCCTCGCGAAGACGGGCCGGGCGGCAAGCGTCTGGTCGGGTACGTCACCGGACCCGTCGACCCGACCGAGGTGCGTGCCCGGCTCAACGACCTGCTGCCGTCATACCTGGTGCCCGCTGCGGTGCTGGTGCTCGAGGCGCTCCCGTTGACCGCCAACGGCAAGCTCGACACCCGCGCCCTCCCGGCACCGCACTACGTGGACTCCGCGGGATACCGCGCCCCGACCACCCCGGTCCAGGAGATGCTTTCCGGCCTCTACGCCCAGGTGCTCGGGATCGAGCGCGTCGGTATCGACGAGTCGTTCTTCGACCTGGGCGGCGATTCGCTGCTGTCGATGCGCCTGGTCGCCGCGATCAACACGGCCCTAGGCACCGACCTCAAGGTGCGCGTGTTGTTCGAAGCGCCCACGATCGAGAGCCTGAGCCGACGGCTGGACGCAGCCGGCAGTTCGGCCGAAGTCATGCCCGTCGAGACACTCAAGGACGGGGTCGGGGTGCCGCTGTTCTGTCTGCCGCCCGGCGGCGGGCTGAGCTGGCCGTACCGCGGTCTGGGCGACTACCTGGATTGCCCCGTCATTGGCCTGCAGCAAGACCCCGACATCGGACAATCGATTCGCGAGCTGGCCAAGTACTACGCGCAGACCATTCAGGCGCTGCACCCCGAAGGCCCCTACCACCTGCTCGGCTGGTCTTTTGGCGGCGGTGTCGCCCATCAGGTCGCCGTGGAGCTGCGCCGGCAGGGATGTGTGGTGGCACGCCTCATCGTGCTCGACCCGACGGCGCTTGACGCGCCGGTGTTGGAACCCCTGACCGAACGCGACGTGCTGGAGATGGCTCATCGGCAGTACGGGCCGGACTTCGCACCCCCGTCCCGTCAGCTCGTGCAGACCATCATCAGAAACGTCAACAACAACGCGGTACTGCAGTCACAACACGTGCCCGAAGTCTTTGATGGTGACATGATCATCTTCTCGGCACGGTCCGGCAACATCGGCTTGTCGCCGAGAAAGCGTTGGCGCCCATACGTTTCTGGGAGCATCACCGAACATCCCGTCGACTGCACGCACGACCAGATGCTGACCCCGGCAGCCCTGAAATCGTTCGGCTACCAGATTGCAGCCGCGCTTCGGGCCAATGAGGTGCATCGGGGACCCGCCACGTGAAAAGCTGCACGGCATGGCCTAGCTATCGCGCGACCCAAGAAGCAAACATCGCCGTCGGTGAAAACCGGCAGGTCGGCTCCGCGGAATTCGGCGCCTCGCATGGGCGCGCGGTGTTCTGGCTGCCTGGCGCTCCGGCGCCCGCCGGCAGCTTCCGACCGAGCCCGTCGCTACGCCGACCACCACAATATCCGCCTGATTGGTGTCGACCGACTCGTCGTCGGCTCGTCGACGCCGTATCAGCACGAGCACGTGATGTCGCGGCTGAGCTCGATGCCCAGCTGTTCTACCTGCTGGGGGGCTGAGACTATGACCATCGTGCCGATCGCCAAAAGCTTCATCGAACGCCACGAATTAGCGCGCTCGCCGGCAGTTCTGGAATCCCTTTTTTTCCATTGGAATGGAGATGTTTTACCGATGGTCAGATCATCGACACCGCCACGCCGTGGCGTGGCAACGCCAACGTCAACGATGGGCTCTGCGTGCCGAGCCGGTCTACAACCCTTAGGACCGTCCGGGTGCGTGGCGGGCGATCGAGCCCTATTTGGCCAAACGGGCACGACGCGACCAGCCGAAATCCTCACACCCAGCGCAAGGCCCCCAGCCACCTCGGCTTCAAGTCAGGGTACTAAGCACTATGTCCAAATTCGGGTTTGAGCACCCGGCGCTTGCGGGCTACCCGGTTACTCCGCCGCCTCTGATCCGTCCGGTGACCTTCGACCAGTGTTGGAGTCATGTGACTTTCGTCCACTGGCCGGTGTTGCCCGCAACCGTCGCCCAGCTGTATCCGCCTGGGACGCGACCAGACGTCTTCGCCGATGGCATGACCTACATTGCCTTGGTGCCGTTTTTCATGACCAGCACCAAACTCGCTACCGCGCTTCCACTTCCGTACTTTGGCAGCTTCCAGGAGACCAACATCCGGCTGTATTCAATCGATGACGACGGCCGCCACGGCGTTCTCTTCAGATCTCTGGAAACGGCGCGGCTCGCGGTTGTGCCCATCACCCGGATCGGCCTGGGGGTTCCTTATGCCTGGGCGAAAATGCGAGTCACGTTGTCTGGCAATCGGATAACCTATCAGAGCGTGCGCCGGTGGCCGCGGCGCGGGCTACGCAGCCGGCTCACCGTCGACATCGGTGAGGTGGTTGACCCTACGCCCCTGGAGATCTGGCTGACCGCCCGCTGGGGCGCCCACACTCGTAAGGCCGGCCGCACGTGGTGGGTGCCCAACGAGCATGAAACGTGGCCTGTGCACGCGGCACAGATCGTCGAACTGGACGACGAACTGGCAGCCGCGAGCGGGGTCCAGCCCGTCGGCGAGCACTTGCGTGCGCTGTATTCGCCCGGTGTGCGAACGCGTTTCGGGCGCCCCTGTCTTGTTCGGTGAGGCTCAGTAGGCCAGCACAGGGAAGAAGCCGCTAGTGCGTGACCGCCGCAATAGGACGTCGCCGAGTCCGGACAGCCAAAACCCGCCGCGCGGGTAGTCGGCGCCTGGCTGGAGGCCGGTGGCCGGCTGGCCACCGACACCATCCTGCAGCCCAAACCGGACGGGTCGCACTCATAAATTCGTCGGGATCGGTCCGTCAGGAATCCAGCGCTCGCCCGTTACACATCGAGACTGACGCCAGCGCGACAAAGCGCGAGTGGACGTCACGGTACCGTCGATCTCGGCGCAAGGACCAGGATCGACGAACTCACCAGCTCGACCACTTAGCGCGGTAAACCTCAGACCGCCGCCGCGACCGGACCGCCGCCAGCGCCTGCTGCCACGCGAGCATTGTCGCGGCCGACAAGTTGGCCGGCGTCACGCTGTTCTTGGACAGCAGCGCGGTGGCCGCGGCTTTCGTGGCCGCCGACACCTTGGAAATGTGGCCGGAGTCGAACGGCGGTTGCGGGTCGTACTCAATGACTAGCTG
Source organism: Mycobacterium simiae (assembly GCF_008370645.1). Taxonomy (GTDB): domain Bacteria; phylum Actinomycetota; class Actinomycetes; order Mycobacteriales; family Mycobacteriaceae; genus Mycobacterium; species Mycobacterium simiae_A. The sequence goes on from NZ_VTZN01000064.1 coordinate 3,310, forward strand.
GATCGCCTTGGCACGGCTTTCCCCGCCCAGCTGCGCGGCCAGCCACAACGCGAGGTCGAGTCCCGCTGACACTCCCGCGCTGGTAATGATGTTGTCTTGATGCACGATTCGCTGGTCGGCGACGGGGATGGCGCCGAAGGCCTTCAGCGCCGGAAGGGTGAGCCAGTGCGAAGTGGCGCGCTGGTCCTTGAGCAGGCCGGCAGCCGCCAGGATCACCGAGCCCGAACACACCGAGGCTGTCCAGCTGGTGGTCCGATGGGCCCGCCGCAACCAGTCGAGCAGCTTCTCATCGCGCGCGTGCACCGGTGTCGACGGTCCACCGGGCACCAGAATGAAATGGGGGGAAGGAGTTTCGGCCAGCGAGTGGGTGGCGCCGAGCACCAATACCCCGGAGTCAGCGGTGATCGGCCCCGGTTCGTGCCAAACGAAACGCACCTCGGTGCGTGGCAGGTTTCGCAGCACCTCGTACGGGCCGATCATGTCCAACGCGGTAAAGCCGGGGTAGGTGACGATCGCGATTTGGGTCATCGGTGCTCTTCTCGGTGGTTAGGCGAAGGCTTTGCGGTATTGATCCGGTGAAATGCCGACCCGGCGAACAAAGTTGCGGCGCATCGTTTCCGCGGTGCCGAACCCGCAGCGGCTAGCGACTGCCACGACGGTGTCGTCGGTTTCTTCCAGCTGCCGCCGGGCAGCTTCGGTGCGGACGCGCTCGACGTACTGGCCCGGCGCCTCACCGACCTCCTCGGTGAACACCCTGGTGAAATGACGTGGGCTCATCGCCGCCCGCTGGGCCAGATCACCGATGCTGTGCGGGCCACCGGGCTCGGCCTCAATCGCCTCTTGCACCTGCCGAATCGAGGTCCGTTTGGCGCGCGGCATCCAGACCGGGGCTGCGAACTGGGTTTGCCCGCCGGGGCGACGTAGATACAGCACAAGCCAGCGGGCGACCGTCTGAGCGACCTCGGTGCCGTGATCGTCCTCAACCAGCGATAACGCTAGATCAATTCCCGCGGTCACCCCCGCCGCGGTCCACACCGTCTCGGAGCTGCGCACGAATATCGGGTCGGGATCCACCTCGACGGCCGGAAACTCGCGGGCTAGCCGGTCGGCGAAGGCCCAGTGGGTGGTCGCGCGGTGACCGTCGAGCAGTCCCGCCTCAGCCGCCAGGAACGCACCAGTGCAGACGGTGACGAGACGACGTGTGTGGCCGGCGACTACCTTGATCCAGTCAATCAATTCACGGTTGCCTCGTGCGGCGTCGACCCCTGCGCCGCCGGGCAGCACGACGGTGTCCACGGCGGCACTCGGGTCGGGTAGCGGCTGAGCCATCAGGGCAAGGCCGGTGCCGGTGGTCACTGGTTGCCCATCGGGTGCGGCCAGCGTGACATCGTAGCCACGCTGAGTCAGCAGTGATGCCCCAGCAAAAACCTCGAACGGCCCCACCACGTCGAGCGCCTGCACCCCGGGGAAGGCGGCGATCAGCACCGTGCGAGCCATGGACTCAGTCTGGCCGGGCTATCGTGTGGCGTCTACGCCATGTATCCCACAATTTAGGACACAGACTCATCAGTGCGGACCTGGCCAACGGCAACCGCGCCGGGCTTGGCAGACTGTGGCCATGGCACAAATAACCTTGCGCGGAAACACGATCAACACAGTCGGCGAGCTGCCGGCCGTCGGATCTCCGGCCCCTTCCTTTTCGCTGACTGGTGACGATCTGGGGGCTGTCGGCATTGACCAATTCCGCGGAAAAACCCTCGTACTGAATGTCTTTCCGTCCATCGATACGCCGGTGTGCGCGGCCAGTGTGCGAGCCTTCAACGAGCGCGCCGCCGCGCGCGGCATCAAGGTGTTGTGCGTTTCAAAAGATCTGCCATTCGCGATGAAGCGATTTTGCGGCGCGGAGGGGATCGACAAGGTAAAGGCGGCCTCAGCGTTCCGGGACAGCTTTGGCGAGGACTACGGCGTCACCATCACCGACGGGCCCATGGCGGGCCTCCTCGCGCGGGCCATCGTGGTGGTCGGCGCCGACGGCAACGTCGCCTACACCGAATTGGTGCCGGAGATCGCGCAAGAGCCCGATTACGATGCCGCGCTGGCGGCAGTCGACGCCTAGTTCTCCGGTAGTTCCGGCGCTGGCGCTTGTCGGCCTTGCGTGCCTTTCCTGTCGGCATGCAGCGAGATCTTGTAGCGCGCGAGTGTTCCGGCGAAGGCTCGGTGCTCCCGACGCTGACCGGGAGTGCTAAGTGGGCGGCTCCCGTGCGATGGCGGTGGTCGCTGCTACCAGCAAACCCGCCATCACGCTGATGCCAGCGTGCGCATCGCCACCTGGCTGGAGTCGAAAAATCGCTGAGTGTTCCCTGTGGCTCGGCTGTGACAGCTGGGTTCAATGAACGGGTGATGGGTAATCTCGAAGCGCGCGGCTGGTTTTCTGGCGTCAACTTAGTGTGTCGTCGGCATCAGGCGGCAAACGCTCGTTCAGGTTTGCCGTAAGAGGGAACCCGGTGTGACTCCGGGACTGTCCCGCAGCGGTATGCAGGAGCGACCGCCGTCATCGGCACTGGCCCCACAGCCTTGGGGTTGGGAAGCGACGGTCAGTAGGTGCACAAACTTTAGTGCGTGCCTGTGAGTCCGAAGACCTGCCAGTTGCGCTGGTCGCGTTGTGTTCGCGCGCGTCGCCTCGTGGATTGGGCGGATGGCCATAGTGCTAGGACCAGGCTGCGTCATTGTGGTTGCTGCCCATCGGCCCTGGCGGCTTCACGTCCTACCGGCGACGGGCATCCCGCATCGGAGGACGTCTGAATGGTTACGCAGCGATGACCGCTCCGATATGGCTGGCAGCGCCGCCGGAGGTGCACTCCGCGCTGCTGAGCAGCGGCCCGGGACCGGGCCCGTTGCTGGCATCGGCAACCGAGTGGAGTTCGCTCAGCGTCACCTACAGCGAAGCGGCCGAGGAGTTGTCCGCTCTGCTGGCTAACGTGCAAGCCGGGGCCTGGGCCGGCACCAGTGCGCTGGCCTACGCGGCCGCCAACGCGCCGTATCTAGCGTGGCTGATACAGGCCAGCGCTAACAGCGCGGCAACCGCCGCCCAACAGGAAGCCGCGGCCGCCGCCTACAGCACCGCCCTGGCCACGATGCCCACCCTGGCCGAGCTGGCCACCAACCACGCCGCCCACGCGGTGCTGACGGCTACGAATTTCTTTGGCATCAATACCGTCCCGATCACACTCAACGAAGCCGACTATGTACGGATGTGGATCCAGGCCGCCACCGTGATGAGCACCTATCAGGCGGTCACCACGGCGGCGGTCGCTTCGGTACCACAGACACCGCCTGCGCCGAAGATCGTGAAGTCCGACGCTCCGGCCGTCGCTGCCGCCGAGTGGCCGACCCCCCCGGACTGGCAGAAGTGGATCCTGGATTTCTTGAATGCCATCGGATACACCGCGTTCTTTAACAACGTCATCCAACCCATCATCAACTGGATTGCGCACATCCCCTTCTTGCAGGCGCTGTTCGCGTTTGATCCGTATCTACTGATCCTGATGGATCCGCTGACCTACCTCAGCCCGCTCAACATCGCGTTAGCCCTGGGCTACCCGATGGACATTGCGACCTATGTTGCCCTGCTGTCGGAAACGTTCTCATTCATCGCAGCGGACCTCGCGGCAGCGTTCGCTACCGGCAACCCGGTCACGATCGCTTTCACCATTCTGGCCGTCACGATCGAGGCCATTGGCACGATCCTCACTGACACCATCGCGCTGTTGAAGACACTGCTCGAGCAGGCGCTTATCGTGGCGCTTCCGGCCATTTTGCCGATGCTGGCGGCCGGCGCAATGCCGCTGGCTGCCAGCGCTGTGCTGGCACCAATTGGCGTTAAGGGCTTGGCGTTAGCTCTGGCGCCGGTCCTGCCGGCAACGGCGTCGGTCACGCCGCCCCTGGCCGCGCTCGCTCCCCACGTTTCGACCCCACCCAGCCCAACTGCTGGCCCGACGCCGGCTACCGCACCCACCAACGCGCCGGCCGCCACGCCTGCTCCACCGCCGCCTGCCAGCGCGCCACCGGGAGCCACCGGGACCGGCGTGTCTAACTACGGCTACCTGGTCAGTGCCCTGGACGCGACCGCACAAGGAGCGGCCCGCACCGGCGTGCGAAAGAGGGCACCGGAGCACGATTGCGCCGAAGCCCCAGCGGACGCGGCGATGCCCCAGGAGGCAACCGGCACGCCCCGGCGCCGGCGGGCGAAGGTCCAGGAACTCGGTCGCGGCTATGAATACGCAGATTTGGAACCGGTGACTGCTTCGGATGAGAGCGCGGGAACCCTCGGGTTTGCCGGAATCGCGCACCAGGACGGCGCCGGAGCAGCGGGATTGGTCACGGTCGACGAGGATGCGTATGGTCCGCGGGTGCCGATGATTCCAAGCACCTGGGAAGTAGAGGAGTGCTTGTCGTGACACGGCGAGTAGTTCCCGGGGGACTGGCTGCGCTGACCGGGAGCGCAAAGTGGGCGCTCCCAAGCGATGGTCGTTTTGGGTGTTGTCGATAGACAGCGGGCTGGGGCGGCCTGGTGTTCAAATGGTGGTGCACGGCTAACGATCGAGGATCGGAAGGTCGATGCTCATTCCCGTGGTCCCAACGTCGATGAATATGAGCTTGCTCAAGCGCTACGGGGTCGGTTCCATTACCGGCAGCGTCGACTATTGGCTGAGCTGGCCGCGGCATCGACGACATTGCGGCGGGGCTGAGGCCCGATCCCGAGACGTTGGCGAACCCACAAGCCGACCCGAGGCACTGTCAGAGTTAGCGGTGACGTGGCGTGCTGGCAGATAACCGTTGGACGCCGCGATGGGCCGGCCGGCAGAATCAGCGCCGTGCTCCAAGAGCAGATCTGGGATTCCGCCGCGGCGCAGCGGTATGACACTATCGGCACCGGCATGTTCGCCCCCGAGGTGCTGGGGCCGACGGTCGAGCGCCTCGTCGAACTCGCGGCAGATGGCCGAGCGCTAGAATTCGCTATTGGAACCGGCCGGGTGGCCATCCCGTTGGCCGAGCGGGGTGTGTCCGTCACCGGCATCGAACTGTCCCACGCGATGATCGCCCGACTCCGCGAAAAGGCCGACGACGCAGCCATTCCCGTCGTCACCGGCGATATGGCCTCCACCCTCGCCCCGGGCGAATTCACCCTCGTCTACCTGGTCTACAACACGATCTCTAACCTGCTAACCCAAGCCGAGCAAGTCGCCTGCTTCCACAACGCAGCGCGCCACCTCACCCCTGGCGGCCGTTTCGTGATCGAGCTGTGGGTGCCCGAGTTGCGCACGCTCCCGCCAGGACAGCAAGCCACAGTATTTCATTCCGAGCCCGGTTATCTCGGCGTGGACACCTGGGACGTCGCGCACCAGCGGGTTGTCTCGCACCACTTCCACTTCGGGGAGGGAAAACAAGCTCAACTGTTCCGCAGCCCGCACCGCTACGTCTGGCCAGCTGAGCTTGACTTGATGGCTCAACTTGCCGGATTCGAATTGGAAAGTCGGCACGCGGACTGGTCGGGTGCCGCGTTTACCGCGGAGTCCCGTTCTCACGTCTCCGTCTATCGCCTCCCCGCTGCTCCGACCGCCCGATGAGAGGCGACTGAGCGCCACGTTATGTTCCTTTTCCGAAGGTAGTGCCCAGGCTTTCAAGCCGGAATCGACCGTAGGGGTTGATGTTTGACCAGGAAAGTGGCCTCAGAGCGGGCCGCTGGAAGCGACGCCAGGACCGAGACTTCGGCGTACTCACGGTCTGGGGCCGGTGAGGTCGTCGTCCCTGCCCTAGCCGATCGCGGTGTTGCCGGAGTCTTGGCGCTCCACAGCTTGCAGATTGCCGCGGATCTCCCGACGCAGGCTGGGTAAGTCGCGGCCAGCATCACGAAAAGTGCCCGCGCGAGGAAGGTAACGCCGTCGACGACCTCGCGAGCAGCCACCGAGGTGAACTCGCGAGTGAACTGAGCACATCGAGCAGATCAGGCGTTCACCACCGGCGGATCACCTCGCCGCAACGCGGCGTAATGCACCTCGCGGGAGGTATCGAAGTCGCCGAGCAGATCGTCCTCGGGGTGCACCTCCGACATGCGGCCGCCGCAATAAACAGGTGGGCAGCGCGCCAATACCGTTGCGCCGGAAAATAATTCGGTTCATCGGAACCCGAATAATCGAAACGTCGCGCTGAACAAGACACACCCGGTTGATACGCGAAAGTCATTGCGCCACATCATGCTTCGCGGGTCTGGCGGCGCGGGTCAACGAGGTCGCGGAAGCTTTCAGCGGGACATACGCCGGCACCAAGACCTGAGACCCGATTGGTCAGCGCTTTGTCTGATGTGACAACCCGAATCTCGTGCGGCCGGGCGTCGGCTGTCACCAGCCGGACGATCTCGTCATCGGCCGAGTTGGCCGCCGCTTGGGGCGCATACGCCACTTCGATCACCGAAGCGCGAATCGGGGTCGCCGGCGGCCGCTCGAATACCACCGTCACGCCGTGACCTTGAGCGCCTTCCGGATCGCGAGCCCAACTGTCAAGCTTGTCCACCAACGCAACCATCGCGCCGTGACGGTCCTTCCACCAACCGTCCGGGCGACATCCGATCACGTTCATACCGTCGACAATCCATCGCACCACTCAACGGTACGACCAAACGATGCGACGACCCCCCGAAGTCATCGGGTCAAAACCAGCGACGCTTTCGGTACCTCTTGTTGATCTCTTTACGGAACTGCTCGGCGTGCTGTTCGGCAGCGGCGGCTTCCAACGCGCCCAGCGCGTTGACGACCTCGAGGTGTGAAAGGATGAGCAATCCATTCAACTGCTTGACCCGCTCGGGGTTATTCGCCAGCGTTTCTTCGTCGTCGCTGTAGATGAGCAAGAAGTCACGCAGGGCCTGACTGCCGGTCATCCGCTCCGGGATCTTCATGTTTTTCAAGATCGTGGCCATGTCAGGGTTGGTCACTAGACCCCTCACTTTCGCTTCCGGCGCTATCACGTGACAGCGCTAGCGTAGGGGAGCCGCCACTCACGTTGGCGATGCGCTGCGAACAGAGCCCCGACGCCGGTGCCGTCTCGCTGATGCGGCACCGCGACGTCTCGTTACGCCAACTGCTCGCCTACGGGCAGGTCCTTTGGCTCTTCGCGTTCCGATTCATCTGACTTCGCGGGCTCATTAGCAGACGCCAGCCCGGCTCTGGAGCCACCCGCGGTCGGTGCGGCACCCGTGCCCATCCCACTGCTCAGAGGTGCAGCGCCACTCATTGCCGACGCGCCGGCGTTGGCGGCTGCCGAGACGACGGGCGAAGATGACGCTCCGATCGCCTCAGACACCAGTGGCGTCTGCGCCGCGGCGCCAGCTTGCGACGCAAGTGCCCCCGCTCCCAACGGTCCGCTACCCACCAGCGCCCCGGTACTGGCCGCGGCCGGTCGGGACATCGCAGCGCCCCGGAAGGCCAGAACGTCAGCGGCGCTGTCGTCGGCGTCCCCATACATTCGCGCGATGTCTGTCAACGCCGTACCGGTCCGCATCAGCTCTTCTTGCGCCGCTACGTTGGACGCCAACATCGAGGCGGCTTCCTGCGCGAATGCCATCACCGCCTGCGCCGAAACCTCCTCACCCCCCGCGGGGATAAGGCCGGTCAGCACCGTCATCGCCGCGGTGCTACCCGCACTGATGCCTTGGCTCCCAAGGTCGACCAGCTGTGAGCCAATGTCACCTGCTGCCGGATCGTGTGACATGGTGTCCATCTGCTTGCTGCTCCTGTGTGTACTTGTGCGCGACACAAACCGTTCATTGTGATCGCCGAGCAATGCAGGCGATCAGCGGGGCCTGTGGCGCGACTACCGCCGCAAACTCCGGTCCAGCGGTGCTGGACGATCCTCTAAGTCTAAGGCCTGCGGGAAGTCTGGCCAGCAGCTTTCTTTCGGACGAGCATTAGCACCTGTGACGAATCCCATTTCAGCTGCCGAGTCGTGAGGCGCGCCACACCAGCTTGCCATGACCCGCCGCCCTCGCATGAGCACAATGCGCAAAAGCAGCGCGGCAGTTATGCAGCCACCCTGCTAAATTCGGCTTCCGATTGCCGCTGCGAACTGTGATTTAGGAGTAGCCGCTCTGCGGTTTTCACCCTTTCCAGATTCGGCACCGATTGGAGATCTCAACGGTGACGATTGAACTGGGCGAAAAGCGCAAAAGTCCGATCGCCTGAATACCGCCGGCGATTGAGCTTATTGTCGCGCGTCATCAGCCGTCGGTACACACCAGCCGCTTAGCATCAGGGTGCTGCGTGACTCGAAAATCCTGATAACTGGCGTGACGGGTCAGGTTGCCGCTCCGGTCGCCCGCGCCCTGGCTGCCGGCAACGAAGTCTGGGGCGTCGCGCGCTTTGCCAACCCTGACGCGCGCGCAGACTGGGCCGGCGACCACATCGTCAGTATTCAGGAGTGGTGCGCCTACCTGGGCGCCCTGATCGGCAGGGAGCCGGTGTTCATTGAAGGCGCACCGGCGCTGCGCGGAAATCCCGATGACCTGACCCGCCTCCACGAACTGATCGACAGCGGGACCACAGTCGACTGGCGCGATGGGATGCGTCGAATGGTGGCCAAGTTCCACCCGGAGTTCGTGAGCAACTGAAGCACCCGCACAATGAGTAGACTCACAACGAAATAACTTGCGCGCCACGGTCGTTGCCAATTCCGTTCGGGCCGCTCGCCGCGAGCTGGCCACTTTCGTCGGCATCGGCAAGTAGGGAATCAGGGGCTTGCTGTGTCGATCAGCTTCAGCGCCGGGATACCGCGATAGTCTTTACGCCGGCAATGCACCGGTAGCGATGCGGACGCCGCTCAGCTAGGCTCGCGGTGAGGAGCACGAATGGGATCCCTGGCCGCGCAGCGAGTGCGCAGCCAGCCTTGGCCGCGGGTGGTGGGGGCTATCGCTCTTGCTGTCCTCGGCGCCTGCGGAGCGACCGTATTGATGACGGCACCGCGCGCACACTCCACGTCCGCAAGCCTCGCGTCGCGAACAAACTGGAACTTGGCTGCTGCGTTGCCGGCCAGCGCGGACTTTCCGGTCGACTGGGGATACTCGTTGACCGGGCGATTGCAGCGGAACGCCACCTCGCCCGTTGCGGGCGCGGCTGCGCCGCGCCCGCAACGCCCGGAAGCGCTCTACGCACCGTCTCCCTGCAGCGGAGTTCCGAAGGTGCTCAATCACTTCGGAGACAACCTGGCCGCCTACGTCCAGGTAGACCGCTATGCGCAGCTTGTCGTACCAGACGCGCCGCCCGCCGATGCCGCGGCGACCGGGGAAGGTAGAGAGCACGGACCCAATGCGCGATTTGCGATTACCGATTTTCCGGCCTCGTGGACCGTTAGCGATATCAACGAGCTGTCAGATACGTTCGGTTACTTCAGGTATCACGTGTCCGATGAAGGCCTCGGCTTTACCCCGGTCAAGTGCTTCGCGGTGGTCGGTGTGGCCTCCACCGGCGCGTTCGACGCGGCCGAAGTGTTCGGACACGATCCAGCCGATCCGGCAGAGGTGGCTGATCGTAGCGACATCCGCCTGACGGTCGGTCGCGAATTCGACCCAACCGGATTTGACGCGTTCACCGGCCTGGTGTCGCGCTGTCACCAACAACCCTTCGACGCCGTCTTCGATAACACACTGCGTCGCATGGCAAACCGCTGAACGTGCCGAACCCGAACGGGTCCGGCACGACTGGCTACCTCGAGCCATCAGGACGGTCAGCCTTCAGAGCCCTTGAGGTAGCGGCGCAGAAACGCGGTGGCAGCAACCGCGGCCGTAATGCCCACCACTGCCCACAGTACGAAGTGGAAAGCCATCGAGCCGACGAACCAACCGAAGGTCATCGAGATGTACAGCAGCCAGATCAGCCGGACGAAGGACCACGCCGCCACCAGGCCGAGGCTTATCCCGATCACCAGACTTGGCTGGCGATCCACGCGGCTGATCTTCTCTTCGAGACTGGTGGGGACGATGTTCATGTGCTCATTTCCTTTCCTGGGGCGCCGCTTCCTTGGGCGCCGTTGGGATTAGCACAGGCCGGTGGGGTGGCTACCGATCCCAACTAAAATGTCAGCTGCGCTGCCTGCTTCGTTAGGCGAAAAAGGCGCCCGCCGACGTAATCACGTCTCCGGCAGCCAGATCGCTCTTGGTGAGATTCTTGAAGAGCAAGCCGACGTTGTCGCCCGCGTCCGCGGTTTCCATCTTCTTGCGAAACGCCTCGATCGCGTCGACCCGCACACCGGACCCGTCGTTGATCCGTACCTCGTCGCCGACCCGCAATTGCCCGTACTCGACGCGGCCAGTGGCGACGATCCCGCGACCACGGATGAAGAACACGTCCTGAACCGTCATGCGAAACATGTGGCAACCGTACGCTGATCGGCACGGGTTGGCTGCAGCGTGCGAGCACCCGTTGACCAGCAGCAGGCAGGCGCTACCCGTCGGCGACCTTGCGACTACCAGACCCGGACCCAGTCGACGAGCATCTGGGCGGGATAGGTACCGGGCCGGGGATCGCCGCCGCCGGAACCGGCGACCGCCAGATTAACGACCGGCGACACCGCGTAGCCGGGATCGTTGAACGGCCAGTCCGGCAATGAGTTTGCCGCCACGGCGAAGTACGGCTGCGCGCCGTCCACGTAGTCTTGCCAAAAGCGCATGCCGGTCTCATCCCATTGGCATCGCCACGTGTGCCACCCGCTGTCCAGCGCGATGTTGTACGTCTTCCATTCGGAACCGTTTGATTTGGCGTGGACGGTGGTGGCCGACGGCCAGCTGCCGTTGCCGTACCACTCGACGATGTCAATTTCGCCGCGGTCTTCGTTGGACAGCCACCAGGCCGGCCAGCACCCTGCGGTCAAGCAGTCAAATTTGATGCGAGCCTCCCAGATGTGGCCGATTCCGCCCCGCCACGGGCTGACCAACTTGCCCGAGTAGTACGTGGCACCGTCTTTCGCGGCACGGATGACCAGGTTGGACTTGCCATCGAGGAAGACGTTTTGACGATCGTCACGGTACTGCCCAACGTTCTCGGGCAGCTCCCAATACGTCGGGTCCTTCATCTGCTCACGCGCTCGGGCTACGGTCCACTTCGAGGAGTCGGGTGCCGAACCGGCCGGGCCATCGAATTCGTCATGAAAAAGATAGTTGCCGGCCTGACCACTGGGCGCCGGCGCTGCGGGCACGTCGTGTCCGTTGGGGAGGGCAAGCGCCTTCGGCGCAGGAATCGCCGCACCCAGCACGCCGAATAGACCGACGCCCGCCATCCGCATCATGCGCCGACGATCCATCTCAGGCATAAGCCAGGGACGATAGCAGTTAAGCCCGTACGGTGCGAAAGCGCGAGTGGAGCCTACCGGGTCAGCTTGACCACGAGCTTGCCAACGTTCTTGCCGTCGAACAGCATGTTGATCGCGGTGGGCAGCTGCTCGAAGCCCTCAACAACGGTTTCAAGAGGCGTTAGTCGGCCCTCGGTCATCAGGCCGGCGATTTCGGCGATCGCCTCGGGCGCTTGGCCGAAGTGATCCATAACAATGAACCCCTGCAGTGTTGCGCGTTGGACGAGCAGGTTGCCGAAGGCGCGCGGCCCGGGCGGCGGGTCCGCCGAGTTGTAGCCGGAGATCAGGCCACACAGCGCGACACGCGCCCGGATGTTGAGCCGCGCGAATATCGCGTCCATGATGTCGCCGCCCACATTCTCGAAGTCGACGTCGATGCCGTTGGGAGTGGCGGCGGCCAGCTGAGCGGCCCAGTTTGGGGCGCGGTGGTCGACGGCGGCGTCAAAGCCCAGCTGCTCGGTCAGCAGCGCGCACTTCTCCGGTCCGCCCGCGATGCCGACCACGCGTGCCCCATCGGCCTTGGCCAGCTGACCGGCTACCGAGCCGACCGCGCCGGCTGCCGCCGACACCACGACCGTCTCGCCCGGCTTCGGCTTGCCGATCTCACGAATCCCGATCCAGGCGGTGAGCCCGGTCAACCCCAGCGCGCCGAGGTAAGCGCTTGGGGAGACTCCTTCGGCGATGTCAACCGGTTGCGAGGGCATCGCGTCTGAGACGACCGCATACTCCTGCCAGCCGAGAAGACCCTGCACCGTTTGGCCAACCGCATAGCTCGGGTGTTTCGACCCAACGACCTCACCCAACCCGATTCCACGCATCACCGCACCGATTCCTACCGGCGGCAGATATGTCGGCGTTTCGTTGATCCATCCGCGGTTGGTCGGATCGAGTGAGATCCAGTCGACGCGCACCAGCGCCTCCCCGTGACCGATTTCTGGCACCTCCGTCTCGCTGAGCTCGAAGGTACCCGGATCGATGCGACCGGTGGGGCGTTCACGCAGCAGGAATCGGCGGTTTCGATCAGGCATGACCGCACCGTACCTTGACCGCCGTCGTCAGGGCGATCGCAAGCGGCTGTTATCCGGCCGGTGAACCTGGATCTGGCCTAAACGCCCAACCGACATCGCTAGATGCCATCTGGATTCCCGCAGGAATGGAGCACATCTGCCGCACCTTGGCATGATGGCACGTTGCCGAGTCGGAAGGACTGATTGCGGCTTATCGACACGGGTCGTCGCTTGGCCGCCGCAGCCCGACCCCGCAGACTGGGCCTGCACAAACCGTGCCGTGCGATTACTTTTCTTGCTCAACGACTCTCGACAGCCGGTCCGTCGTCATAACCGCATTATTCTGCGCCACGGCAATGGTTGCATTTGAAATGATTACGTTGCCATCCACCAAGGACCCTTCTTGCAATAAATATCGAGTTCAGACCGGGTTTATCAAGAAGAGATCGGCGCGGCTATAGCTGCGCGAGTTGCGCACCAACGTCGGATAGCGACGAAATTCACGGCGAATTCTCATCTAATGACACGGTTTGATCACAGGTTTGCTAACAATCCTGACTCCTAAGCGCGTAAACCCGAGACGGTTGGGTGGGAGGAGTTGACAATCGTGGCGAACGCATCGGAGGCAACGGTGATTTATCTGCACTCGCACCCGGCTTGGATTGCGGCCCAACGTCGTGACAGCCAGCTCCTCGCGGAGATGCGCCGTCACCCTGCATACCTGGGGCGACAACGTGCCGCCGCAATGGCCGGCGATGCCGGTACCGCCGTTCCTACCCGGGCATGGACCAGTGCGGACGCGCCCGCCTGACATCTTAGCCAGCTGGTGAGGTAACGCTCCGCCCAATGTTCGTATTCTGATACGGACGATTGAGGGAGCGCGCCATGTCTCAGACATCCGCCACCACCCGCATTACCTTCCCGGGAATCAGTTCGCGCGCGTGGGAACACCCCGCCGATCGGACAGCGTTATCCGCGCTGCGTCGCCTCAAGGGCTTCGACCAAATTTTGAAATTGCTGTCGGGAATGCTGCGCGAGCGCCAACACTGCCAGGATCTGGATACCGCGATCCGAGTGGAGATGAAGCTCGCCGGCGGCAGCCGGTTGGACAAGCTGGATTCAGCGCCGTTCTTGGCTCAGGCCAGGGCGTACGAACGAGCCGGAGACATGCGCGACGGGCTGCTCAAGCTGCTCAATCTGGAGCTGCAGACACACCCGTTCTCGGTGCTGCGGGCGGCCGCGCTAACCACATGGGCAGATACCGGCGGCTACGGAAGGTGATGTCCGGCCACTACCCGGGGTGCGCTGACGATGACAAAGCCTCCTCGTCCGACGATCTGGGCGAGGCCGCCCGCACTATAGAGACGGCTTCGATCAGTCCGACGATCCGTTGATCAAAGGCATTCGTGACGGCCTCGGCGGCTTCGTCGACGGCGTCGGCCGCGCTGCCACGAGCGCCGCGGATTCGCTGGGCCGCAAGATCAATGAATGGCGCCAGCCGAAATAGCTGGCCGGTGACTGAAATTCCACCGAGCTGTGGCGCCCGGGTATCACCCGGCAGCAGGGGGTTTTGCCATGACCGAGGGCCTGAAACCGTAGCTGGGTAGGTTGCGCCCGTAGTGATTTCCGATCAATTGCCCAAAGGGGGTCATCGGCAGGGTGTTGAGGCCTTCGGCGGCGGCTGGTATCGCTGCGGCGTTGGTTAGGGCCCCCACGGCGGGGTTGGTCATGGCGGTCACCGGCGCCCAGCTCGGCGGCACCGACAACGCACCCATGGGCAGTGCTTTGCCCAGACTCGCCGCCACGCCCCCGGCGTGGGCGGCGGTGTTGGTTGCCGCCGACCCGGCCGCCGAGATCGCGCCTTCGACCGCCGTAGCCGCCGGCGCGAGCCCCTTCGCGAACGACGTCATGGCGGTAACTCCGTTGCTGATCTGCCCGAAGGACTGGCCCATCTGCACACCCGTCTGCCCTGCCGAAATGTAGGGCAGCGTGTATTTGCTGTAGAGCATCACCAGGTCGTCCAGCGGTGTGTACTTGACCAACCATTCGTCGATCGACTTGCCCGAGATGGGCGCCGATAGCGTCTGCAATGCCTCGGTAATGCTGGGATTCAGCACCGACGCCATGTTCGCCGCATTGCTGGTGACGGCGTCATTCTGGGCATTCACGACCGCACTGGCCTGATCGGCTAGCCCGGCGGGGTTCACGACGTCCTGCGGCTCGACGAAGTCGCTCAGCTGCGCCGCCGCCGCCGAGGAGCCCGCATAGCCATACATCGCCGCCGCATCCTGGGCCCACATCTCGACGTATTCCGCCTCGGTGGCCGCGATCGCCGGAGTGTTTTGCCCGAAGAAGTTTGTCGCGATCAACGCCGCCAGCAAAACGCGGTTAGCCGCGATCACCGGCGGCGGCACTGTCGCGGCGAACGCCGCCTCGTAGGCGGCCGCGGCCGCGGCCGCCTGACCCGACGCCAGTTCGGCCTGCGCGGCGCTGCTGTCCAGCCACGCCACCAACGGTGTCACCGACGCCGCCAGCGACACCGACGCCGGACCCAGCCACGAACCGCTGGTCAACCCGGAGATCACCGAACGATGTCCGGCCGCCGCGGCGTGCAAGTCCGCGGCCAGCCCAGTCCATCCGGCCGCGGCAGCCAGCAACGACCCGGACCCCGGTCCGGTATACATGCGCCCGGAATTCACCTCCGGCGGCAGCAAGCCATAATCCATGTTTCCCACCCCCACTTGATGCCAGGCCGCTTAGCCAGCCGACGCCGCGTTGGCTGCCTCAGTGGCCGCGTACGAACCCGCGCTGGCCGCCAACGTCGCCGCCAACGCCTCTTGAATCCGGGCAGCACGGGCGCCCAAGGCCTGATACCGCTGAGCATGAGCGGCAAACTGCGCCGCCGTCAGCGCCGACACCTCATCAGCAGCCGCGGCAACCACCGCGGTCGTGGGCCCCGCGGCGGCCGCATTGCCCACACTCAACGCGGCACCGATCGACTGGACATTACCCGCGGCCGCCGCCAACATCTCCGGATAGGCCGTTACAAATGACATTCCGTCTCCCTTCCGAGATTCAGGTGAAAGGCGTCCAATAAGTTAATGCCTTAGATGTCACGAGACGCTACGAACAGAACGTTCGCCGAAGCAACGCGTGATCGCGCCCGACGTGGCTCTGATCTCCGAGTTTCACCAATATTCACGTTGATTTTAAAAACGCGCCTGGCGCAACCAGCAACCTTATCTTTATTGATGCGTTCACGTTGGCGGGTTGCTGATAGCATGCTGCCATTGGCCGGCGGTGACTTGTGAACGCGCTTCCCAGCCCGCCGCCCGACATCATTACACGTGGCATCTGCCCTGCTCAGTACGCTGAAATCGAGAGACCACCGGTGCCCGCTCGTCCATCGTCATCAGGAATATGCTAATTTCTCGCGCAGCGTTCATTCATTTTGCTAGCACGGACAATTCCAGGCACCACAGTAATACTCATGCTGATTCTATGAAAATGACGTGTGCTCTCGAATATGTTGAGTCAATGGTATTAATTCTCGCCGTGATTCTATCATTTTCATATGCTCGTAAACACGGCGGACGGTATGCTCCCCGCTTTTCCTCAATCGGAGCCAGTGTGGGGAACACCCGAGGCATTGCACGCGTTGCCATCGATGTTTCTCCCGCACTTCACTGAGGCGGTACGGCATAACACCGGCATAGCCGGGAGAAGATGATCTGAAAGCCTGAGACGGCCCGACACACCTCAGAGCCTGGCTGCGACGAAATCGGCTGCCTGGTTGGCCATGCCCGCCTGGATGTAGGCACTGGCCAGATGTTCTGGCCAGTTCTGCTTCCAGGTGTTTGGGTCGGCCGGGTTGCAGACGGGGTCGGTGCCGTGGCACAACTCGATGGTCCGGTCGTTGTACACCGGGCTGAAATTGGTAATGGGACCCACCCACTGACTTCCATTGCCGAACAGCGCGACAGCGGCGATATGTTCATCGGCGCCAGCCGGCAGCGGGCTGTTGAATCCGAACGCGGACATGGGCACCGCAAGCACTACGTCGGCGACCGCAGCGCCGAGGGAGTAGCCGCCCAGCACCAGCCTGGTGTCGGGGCAGGTGGTGACCATGTACTGCACGTGCCGGCTCATGTCGTTCGCGCCGACGTCGACTTCGGTATCGGCGGGATACTTCACGGCGTAAGTGCCCATGCTCTTACCCCCAACTTTGGAGCCGAGAGCGTTGATGAAGGCATTGCCGAGCGCGCCTAGGCCCGGCGACTCATATCTGCCGCGGGCAAAGACAACTTCCACTTGGGGACAGTTCGCCGCGGCGGCTGACCGCGCCGCGCCGGGCGCGCCGGGCGGCAGCAGGGCTGCAGCGATCACGGACACAGCCGAGATAGCAACCCCCGCCAAACCAATGGTTACTGAGTTATGAGCAGGCAGAGCACGCACAAGACGATGTTAGCCATTCCGCTCCAACCGGTGGGCGGCTTCGAGAACCAAGCGCTGTTGGATCGGACGGCACACAATACGACAACCGCTGCTTGGAATGACGTTCGGCTTCTACAGCTACCGGCATCCAGCGTGCGCGCAGGGCGACGACACGCCGACATGCATCACCCTCAGCACACGCCCGACACCGATATTGCCTCAGCGAGGAGCCGAGCTAGCAGACCGCCGTGGCGCGCGAACGTCAATACCACAGCGCCGTAATGGCAGCTCACCGACCCGAGCCACACCAACGGCGGCGGAGGCATCGAGATGGCAGCAGTACCTCACCGACGACCGCAAGATCATTGCCTGGGTCAATTCGCAGTCATCTGGAACAGCAACGACCGGCGCACCAAGCCCGATCACTTCCTTGTCGTCACCGGAATCGACACCAACAGCGAGACTGTCCACTTCAATGATCCCCAACCACCCGGACGAGCAGGTCTCCGTCTCCACCTGCACGGCGGCCTGGCAAACCGGGGGAGACTCGATCGTCGTTACTGCAGCCCGTTGAAATTGCCGGCACCCCACGAACGGGTGGTCTCGCGGGGTGCCGACGATCCGCGGTTGCTACTGGAGGTCGAACCTGTCGCTATTCATCACCTTGACCCAGGCCGCGACAAAGTCCGCCACGAATTTCCCTTTCGCGTCGTCTTGCGCGTACACCTCAGCCAACGCTCGCAGCACCGAGTTCGACCCGAACACAAGGTCATTGGCAGTCGCGGTCCACTTGAGCTCGCCGGAGGCCCGGTCGTGGCCCTGGTAGACGTTCTCCGCTGCTTCTGACGCCTTCCACTCCGTATCCATGTCGAGCAGGTTGACGAAGAAGTCGTTGGTCAACGCGCCCGGCTTGTCGGTGAACACCCCGTGCTTGCTGCCACCATGGTTGGCGCCCAGCGCACGCAAACCGCCTACGAGCACCGTCATTTCCGGGGCTGTCACCCCCAGCAGGTACGCCCGCTCGACCAGAAGGTGCTCGAGCGGTGCTTTCTCGCCGGGCCGCAGATAGTTACGGAAACCGTCGGCCCGCGGTTCGAGCACCGCGAACGACTCCACATCGGTGTTCTGCTGCGAGGCGTCGGTACGCCCGGGCGAAAAATGCACCGAAATCTCGTAACCGGCGTCCTTGGCCGCCTTCTCCACCGCCGCGGACCCCGCCAGCACAATCAGGTCGGCCAGCGAGATCTTCTTGCCACCGGATGCCGCGTCGTTGAATTCCTGCTGGATCCGCTCCAGCACCGGCAGGATCTTCGCCAACTCCGAAGGCTCGTTGGCCGCCCAGTTCTTCTGCGGCTCCAGACGCAGCCGCGCTCCGTTGGCGCCGCCGCGCTTATCGGTACGGCGGAAGCTCCCCGCCGCCGACCACGCCGTCTTGACCAGCTGCGGAACCGATAGCCCGGACGCGAGCACCTTGCTCTTCAGCGCCGCGACATCCTGTGCGTCGACCAACTCGTGATCGACGTCCGGAACCGGGTCCTGCCACAACTGTGGCTCGCCAACCCATGGCCCCAAGTAACGGCTAATCGGGCCCATATCGCGGTGCAGCAGCTTGTACCACGCCTTGGCGAACGCCACGGTTAGCTCTTCGGGATGGTGCAGCCAGCGCTGCGTGATCTGGCGGTAGGTCGGGTCCTCACGCAGCGAAATGTCGGTCACCAACATGGTAGGGGCACGACCGGGCCCGCCGAACGGATCCGGGATGGTCCCCGCACCGGCACCGTCCTTCGCGGTGAACTGCCAGGCGCCGGCCGGGCTTTTGGTCAGCTCCCACTCGTAGCCGTACAGGGTCTCCAGGAAGGAGTTGTCCCACTTGGTCGGGGTGGGCGTCCAGACGACCTCTAGGCCGCTGGTCATGGCGTCCTTACCCGCGCCGCTGCCGTAGGAGCTTTTCCAGCCCAGTCCCTGTTGTTCGATCGGGGCGGCCTCCGGCTCGGGACCAAGCAGATCAGGATCGCCGCGGCCGTGGGTCTTGCCGAAGCTGTGGCCGCCCACGATAAGTGCGGCGGTTTCCTCGTCGTTCATCGCCATCCGGCCGAACGTCTCACGGATGTCCACCGCCGCGGCAACCGGATCCGGCTTGCCTTCGGGGCCTTCGGGATTGACATAGATCAGACCCATGGTGGTGGCACCGTACGGCTGCGCCAGGTTGCGTTCACCGGAGTAGCGCTTGTCGGTGCCCAGCCAGGCGTCCTCTTCTCCCCAAAGGATTTCTTCGGGCTCCCAGACGTCCTCGCGGCCGAAGCCGAAACCGAAGGTGTTGAATCCCATCGACTCCAGCGCGCAGTTGCCGGCGAAAATGATCAGGTCCGCCCACGAGATCTTGTTGCCGTACTTCTTCTTGACCGGCCAGAGCAGCCGCCGCGCCTTGTCCAGGCTGGCGTTGTCTGGCCAGCTGTTGAGCGGCGCGAACCGCTGCATACCCTGACCGCCGCCGCCGCGACCGTCGTGAATGCGGTAGGTGCCCGCGGCGTGCCAGCTCATCCGGATGAACAGACCACCGTAGTGGCCGTAGTCGGCCGGCCACCAGTCTTGGGAGGTGGTCATCACGGTGAACAGGTCAGCCTTGAGCGCCTCGACGTCGATTGTGGCGAATTCGCTGGCGTAGTCGAAGTCCTCGCCGAGCGGGTTGGCCAGGGGATTGCCCGGCTGTAGCAGCGACACGTCGACCTGGTCCGGCCACCAGTCCCGGTTCGTCAGGGGCGCATGCGCTTTCGGTTTGGGCGATGGGATCGCCGGGTTTTCGCTTTCACTGGTGCTTGCCGTCTTGGTTTCTGGGTGGGGAGGGCGGCTATCGGAGATATCGGATGACACAACATTCCTTCCGGGTAATAGTGAATCGGGCTGTGATCATGGTTGTGATCGGGGCACTGCGGTAGAGCAATCGGGGCACAGGCCCCAGTAGATGACTTCAGCCTCGTCAAGCATGAAGCCATCAAGAATGTTGGTGTCGTCCGAAGGAGTCAGGCACGGCGCCGCGCCGACCGCACAATCGACATCAGCGATCATTCCGCAAGCCCGGCATACGACGTGGTGGTGGTTATCACCGACGCGGGATTCGTAACGCGCAACTGATCCGGAGGGCTGAATTCGCCGAATCAGACCTACCAAGGTGAGCGCATTGAGTACGTCGTAAACCGCCTGGCGGGAAACGTCAGGCAGGCCGGTCCGCACTGCTGAAAAGATCGTCTCAGTGTCGGCATGCGGGTGAGCGTCCACGGCCTCTAACACAGCGAGCCTGGGGCGGGTCACTCGCAGATCGGCCATCCGCAGCTTGCCTGTGTAGTCCGCCGTCGAGGCCACTTGGCCACTATGACGCCTTTTCTTGAATCAGTCAAGACTCTTGTCGGCTGCCTCGACACGCCACTGCCGGCGAAACATGACGCCCCACGATCATCCACCCGCCATTACCCAGCGTCGACCTAGTACGACCGAATCACGTTGTGCTACAGCTTGACTCGCGTAACTCCGGGATACCGCCGACCCATGTCCCGAGCTATGCGCAGCGCGACACCAGCTAACCTTTGGATCCAAGGGCTCATTGGACCTCGCGACGGGCCGCACGTTGGTCGGCCGCGATTTTCAATCGCGAACACTAAATGGCCTGGCGGCCAACGTTATTGCCTACTCTTTCGAGCGCGGAGAATGTGATCAAGCGCGTTATGGCAGACGCGGGCCATCGTCCGTGGTGTGAGCAACCGTCCGCACCGCGGTGTCGCATGGGCCTAGGTAGTGACTGATCGCTCCAGGCTCGCCAACGACGCCACGAGGTAGTCCTTCGGGAACGGTGGCATCCCGCCGACCTGGTCGCGGAAGTCCTGCGGCGTGGCCGTCCAGTCGTAGGTAAGGGTGACGTCGGTGTGGTCGCCGTTTGGGGCCAGGTCGTAGCGCCACGCCCAACCACCGGCAGCGTGGTTTCCAGCACTGTCGAGCTGTCCCGGCATCCAGCCGATGGCGCGATCCATTTCAAACACGTTGACCATGTTGTAGGTGATGTAGTCACCACCGGCTCGGGCGAGATACATGTTCATCGCAAAGATTTGACCTGCGCCGCAGATCGGTGCGGTGGCCACCGCACCGCGGACCCAGTCGCCGGGCTCGGTGTCGCGATGGCGCGAAGGATCCGCTAGCACCGCGAAAATCGCTGCCGGACTGGCGGCGATGGTACGGGTGACGACGTAGCGTTGGCAGCTCACGGTCATGCGTTGTCCTTTGGTCCGTAGACGCGGGCGATATCGGGCGAGTCCAGCCAACCAGAGTAGGTTGCCCGCGACGGCCAACCTGGCGGTGAGTCGAGCCATTCCTCCTGGCGGCCCCAAGGAAGTATGTCAATGAGACCGAAAATGTGGCTGAGCTGCTCGGTGCCGCGCCCGTTGGTGTGCCATGTGCGGTAGACGGTGTCGCGGTCGCGCAGAAACACGTTGACCGCGAAGCCCCCACCCGGTGGCGCGTCCATGTCAGCGGCAAACGGACTATCCGATGACGATTACCAGTCCATCTGGTTCCCCACCTTGGACTTGTATGCTAACGCCTCTTCGATCGCTCCGGTGGTGACGACGACGAAGCGCGCGTCGTAGTTGTCGAGGAACTCCAGCCGTGTGAATTGCGACGTGAAGCCCGTGCAGCCGCCGCACTGCCAGTCGGCACCGGCTGACCACATGTGGTAGTAAACGATGAGCTGTGCGTCGTCGTCGAACACGTCGACCAGGCGGATGGGTCCGTTAGCGCCGGTCAAGGTGTACTCGGGCAGCATGACCATCGGCAACCGGCGCCGCTGCGCGGCGATCGCATCCAGTTCACGGGTGGCGGTCTTCTCACGCTTGCGCAGTTCGTCGAGCGCGGCGCGCCAAGTCTGGTGATCCACGATGGGTGGTAGTGCGTTGGCCATGATTTCCACCTTCGCTGTCGATGTGTCCTGTTGTATGGGTCTGACCGGCGGCGGGGCCAAAATTCATCGGCGAACTGCGACCGCGTGCCGCTTGGACAACAGCCGCACGCTGTTGTGTTCCGTGCAGGCGCGAACCGGCGTAGCATCGACCGCTTGCGTCCCCAGATTGTTTGAGCTGATAGCGCAGGGGGAATGCTGCGGCGCGGCGGCGCCACCGTCGGGGGCCGCCGGGTCCAGAAAGGCACAATCATGGCTCAGAAGCTCAGGCCGCACTTCGGCAAC
>NZ_VTZN01000640.1 GCF_008370645.1 Mycobacterium simiae
GGGTGGGGTCAAGTGCCGATAACGCGCTCGCCGAATCCTTCAACGCCTCGCTCAAACGCGAGATCCTGCAGGACCGCAGCCACTGGCGCGACGCTGCCACCTGCCGCCGTGAAGTGTTCCGCTGGCTGGCCCGCTACAACATCCGACGACGGCACTCCCGATGCCGTAATTCCACTCCGGCCGCCTACGAAAACAACCACACAACCGCTACGCTGCCACAAGCGGCGTAACGACAAATCCCGTGTCCACTACATGGGGGCAAGGCCC
>NZ_VTZN01000641.1 GCF_008370645.1 Mycobacterium simiae
CAAGCCGCCCACCTGTTCAAACACCCACGCCTGGGCATCGAGGACATCCGCGAAGTCGGGGCGTCCGACCCGATGTTCTACCCGCCAAACCACCCGCCCACTGGCTGATGGTCGCCGAAGTCGACGGCACAGTCCTGATGGTGCCCCTCGCCCCTGCCCGCGACGGCAACCCGCGACGATGTCGCCCCATCGGCTGCTACCAGGCCTCCAAACACCTCGCTCACCGATACCGGAGAGACAGATGAACCACCCCATGACCCCCGACGA
>NZ_VTZN01000642.1 GCF_008370645.1 Mycobacterium simiae
TTACCTCGATGCCGCGTCCAACGGCGCGTGGGGCAAAGGCGGTGGGCAAACATTCAATGGTGGCGTCGGTGAAGGCGCCGCCGGCAATGACGGCACCTCGCAGGCGCTGAAGCGAACTGACGGTTCGATCACCTACAACGAATGGTCCTACGCGGTGGGCCATCAGTTAAACATGGCCCAAATCATCACGTCGGCGGGTCCGGATCCGGTGACGATCACCGCCGAGACCGTCGGAAAGACAATTGCCGGGGCGACATTCAAGGGT
>NZ_VTZN01000643.1 GCF_008370645.1 Mycobacterium simiae
ACGTCTACGAGCTGCAGAAGGCGATGATCGCGGCCGGTGTTGCCGGTTCGCACTGGGAGGACCAGCTGGCCTCGGAGAAGAAGTGCGGCCACCTGGGTGGCAAGGTGCTGATCCCGACCCAGCAGCACATCCGCACCCTGACCTCGGCGCGTTTGGCCGCTGACGTCGCTGATGTTCCCACCGTCGTCATCGCGCGTACCGACGCCGAGGCGGCCACGCTGATCACGTCCGACGTCGACGAGCGCGACCGCCCGTTCATCACCGG
>NZ_VTZN01000644.1 GCF_008370645.1 Mycobacterium simiae
CTACCTTGACGCCGCTTCTGATGGCGCCTGGGGCAAGGGAGTCGGAAAGGCGTTCAAAGGCGGCGTCGGTGAGGGCGCGAAGGGGAACGACGGCACGTCGGCGGCCATCAAGAACACCGAAGGATCGATCACCTACAACGAGTGGTCGTTTGCCCAGGCGCAGAACCTGAACATGGCAAAAATCGTCACCGCCGCCAGCCCCGAAGCGGTTGCTATCAGCGCCGACTCCGTCGGCAAAACGATTGCTGGGGCAACGATTATGGGG
>NZ_VTZN01000645.1 GCF_008370645.1 Mycobacterium simiae
GATTTCGGCGCATTCGATGCGGTAGCCGCGGATTTTGACTTGTTCGTCGGTGCGGCCTAGGTAGTGCAGTTGGCCGTCGGCGCCCCAGCGGGCGATGTCGCCGGTGCGATACATCCGTTGTCCGTGGGCTTGGCTCCCTCCGAACGGGCAGGCCACAAACCGTGATGCGGTCAAACCGGGCCGCCGCCAATACCCCACACCCACCCCCGCCCCGGCCACATACAATTCCCCGGCCACCCCCACCGGCACCGGCCGCAACCA
>NZ_VTZN01000646.1 GCF_008370645.1 Mycobacterium simiae
TTCTGCGAATACAGACATTGGTGGTTCCTTATCTTCTGGCTCTTTGGAGCTTTTAGCCCCTTGGCGGTGAGCCCCCAACACCCTGCCTTAATCGGGCTCTTCCGACTTAGCAGGGCTTGAGTTGTCTGGCCCTGGATGGCGCCTGCCGTGTTCGGCGGGTGCAGGCCCACCGTACTCGGCGTCGTTGGTTGTCGGGGTTGCGGAATCCGAGATCAGTTAACCAGCCCTCGCATAAGTGACACGCCGAAGGGCTGAGGTC
>NZ_VTZN01000647.1 GCF_008370645.1 Mycobacterium simiae
TGAATTGTTTTATCCCCGCGTCGCTGATCCCTCTTTTCATAAACTGGCTGGGGCGTTTCGTTCCCTGCAACGCCTTTGTTAAGGCCTTCCCCCCAATGCTGGGATTGAGCATGAAGGCTCCAAAGTCTCCGAACCCACTGGTGGAACTCGCCGCCATAGACTCAGCGCTCACCTTAGAGCCGGTCCAGCCACTCATATCCAGGCCCACGCCGGCGCCCTGCTGGGATAGGCCGGCCAAAGCGGCGATGGCCCTTGCGGC
>NZ_VTZN01000648.1 GCF_008370645.1 Mycobacterium simiae
GACGTCCAGCTGCCGGAGGCGTCCCGGATGGGCTTGATCGCGAGGTGGCCGTTACCGTCGAGGTAGACGTTGTTGGTGCTGTTGGTCATCGTCTCGATCTCCCCGGTGCCCCAATTGGGCGCTCCGCCGGGGTAATTCGTGCCCAGAGCGTACAGCCAGTTGGTGCCGTTGATGCTCGAGCCCGCGGGGCCGGTGAAGTCATCGCGGAAAATCTCGGTGAAGCCATTGCCGGAGGAGCCGCCTCCGGCAGCGCCGGTG
>NZ_VTZN01000649.1 GCF_008370645.1 Mycobacterium simiae
CGAGGCGGATCTGGGTGACGGCGATGCGGTGCAGGGCGGCGTTGAGTTGGCGGTTGCCTGAGCGGGTCATGCGCACCCGCCCGGCGGTGTTGCCTGACCACACCGGGACTGGCGCGACTCCGGCGTGACGGGCGAAGGCGGCCTCGCTTTTGAACCGGGTCACCCCGGCGGATTCGCCGACCAGTTTGGCCGCGGTCAACGCCCCGCAGCCGGGAAGAGAAAGCAGGGCCGAGGCGATGGGGCGCACTTGCTGGCCGA
>NZ_VTZN01000065.1 GCF_008370645.1 Mycobacterium simiae
GTTGGCGCGGGCGGCGCCGTCGCGGGTCAAGCCGGTCTTGCCGGTCAGGCTGGCCTTGCGGGCCAAGCTGGACTTGTTGGTCAAGCGGGTCTCGTGGGTCAGGCTGGCCTTGCCGGTCAGGCCGGTCTTGTTGGTCAAGCCGGTCTCGCCGGTCAAGCCGGTCTTGCGGGCCAAGCTGGACTTGCGGGTCAGGCTGGTCTGGCGGGTCAGGCCGCTATCGCTAGCCAGGCCGGTCTTGCGTCCGGCAGCTCGGCTGCTATCGCTAGCCAGGCGGGCCTCGGCATCGGCGGGCAGGCGGCGCTGGGTGGTCAGGCCGCTGCCAGCGCCGGTGGTGGGCTGGCCGGTGGCGGCAACGTGAGCGGTCTGACCGGTATTGGCGGCAATGCAGGCGCGGCCGCAGGCGCAGGCCAGGCCGGCTTGATCGCCAGTGACGGCGCCGCCCTGAACGGCGCCGCTACGGCGCAGGTGTCCGGCCCCCTAGGAGGTGTTGGCGTGGGTGGTCAGACCGGTGCTGCCGGGGGCGCGGGGCTCGGCATCGGAGCCGACGGACGCGGCGGCGTCGTGGGCGGTGACAGTACCGCCCCCGGTGGCTACGCCGGTCCTCAACCGGCTGTGACCGGGACCGACGTGGGGGCCCAGACCGGCGTGAGCAGCGGGTCAGGCTTGGGCGGCGGAACTGCAGGCGGCAGCGCCGGCGCGCACGGCGACATCCTCGGCAACGAGGGCACCACGCTCGGTGGCGGAGGCGGTACCAGTGGCGGTGCCAGTGCTGGCGTCACACCTTTCGAGCACGGTCCGACCTTCCCCGCAGCGCAGGGCCCCGTCATTCAGGGCGCCGGCGGCGCCGGGGCCGGCGGGCCCGGGACACCTCCGTCGAACGGTCCGGTCATCCAGAGTCCGGACAGCACTATCGGCCAGGCTGGCACCGAACCTCCGGTAATCAGCACGCCGGCACCGCAGGTCCTGACCCCAGCGCCGGCGCACACGCCTCCGGCCGAGCCCACCCCGGTGGTCACGCCGCAGCAGCACACGCCCGTCGAGGAGCCGGCTCGCCATGAGCCGAGTCCCTCGGTGTTTGGTGATGAGCCGCCGGTGTCGCAGACGCCGCCGGTACACAGCGAGCCGCCGTCGCACGACCCGTTCGGCTTACCTGGGTTCTGAGCGGAACCGGCGGCCACCTTCCGGCGGGGACCTTCGTGGTCCCCGCCGGTTCGTACGCCTACCGTGATGTGAAGCGCACGCGATCGAGAAAGTGGGACGGTACGGTGAATCAGCCCGAAGACCCGCGTCGGGTCGGCGTAATCGTCGAACTGATCGACCACACCATCGCTATCGCCCACGTCAACAAGCGCGGCGATCTGGTGCAGCGGCTGCAACGCGCCCGCGCGCGCATCACCGACCCGCAGATTCGGGTGGTGATCGCGGGCCAGCTCAAGCAGGGCAAGAGCCAACTGCTCAACGCGTTGCTCAACCTACCGGTAGCGCGGGTAGGAGACGACGAGGCCACGGTGGTGATCACCATGGTTAGCTACAGCGCTCAGCCGTCGGCGCGGCTGATCCTGGCGGCGGGACCAAACGGGGAAGCCACCGCGGTCGATATCCCCGTCGACGACATCAACACCGATCTGCGTCGAGCACCGCAAGCCAGCGGCCGCGAAGTGTCGCGGGTCGAGATTGGCGCCCCCAGCCCGCTACTCCAGGGCGGATTGGCCTTCATTGACACTCCAGGTGTGGGTGGGCACGGGCAGCCACACCTCTCGGCGACGCTGGGCTTGCTGCCCGATGCCGACGCCCTGCTGATGGTCAGCGACACCAGCCAGGAATTCACCGAACCGGAGATGTGGTTCATGCGCAAAGCGCATCAGGTCTGCCCGGTTGGGATCGTCGTCGCGACCAAGACCGACTTGTATCCGCGTTGGCGCGACATCGTCAACACCAACGCAGCGCACCTACAGCGCGCCCGAGTATCGATGCCGATCATCCCGGTGTCGTCATTGCTGCGCAGCCACGCCCTCACCCTGAACGACAAAGAGCTCAACGACGAATCCAACTTTCCGGCCATCGTCAAGTTTCTCAGCGAGAAGGTGCTGTCCCGCGAGACCGACCGGGTGCGCGATGAAGTCCTCCGGGAAATACGTTCGGCGGCAGAGCAATTAGCGATCACTGTCGGCTCGGAACTATCGGTGATTAACGACCCGGCGCTGCGCGACCGGCTGGCTGACAAATTGGAGCGACGCAAGCGCGAAGCCCAGGATGCGCTGCAGCAGACCGCTTTGTGGCAACAGGTGCTCAACGACGGCTTCACCGATCTGACAACCGACGTCGACCACGACCTGCGCGCGCGCTTCCGCGCGGTCACCGAAGACGCTGAACGCCAGATTGATTCGTGTGATCCGACTCGGCACTGGGCCGAGATCGGCGCGGAGGTGGAGAACGCGATTGCCACTGCCGTCGGGGAAAACTTTGTTTTGGCCTATCAACGGGCCGAAGTGTTGGCCGATGATGTTGCCCGCTCGTTCACTGATGCCGGCCTGGACTCGCTGCTGTCCCCCGAACTAAGCCAACGCCTGATGGGCGCCGACTTCGGCCGGCTCAAGTCGGTAGGCCGGATGGAATCCAAGCCGCTGGGCAAGGGACAGAAGATGATTATCGGCATGCGAGGCTCCTATGGCGGCGTGGTGATGATCGGCATGTTGTCCTCGGTTGCCGGTCTGGGCCTGTTCAACCCGGTATCCGTGGGCGCCGGGCTGCTCCTCGGCCGGATGGCTTACAAAGAGGAGAAACAGAGCCGGCTGTTGCGGGTGCGCGCCGAGGCCAAGGCCAATGTGCGGCGCTTCGTCGACGACGTCTCCTTTGTGGTGGGCAAAGAGTCACGCGACCGGCTCAAGATGATCCAGCGCATGCTGCGCGACCACTACCGCGACATCGCCAATGAGCTCACCCGGTCGTTGAACGAGTCCCTGCAAGCCACCGTCGCCGCCGCGCAGGTGGAAAAAGCAGAGCGCGACAACAGAATTCGAGAACTCGAGCGACAGTCGGACATCCTCAAGCAGGTCACCGACCAGGTGGGCAAACTGACAAACCGGGTGACATTGGGACGAGCGTGAGCACCAGCGATCGGGTCCGCGCGATATTAGGGGGAACCATCCAGGCTTACCGGGGCGAGCCGGCCTACCGGCAGCGGGCAGACGTTTTCCATCAGCTGGACCGCATCGGCGCGCGGCTGCGCGAACCGATTCGCATCGCGCTGGCCGGCACACTCAAGGCGGGAAAGTCCACCTTGGTCAACGCCCTGGTGGGTGAGGACATTGCCCCAACCGATGCCACCGAGGCCACCCGGATTGTGACCTGGTTCCGCCACGGCCCGATTCCCAGGGTCACCGCCAACCACCGTGGTGGGCGGCGCGCCAATGTGCCGATTACTCATCGCGACGGGCTGAGTTTCGACTTACGCAGGCTTAATCCCGCCGAGATCGTGGATCTCGACGTCGAGTGGCCCGCCGAAGAACTGGCCGCCACGACGATCATCGACACCCCGGGCACGTCCTCGCTCACGCGCGATTCCTCCGAGCGCACCTTGCGGCTGCTGGTGCCCGCCGATGGGGTACCACGCGTCGATGCGGTGGTGTTTTTGCTGCGCACCCTCAGCGCCGCGGATATCGCATTGCTCAAACAGATTGGCGGATTGGTAGGCGGTGCGGCCGGAGCTTTGGGCATCGTCGGGGTGGCGTCGCGGGCCGACGAGATCGGTGCGGGCCGCATCGACGCGATGTTCTCAGCCAAGGATGTGGCCAAGCGCTTTACCGGCGAGTTGAGTCGGACGGGCATCTGTCAGGCGGTGGTGCCGGTGTGCGGACTGCTTGGGCTAACGGCGCGCACGTTGCGCCAGAGCGAGTTCATCGCGCTGAAGAAGTTGGCCGGCGCCGACTCCGCCGAACTCAATAAGGCCCTACTAAGCGTGGACCGCTTTGTCCGGGCGGACGGCCCGCTACCGGTGGACGCGGGCACCCGGGCCCAACTGCTGGAGCGGTTCGGCATGTTCGGCATCCGCATTTCAATTGCCGTGTTGGCCGCCGGTGCCACCGATTCGGCGGGTCTTGCCGCAGAATTGTTGGAGCGCAGCGGGTTGGTGGAATTGCGCAAGGTGATCAACCAGCAATTCGCCCAGCGCGCAGACATGCTGAAGGCGCATACCGCGCTGGTGTCCTTACGTCGGTTCGTGCAGGCGCACCCAATCAGGGCGACGCCGTATGTCATCGCCGATATCGACCCGCTGCTGGCCGACACGCACGCGTTCGAGGAGCTCCGATTGCTCAGCTTATTACCTTCGCGTGCAACGACATTGACTGATCACGAGATCGCATCGCTACGCCGCATCATCGGCGCCTCGGGCACCAATCCCGCCGCCCGGCTGGGCCTGACTCCCGAGAACTACCATGAGGCCCCACGCGCTGCGTTCGCCGCAGTGCAGTGGTGGCGTCGTCGTGCCGAACACCCGCTCAACGACCCGTTCACCACCAGGGCTTGCCGTGCGGCGGTGCGCAGCGCCGAGGCGTTGGTGGCCGAATTCGCCGCACGCCGCTGAGCGTCAGGCACCCGGTGCCGCGGTGGTGGGTGTTACCGGGGCCGCCGTCGTCGTCGGCTGAGGCTGGGTGGTCGTCGGCGGCGCGGTGGTCGTCGCCGCCGACGTGGTGGTCGGTCGGGTGGTCGTCGGTTGGGTGGTGGTGGTCGGCGGCGGAGTCGTGGTGGTAGTGGTTGTGGTGGTGGCCTGCGAAGTTGTCGTCGTGGTGGTCGGCTGGGTGGTTGTTGTGGTGACCGGTGGCGGCGCCGTCGTTGTGGTGGCGGGCGGCGGCTGCGTGATCACCGTAACTGTCGGGCTGTTGTTCGGCCCGATCACGGTGGTGGTGATCGGAGGTGGTGGGGGTTCCGGCGCTACAGATGTGGTGTTGACCGGCTTGCTCTTGCTCGGGCCCAACGTCAATCCCAACACCGCCGCGACAACGATGGCCAGCCCCGCTGCGGCCAGGCTGAAAACCACGGCAGCGCGCTTGTACCACGGCAGGGGTTCAGCTGCCGCGGCGTAGCGCTGGTCCTGCCTATCATCGAAACCGGTTGCTTGCCGACCATATTCGCCGGTTGCATCGGGGCCGGTGTAGGGGACCGGTTCATTGCCCGTGTTGGCGTCTTCAGACCAGGCCAGGGGAGTGGGTGAGGCTGCGTTGGCCGCGGTGGGTTCACCGCCGGCCGGGGTTACCCACGCCGTCGGGGCCGCCGCGGTGGGGAGCCCGACAGCGCCGACGATATTAGTGGGCGCCTCGACAGCTGGCCCGGCGCCTGTCACGGCGCCTGCTGACGACCGCTCGAGACCGAGGATTTCCGCGCCGATCGCGGCGCCGAACATGGGTTGTGGAGTGGTGAAGATAGCCACCTGCAAGTGCTCGGACAGCCGGCTGGTGAGCAGCGGGATCGCGGCGCCGCCGCCGGTGGTTGCCACCGCGACTACGTTCGTTCGTTGGATCCCGTTGCGCTGCAATATGTTCTCAATGAAGCGGACAAATCGGTCCACGGGTTCTGCGATGAGTTGTTCGAACTCGTTGCGGGACAGCGTGACAGACGCTCCGGTGGCTCCGGTGGCTCCGGTGGAAATGGTGGCCATCGTCGCCGACGACAGTTGTTCTTTGGCGAGCCGGCATCCGCTGAGCAGACGCGTCACCGATCCCAGGTGGGTGGCAGTGCCGGAAACCTCGGTGCTGTCGATCTCGGGGGCGACCCGGAGAACGTGCCCCAGGATGAGCTGATCGATCTCATCGCCGGAGAGCTCGCGATACCGGAAGGTCGGGCCGATCTGCTGCAGATGCGCACCCGCGTCGCCCAGGGTGACGCTGGTGCCGCTGGCGCCGAAGTCGCATAACGCGACAACTCCGCTCGTCGGGCGTCCGGGCCTGGAGTGCAGCGTCGTCAGCGCGGCCGTGGCGTCGGAGACCACTGTCGCAGAAACGCCGTCGCGAGCCAGGGCCGGTTGGGTGAGCAAAGCCGCGCGCAGCGCGGCAAATTGGCCTTCTGACCAATACGCGGGAGCGGCGATCGTGATCGGGGCGCCGTAGCCGGCCATGCGTGCCATGGCGTCGAGTGCTTCGACTGTCAGCGTCTCGCCCAGGTACTTGGTGCCGTCGGCCGCCACCAACGGAGCCGGGTCACCCACCCGCTCGACAAATCCGCGTAGCACTAGACCGGAGTCGGTGAGATCCGGGTTCTCTTCTGGCAGACCAACTTCGGCTGCCCGATGCTTGAAGAGCCGCAACACCGATGCTCGTCGCATCGGGATGCCGCCGGACCGGATCGCGACCAGGTTGGCCACTCCGATCGACAACCCGAGCGATTCGCTCATATCCCTTACCCCTGGTGTCCATTGCGTGGTCGACAGTCGGTGGCCGACGGCCGTTCCCCACCATAGCCGCCTCCGATCGGGTGGGATCGGGTCAGAAGCCCGGTGGCACCGGCGGAACAGGCAACGGACCAGGTGGCGACGGGCTCGTCGTCGTTGTGGTCGTGGTCGGTGTCGTGCTCGTCGTGGTCGTGGTCGTGGTCGTGGTCGTGGTCGTGGTCGTGGTTGGTGTCGTGCTCGTGGTGGTGGTGATGGTTGTAGTGGTCCGGGTGGTGGTGCCCGCTGGTGTCGTCGTCGTGGTTGCCGGCGCGACGCTCCTGGTGACCGTCACGGTCTTGGTTACCGACGCCGGAGCGGGGCGCCCGTGGGCAAGCTCGATGATGCCGTAGCTGATCACCCCGATCAGCGCCGCGATCAGGACGCCCCAGCCCACCAACGCCAGGGGTTTGCGCCACGCTGGGATCGGCTCAGGCGATGGCGGCGACCCGTACCCAGAGGTGCCATAGCCGGCGGGATCGTGGGCGCCATAATCCGGTGGGTCGTACCTTGCCACGGCCGCCGATGGTAGCTGCTAGGGCCGCCTAAGCACCCGCAGCCACGCAGCCCGTTATCGATCAGCAGCCTTACGGGAGGTTGGGCGGCAACGTAATCGTTGTCGGCACTCCCGGAATGGTGATCACCGATGGCAGCGGTGGCAGACGCGGGAAGCGGCGCGTCGGGGTTTGTGGTGGCTGCTGCGCCGGCGGCTGGACCCGAGGGGTGGTGCCAGGCGGAGCCGCGGGTGTCGTCGTCGTGCTGGGTGCCGCGGTGGTGGTGGTAGGCGTTGACTCCACAGTGGTGGTGGCCGCGGTGGTGGTGGGCGTCGTCGTTGTGGTCGGGCTGCGTTTGGTGCCTTGTTGGTCATCGATCAGCTGGGTGATGCCGTAGATGATCAGCGCAATCAGGATCAAGCACAGCAGCGCCCAGCCGATCAGCGTCACCGGCTTGCGGTACCAAGGTTTGGGCTCTGCGTCCTGGTCGTCGAATGCGGGCGACTCGAATTGGTCGGTCGGAGGAGAAGGATCCGGCGACGGTCCCCGCGGGCCCTGAACGGGCGGACCGGGCCGAGGGTTTGGAGGCGATAACGGCTCCGGTGGTGGATATCTTCCCGCCGCGAAGGAGCCGTATTGGGTCGGTTGGCTGTGGAAATCTTCGGGCGGACCGTAGCGTGCCACGAAACCGATGGTACTGACGCCGTGGCGCTGGTCAGCTTAAAACGTGCTGACCTTGTCGATGCTGACGAACATCCCGTGTCCGGTGCTGTTGTTCTGGAACCGAGTGCCGTCGGTAGTTGCCGTGATAGTCCAGCCCTGCGCGTCGTAGGTCTTGTAGTCAATGGTGACGGTCGGGATGGCGCCGAGATTGCCCAGAACCCACTGCACGGTGCCGGACGCGGTGATGTGCACGCCGTTGGCGTGCTCACCGTCTTTGATCGGCGAGTTGGTGAACGGCGCCTCGCACCCGACGCTGTCCTTGTTGATCTGACAGCGCGTCATGCCGGACTTGGTTTCGATGAAGACGTAGCCGTTTTGGTCGGGCTGCAGTGGGATGGCTCCGGCCGGTGTGGTCGGGCTGGTCGGCGTGGTCGGTTGAGATGGCGTCGTGGGGGCGGGGGACGACGTGGTCGGCCGGGTGGTCGGAAATGAGGGCTCGGTTGGTCCAGTCCCCGGTCGGGCGATCGGCCTGCCGTCGATGGTGGCGTCGCACCCGGCGACCAGCGAAGCAACCGCCACCAGGCCCGCCCCGATATGCAACAGCCGCACGCGCTACTCCCGAAATGTCTTTAGCGATCAACAACTCAGGGTAATCAGCAGGTAACGCAACTGACTGCAGTGACGCGCCTTGGCCAAGCCTCAGCTCTGCGGCCCAATGCCCGGCCGCGGCCATGCGGTGATCGCGGGCGCATCGGAGAAGTGCCAGACTGGCCTTTCACCAGCTGATCGGCGGGAAAATTTGGCTTGTCAAACGCCGTACCGGCCGCAGCTATGACGATCCGTTCGTTCCGCTAGCGCCAACAAGGATGCCGCCGCTGCCGCCGGTGCCGCCAGTCCCACCGTTGATGCCGTTACCGCCGTTACCGCCGAATCCCACAAACGTCGGGGTGAAGGAGCCGTTGGCAGTCACCCCGACGTTGCCGCCGTCGCCGCCCGTGGCCGGCGCGGCACCGCTGCCTGCATTGCCTCCGTTCCCGCCGAAGCCAATGCTGGCAACGCCGCCACCGTTGCCGCCGGCACCGCCGTTGCCGCCAGTCCCAGCGAAAGTGGAGCCCCCGCCCCCGCCAGCACCACCGGCACCCACGCCGGCGACCACAGCTCCCTGACCGCCCTGACCGCCCGCGCCGCCAACGAGCCCGGCGAAGCCACCGGTGCCGCCGAGACCGCCAGCGCCCAAGCCGAGTACCGCCGCGCCCTGGCCCCCCTGGCCGCCCGCGCCACCAGTGTCGATGAGACCTAACCCACCAACACCGCCAGCAGCGCCGACGCCCACACCGGCAAGCGCAGCGCCAACGCCGCCCTGGCCGCCCGCGCCGCCATTGTCGACACCGACCCCACCCATACCGCCGACACCGCCCTGGGCGTAGCCGATAAATGCGGCTGCATCACCGCCGGCGCCCCCGGCACCGCCGACCCCGGCGAGGTCGATGGCGTCACCACCAGCGCCACCAGCACCGCCAATGCCGAGGAACCCACCCCCTCCAACGCCGCCGGCGCCCCCGGCACCGCCGGTCGCGGTGCCGGTTCCGCCCGCCCCGCCGGCGCCGCTCAGACCGAAAAGTCGGCCGCCGGCGGCGCCGCCGGCGCCGCCGGCGCCGCCCGTATCGCCGCCGAATCCGCCCGCCCCGCCAGCACCACCGATGGCCGCCAGTGCGCCGCCGGCGCCGCCGGCCCCGCCGACCCCGCCATTTCCGAACTGAGAGCTGCCGCCAGCCCCGCCGTTGCCGCCCCAGCCGAGCAAGGGAGCGTTGCCGCCAGCCCCACCAGCACCGCCCACCTCGCCAATGCCGGTCACCGCACCCCCCACACCGCCGGCACCGCCGCTGCCGAGCAGCCACCCCCCATTACCGCCCACACCACCGGCCCCACCCAGGAAGCCGTTCCCGCCGACCCCGCCGTTGCCGATCAGTCCCGCCGCACCACCACTACCGCCGTTTTGGCTGCCGCCGCTGGTGAAGCTAAAGCCATTACCGCCGTTGCCCAACAACAGCCCACCCGCAGCGCCGTTGGGACTTGTCGCGGTTCCATTGGCGCCGTTGCCGATCAGCGGACGCCCCAACAACGCCTGCGTGGGCGCGTTCACCACACCCAAGACATTGCTGGCCAACTCCTGCAACGGCGACACACTGGCCGCCTCCGCGCCCGCATACGCCGCACCGGCAGCGTTCAACGTCTCGACAAAGCTCTGATGAAACGCCGCAGCCGTAGCGCTCAACGACTGGTACTGCTGGGCGTACCCACTAAAGAGTGCCGCGATGGCCTGCGAGACCTCGTCAGCACCGGCCGACAGCATTCCGGTTGTCGAGGCCGCCGCCGCCGCGTTGACCGCGCTTACCGACGTACCGATGCTCGCCACATCCTGCACAGCCGTCGCGAGCATCTCCGGAACTACGATTAGAGCCGACATGAAACCTCCAAGGACGTCACGGGACGCCATACATGATGCGCCACAAATGGGCGCCGAGTGGGCGATTGTCGATATTCGATACGTCCGCTGATGTGCTGTACAAAGCGTCCTGTTACGTGGTCGGCTGGGCGGCCTCGACGGAATGGTGACGCGCGATGGCCAGCACGCGGTGGCGAACCGCAAACCAGCCACCGACGAGGGCGGGGATACCGACCACCGTCGCGGCCAGCATCCAGCGACCATAGGTCTTGTCGAAAAACATCAAGATCAACACGGCCGCCAGGAAAGCCAACGTGAGCCAGCCGCTGTAGGGGGACAGCGGCATCCGAAAACTTGGCCGCCGCAAGACGCCCCTGGTGGTCAAGTGGTGGAAACGCAACTGACACGCCACGATCGTCGCCCAGGCCACGATGACTCCGGTCGCGGCGATGTGCAGCACGATTTCGAAGGCTTGGCTCGGCGTAATGGCGTTGAGCGCGATGCCGAACAAGCCGATCCCGGCGGTGAGCAGGATTCCGCCATAGGGCACGCCTTTTTTGGACATCGGCGCGGTGAATTTTGGTCCGCTGCCGTTGATCGCCATTGACCGCAGAATCCGGCCCGTTGAATACAACCCGGCGTTCAGGCTGGAGAGCGCGGCGGTGAGCACCACGAGGTTCATCAGGCTGCCGCCCCCGGCGAAGCCCACTTTGGAAAAGAACGTCACGAATGGGCTGACGTGTTCGCGGTAGGCAGTGTATGGCAGTAACAGCGCCAGCAGGATCGTCGACCCGATGTAGAAAACCCCGATGCGAAATACCACGGAATTGATGGCGCGCGGCATGATCTTGTCGGGATTTGCCGTTTCACCGGCCGCGATACCCACCAATTCAACGGCAGCGTACGCGAACACCACTCCCGAGGTGACCAGCACCAGGGCCAGCAAGCCGGTCGGCATTAGCCCGCCATTGTCATTCCACAGCGACACCCCGGTCGGCTGACCGTCGACCTTGAAGCGCCCGGCGAGGAAAACCGTGCCGACGATCAGGAAGGTCACCAGAGCCAGCACCTTGATCAAGGCAGCCCAGAACTCCAGCTCGCCGAAGAGCTTGACCGAGATGAGGTTCATCGACAACACCACCAACAGCGCGATCAGCGCCAGCGTCCATTGCGGGATGACGTGGAAGGCCCCCCAGTAATGGAAGTAGTGGGCGATCGCGGTGGTATCGACGATTCCAGTCATCGCCCAGTTCAGGAAGTACATCCAGCCGGCGACGAAAGCCACTTTCTCACCGAAGAATTCGCGGGCATAGGACACGAACGATCCCGATGACGGGCGGTGCAGCACCAGTTCGCCCAGTGCGCGCAGGATCAGGAAGACAAAAATGCCGCAGATCCCGTAGACCAGGAACAAGCCCGGGCCTGCCGATGCGAGCCGGCCGCCGGCGCCCAGGAAAAGGCCGGTGCCGATCGCGCCGCCGAGCGCGATCATCTGTAGCTGCCGGTTGTTGAGGGCTTTGTGATAACCCGTGTCTTCGCGGGTAAGGATGCTGGGGGGCGGTGTCATCGAGTCCTTATCGCCGTGGCTTACGGGGGGAACGCCGCGAGATTGGGTGTCAGGTTATCCCATGGCCGCTGCGGTGGGCCGCGAGCTTACCTGACTGTGAACGATCGTCCCATCGGCCGACTTACCACTCGGACCTACGCAAGCCCGGGCCTAGGCGTAGCCTCCGCTTTTGCAAGGTCCCGCTGGTTGCGTCGTCTGCGGTTTTGCACCAAATTGACAGCGGCTAGCGCCACGCAGATCGCCGCCGGAACGAGCAGCGCGTAGCCGCCGAACCGCGCCCCGGCCAGCAGACCAGCAATAGCGCCAGTGAGAAACAGCACCAGCGTCGCGGTGAGAATCGTCGCCTTCCACTTGTCGATTCCCTGCCGGCGGCTGCGGCCCAGCATCAACCCCAGGTCGGTGACGGTGCCGGTGAAGTGGGTGGTGCGCACCGCCATCCCGCGAAAGCTCGACGTCAATCCGTTTTGCATCCCGAGCGCTGATGCGGCCAACAGCGCCTGCACGGCGATCGGCTCGATCCCGAATACATCGATCTGCGCCTGCACCGCGGATTCCTCGACACCGGCGGCAGCAAGCAGCAGCAGCAGTGCCTCGATAACCAATACCGAGGCGTGGCGCACGCTTGTTGGGCCCCGGGTGGACGCCAGGATCGCCCCGGCGGTGGCCGCTCCAAGCAGGAAACCTACCAAAATCGCTGTGAGCACGTGGCTTTCATATCGCCACGGGTTGGCTGTATCCATGCCGATCTGGGTGGTGACGCCGGTGAGGTTTCCGACCGGAACGGCCAAGATCAGCAGAGCCACCGCGTTCACCCAACCCGCGGTCGACGCCAGGACCGCACTGTAGAAGAGCATGCGGCTTTGCGTGGACAGGCCGCTTTTGGGTGCTTGATCGGCCGGCGGAGGCATTGCTGCTCATACCCTCTTCCGCGTTGGGCTCTGGGCAAGTTTAACTACTCCGACCTGAAAAAGTCGCGCCTTTGCTGTTGCCGCGTAAAGGTCATCCTGGATGATGATCGCCGGGCGGGGCTTGGGGGAGTAGCCGCCGCCTGCGACCGTCCGCAACTCACCGCGGTTCACACTCGTCGTCCAGCTGGGCGGAAATCGCCTCGATAAACTCCATTGCGCCTCGGTAGCGAACGCGGCGGACCGGACGTCGGGCACCCACACCTCGACCGGCCGGTATCCACGCAGGCGCATGCGCTCGCGGTATGCACGGGCTCGCCGCGTCGATGCGCTCATGATTTCGCTGTTGTATGAAACGGACGTCGCATGAAACGGGCGTTGCATGCGACGGACTGTTTTGGCTAGTCGCGCGCTCTTTCCCAGGGTGAGGCGACAGCTATAACGACACGCCGGCATGTCTGGGCGGCTATCCGCGGTTCAGGGGCAAGCCCGGTTCGACAGCGTGTAATGGCCCGAAGACGGTGACGGTGCGCGCTGGCGGCCCGCGGCCAAGCGGGTGTATCTGCAGGGTATCGCCAGGTCGAGTAGCACTTCGCTACCTCATGCGCAATCCCCCGATCGGTGGCCATTCATGGCCGATTGACTGACGTGAACGCACGGTTGCGCCGCGTATATTTTTGGCCAGTATGGATCAGCATCAGGCGTCTTGTGCTTGATCCGGCGACAAGCCGAAAAATTACGGCTACGAATCACGGAATCGTTGTGATGAATCCGATGCAA
Source organism: Mycobacterium simiae (assembly GCF_008370645.1). Classification (GTDB taxonomy): domain Bacteria; phylum Actinomycetota; class Actinomycetes; order Mycobacteriales; family Mycobacteriaceae; genus Mycobacterium; species Mycobacterium simiae_A. Next base: position 13,277 of record NZ_VTZN01000065.1, read on the forward strand.
CACGATATAGATCAACAAAATTGATAACCCGCCAAACAGCAATCCGTGAATCACCACGGCCCGGCTGGCGCCGGAAGTTGTATTCGCCAGGAGCGCACAGTATCTGCGGTCAATACCGCATTCGCGCCCGCGTCAGCCCATGGTGGACCTTGGTGGCCGTGTCCATCGGTGTCATCATGGTTGGGCTCGACGGATCCATTGTCATGATCGCCAATCCGGCGATCGCTGCCGATACGCATGCATCGTTGATGGATCTGCAGTGGATGACTGATGCTTATCTGCTCGCGGTGGCCTCGCTGCTGCTGTTCGGCGGCAAGCTGTGCGACCGGCTCGGTCGCCGACTGATGTTTTTTCTGGGTGTGGCCGGGTTTGCCGCAACATCGGTCGGTATTGGGCTGATCGGCACAGTCGATGCCACCATTACGCTGCGGGCACTGCAGGGTGTCTTCGGGGCACTGTTATTGCCCAGTACGCTGGCCATCCTGCGCAGCACGTTCCCGGCGGACCGGCTCAACAGCGCTTTGGGAGTTTGGGGCGCCGCATCGGGCCTAGCTACTGCCATCGGGCCCATTGTTGGCGCGCTGATCGTCGAGCACCTGAGCTGGCCCTGGATCTTCTACATCAACGCCCCGCTGGCCGTCCTCGCCTTGCTGATCGCCGCGTTGGCAACTGCCGAGAGTCGCAGCCAACGAATAGAACGACTCGATAAACCGGGGACCATAGTCCTCTGTGCGGGGTTGTTCTTGACGGTGTTTGGACTCATCAAAGCCCAAAATTGGGGGTGGCTCACCGCTAAAACACTGAGCTTTACGGTTGCGGGCGCATTCCTGATAGCGGTCTTCGTGCTGATCGAATTGCGTACATCAGAGCCGCTGCTCCCGTTGCGCCTGTTCACCAACCGGACTCTGTCAATCGGCACCGCGGTGGCACTCATCAATGTATTCGCGCTGATCGGCGCAGCTTTCTACGTGACGTTGTTCTTTATCAACGTGCAAGACCTCACGCCCATCGAGGCCGGCGTGCGTGTGTTACCGATAAGCGCAGCAATCATGGTCGCCGCTCCGCTAAGTGGGCTTGTGACCAACAAATTTGGCCCCCGTCCAGGTATGGTCGTTGGGCTTGCCGCTGTGGCGGCAGCTTTGTACCTGCTTAGCTTCTTGCGCCCCGAATCCAGCTACTTGATGGAGTGGCCGGCCTTCTTGCTGCTCGGTGCTGGGGTTGGCTTCGCGACGACTGCTAGTTCGGATGCGATTGTCGGCAATGCCGGCGTCGATGACGCCGGCATAGTCTCAGGGCTGCAAGCCGCAGCACGACAGATTGGTGCGGTCTTCGCCGTCAGCGTACTGGGCTCGGTGCTGAGCAGCCGCGTCAGTTCTGAGCTCGTCGGCGATCTGGTTGCCGCAGGCACTACCCAGACGTTTGCTGCCCGGCTGGCCAAGGCCAAAGACCTTGTGGCCGAAGGTGTTTCGCTAATCCCGACGGATGCGCCTACCGAGCTGGCCCAAGAAGTGATCCACGGCAGCCACAGCGCCTTCATCTCAGGTCTGCAAGCGGCGATGATCCTCTCGGCTATAGTGGCCGTCGTCGGAGCGGGGCTCGCCCTGCTCGCAAAACGGGCCGAAGATTCCGGTTCGACGGAGCAAGACAGTGCCAAACATGAGCTCCGTCCAGATGATCAGTCGATCGCTGCAGCGGGAGAACGCTGAGTTACGCAGTGCCCGAGATAACCAGTGCGATTGTGAAGACAGGATCGGCTTTCTTCCAGGGCCGAACTTGACCGACCAACACACTAGTCACCGTCCCCAACACCCGGAACCGGTTCCTGGGCTTGCTCTTGTCCCTGTTAACTTTTCGGATCTGGCTAAGCGGTCAGACTCAAGAACCTCCACACGAGTTCCTCCGGCCACACCGCGGCTACATCAGCATGCTTTGTGGCGCACAAAACCGCCCGGCGGTGCCTCATTTAGGTCGACAGCTTCCAGCCTCTGCGGAAGGGAACCTCGCGAGTTAGGTTAGATGTAGGTCATGCTGTTTGGCTTGAACGGGCTGCATCGTGGAGGCAGCGTTGAACCGGAGATGCTGGCGTGCCGGGCGCGCGCTGCTGAGCAGGCGGGCATCGAGTCGCTGTGGATCGGTGACCACACTGTCGTTCCGGTGCCGCCCGGCGGGCCGCCTCCGGAATCCCGGCTGGAAGCGGTCGTCGCGCTGAGCTTTCTTGCATCGATCACCGACCGTGTGCGCCTCGCGTTCGGCGTGCTGGTGCTACCGCAGCGTCACCCCGTGGTGCTGGCGAAGCAGCTATCGACCCTGGATTTCTTGTCGGCCGGACGGCTGATCGTGGGCGTTGGTGTGGGATACGTCGAGGCGGAATTAAGGGCGCTCGGTGTCGAACTGTCCCAGCGAGCCGCTCGAATGGACGAGTACCTAGATGTGCTGCGCACGTTGTGGGACGAACGCAGCCTGCGGTTTGACGGCCCGACTGTGCGCTTTGCCGACATGGCCCAGCGCCCCTTGCCGGCCCAGCGACCGAGACCACCGATCGTCATTGGCGCCCAATCACCCGCGGCTTTCCCCCGAGTCGTCCAGGCCGCGGATGGTTGGTACGGATGGGAACTGACCGTCGCTCAGACGGCAAACGCGCTTGTCGCGCTGCGCGAAGCGGCGCGGCGGTACGAGCGGCCGGCCGAGCTGGGGGAGCTGGAAGTGACGATCACCCCGCCTGGGGCCGTCGACCGCGACAGCGTCGCGCGTTACTCCGATCTCGGAGTTGACCGCCTGGTCCTCAAGCCGCCCATGATGGATGGCTCCGCGATGGACGAACTCATCGACTACGTCGCCAGCACGCTGGTGTGAGCCGGTCACAGCTCCTAGCGGCCATCGGCACGAACGCCGCGTCACCAGCAGACACAGCTTGTTCTGCGCGACGCCAAATCACTTCGACTACCCGTGTAGACACAACAGCGGCGACACCTCGCCGCCGAGGAAAACCGCAGCCGCTCACCGGTTTCGGGATCGACGCGCTTATCGCTAACCCGCGGCGCGACACCATGACTGCTCCTGCAGCGGTTCGTACGCTGCGCCCATCGTGGTAGCCGTTGCGTATCACAAGCCTATGCCCGTTGTCGTTGAGCTCATCGGCGTGAGCGTCGACATAGGCGGCGACTTCAGCGCGCAAGCGACGCATCCACGCGCCGCGGGACTGTGCGCTGACAAGTGGACGTCTGTGGTACCCAGTGCGCGGTAGGTCCACCCGGCCGCCCGCCAGCGATCGGCATCGAGTGTTCCCCTGCCGTCGATCACGCAGCGTGGCGACCCAAAGCCCGTGTCCGTCAGCCGAATCGGATTGAACTTCGAGAACTCGGCCCACTCGGTTAGGTGCAGGAGAACACGCGCGCCGGTAATGGCGGTCTTGGCACTCCCGGCATAGCGCAGGTGTGGATACGCCGCACGAGCGTTGTCCGCGGCGACTGGGTCGTAGACCGTAACGTGCGCGCCCCTTCGGTGCAGCTCGTCGGCCACGGCCAACGCGGGCGATTCCCGGATGTCATCGGTGTTTGGCTTGAATGCCGCCCCCCATACCGCGATCCGCTGACCGGATATGTCAGAGCCGCATTCCTCGAAGACGAGCTTGATCGCGCGATTCCGCCGACTCGTGTTGACGGCGTCCACCTGCCGCAGCAACGACGCCGCGCGCTCGGCCCCGATTTGCTCGGCACACCAGATCAGTCCTCGCAAATCCTTGGGCAGGCAGCCGCCGCCGAAGCCGACACCGCTGTGTAGCGCTCCCGCGCCGATGCGCGGATCCAGTGCCAGGGCAGCCGTGAGCTGTTGGATGTCCGCGCCCGCCGCCTCGCTGAGCTCGGCTATCGCGTTAATGAACGAAATCTTGGTGGCCAGAAAGGCATTCGCCGCGATCTTGGTCAATTCCGCGGTCGCGAGGTCCGTCACGATCAACGGGGTGCCTGTTTCGATTACGCGCGCGTACACACAGCGGATGGTCTGCTCCGCCCGTTTGGCCGCCTCGGTCCCGCCATCGATGCCGACGACGATGCGGTTAGGGCGCAGCGTGTCTTCGACCGCGCAGGACTCACGCACGAACTCTGGATTCCAGGCCAGCTGCACGGATTCGCCCATCGGGCTGATCTTGCGGACGAACCTAGCCAAACGCGAAGCCGTTCCCGCCGGAACGGTGGATTTTCCGACGATCAACGACGGGCGCCGCAGATGCCGTGCGAGTTGTTGGGTCGCTTGGAGCACGAAGGAGAGATCGTGCGCATTGCTCCCGGGCGATTTGGGTGTGCCCACCGTGAGGAAATGGACATCGGCGAAATCTGCTGCCTCTGCGAATGACTGGGAGAAGCGCAGCTTGCCCGAGGCGGTGTGTTTCGCGAGTAGATCGTTGAGGCCGTCCTCATAGAAGTGGGCCGATCCACTCCGCAGTGCGGAAACTTTCAGCGCGTCTGTGTCGACGCCGAGGACATCGTGGCCGAGCTCGGCCATGCAGGCCGCATGGGTGGAGCCGAGGTAGCCGCATCCGACTACGCTAATCCTCATCCGCGGCCCCGCATCCCTGGCGGGTTGATCAGCCAACGGCGTCGCAACTCACGCGCACTCTTGTCCCGGACACGAGGCGCAGCAACGCGCCACTTCCGGGCGTCGGCAAGTCGCTTCTTCACAGCCCGGATGACCTTGCCCAGCTCGCACACCGGCGCCCCCAGGTCAGACAAGCGCAGTCCCGTAACGCCGAAGCCCCTGCGCCCGTAGGGTGATCTTCGCTTCAAGGGCACACTGCGCGGCGTGCGTCGCCCTGTTCGTGCTTCGGTATTCGGGTTGACAGGTGATGCCGTGCCGGTCGAAGGAGGTTAGCGTGTCCGGGATTTTGTTGCCGGCTGCATGACTCATGCGGCGCTCGACTCGGCCAGATAGCGAGATATGTTGGCGATGCGCCTGACCGGCGGCAGCCACGTCTTGTCAGTTCCGGATCCGGTGAGCTGCGCCAGCCCGCTATGCAGGGATGTCGCCAGTGGCGAATCGAAAATGATCCGTTCGTCGTGCACGCGTCCCTTGGTTTCGATCGTCAGCCGGTGTTTGTTTCGGGGAAGAAAGTACCCGTCAACGGTGGTAACGGGATCGAATTCGGCAATTAGCAACGTATCGCCAAATCGCACCTTGGCGTAGCGGTGCCGGCCCGGCGAACGGGTTGTTCGTTGCCAGTGGCTGTGCAACCCCGACGGAGCCCCCCGGCCAGAAAGATCCTCGGTGATGGTTGAGTACATCGACAACCGCGTCGAGCCAAGCCAGCTGTCTTCCTGGAGGCCGGTCACGGTTCCGCAGCCTGCCCGGGCCACCGTGAAGCGGCTCTCTTCGGCCGGGCTGGTCAGATACCGCTGCACCGCGGCGTGCGGCAGCAGACCCTCGAGCACCGAAATCATGTGTGTCCATTCATAGCCCAGCACCTGGTAGTCGGTGTCGACGAAACGCCCGGCGGCCTCGTCGCGCCTGCGATCCTTTGTGAAGGAGATCTCGATGCTATCGGGCCAGCGGCCCCCCGCGCGCGCCATTGCGGCGCGCAACTGCGAGACCACCCGCGAGTAGCGGTACTGCTGATTCACCTTGAGACGAGCCTCTGGGTGCTCGGCCAGCAGCCTGCGAAGGTCGTCGACCTCGTAGCTCGCACACGCCGGCTTCTCCATAAACACCCGCGCGTTCGGCTGCCAACTGAGCACATTCCGGAGCGTTGACAGATGGTGCGCCGTGGGATTGCTGATCACCCACACATCCACTGGGTGCCAACTGCGGTGCCGGATTTCATCGACCGCACGCCACACCTGCACACCGGCCGGACGCTCGGCCGGCCGAGGGTCCACGATGCTGACCCTGGCGCCAGCGCGGCGCAGGATTCCAGCGTGGAGGCGGCCGATGGTTCCGTATCCAACAACCGTGACGTGTATAATCTTCGGCCCCGTGGTAAGAAGTTCGGTGAGTGATCCGCAATCGCCACTATTCCGTCGCGCCGCCGCGGGAACTATCCGCCGAACAGCCGCTAAGCGGATGATTAACGTGTCCCCCAATTAGGGGACGTTTCTAGCTTGGTCAAATCCCCACCAACTAGGCGAGGAATCACAATGAATCAAGACCGGTTGGCGCTGCTGGAATTGATCACCAGCTATCGCCTCACGCAGGCGCTGTATGTCGTCGCCGAGCTTGGCCTAGCCGATCTCCTTAGCGCCGGTCCCCGTCCATGCGACGAGTTGGCCAGGGCCGCCGAGGTTGATGCTGACGCACTCTACCGCGTGATGCGCGCATTGGCCGCCAAGCAGATCTTTAGTGAAGGTGACCAGCGAACATTCGGGTTAACACCACTCGGGGAAGGCCTTTGCAGTGACGTCCGTGGATCCATGCGCGGCTGGGCGATCATGGTTGGCGGCGAACATCATTGGCTGCCCTGGGGGCACCTGTTGGAGTGCGTGCGAAGCGGTCAGCCGGTGTTCGAGCGGGTGCTCGGGCGCCCCCCCTTCTCCTACTACGCAGAAAATCCAGAGGCGATGTTCACCTTTCATTCCGCTCTCGGCGGTCAAAGCGAAATTGTCAATGACGCGCTATTGGCGGCATACGATTTCACACCGTTCAAAACGGTTGTCGATATCGGAGGGGGAAACGGTTCCCTTTTGCGCGGTCTGCTGCGCCGACATCCCGACATGCGTGGAGTGATTTTCGACCAGGCTGCGACGATAGCCGAAGCCGAATCAGTCATCGGCGAGGATCGCGATGTCGCGCGACGCTGTGAGCTGATTTCGGGAGATTTCTTCGACAAGGTGGTCCCGGGCGGCGATGTCTACCTCCTCAAGCACGTGTTGCACGACTGGAGCGACGATGAGTCCTTGCAAATACTGCGGCGGTGTCGCGCGGCGATGCAGCCGACCGCCCGGTTGCTGATCATCGAGATGCTAATCGAGCCGGGAAGCTCCAATCCCTACCCCGCGTTCCTCGACCTGGAAATGCTGGTGGCCTACACCGGCCGGGAACGAACGGCCGACGAGTACGGCACGCTGCTGGACGAAAGCGGCTTCGCGCTGGAAGCCGTCACAGCCACCGATGCGTTTGTGAGCGTCATCGAAGCTCGTCCGATCGTTTGAGTGTGACCGCGTCCCGCCAGGATTTGCGCATGAACTCCAGCGCAGGTGCGGCTTGGGTATCGAGATCCCAATGGTCGCACTCGACAGCTGTCCGGTCGTCATACCCGGCCTTCGACAATGCGGCCGCAAAGCCCGCGTAGTCATACCCGGGCACTGTGGGCGATTGCCTTCCGCCACCGGCGACTTGTACATGTCGGATGATCGGTCCCACTTTCAGCACCTCGTCCAGCGATTCGTGCTCGAGTTCAAGGTGATGGAGATCAGCGGTGATACCGACGCCGTCGAGTCCGAAGCTGTCGCGAAACTCCCGGCACTCCTGCAGCGTGTTCAAGATGTTGCCGTCGGTGTGGTTGAGTGGCTCCAGGCCGACCGCCACACCGTTGCGATCGCATTCCTCGTGAATCGCGGCGACCGCACGACCGAGACGTCGTAGCGCCTCGTCACGATCCATCCCGGGCGGCACGTCTCGAGCTGGACCACTGCCCAGCACCGCAACCTGCCCGCCGACCCGCTCCATCCGTGCGGAGACGCGCCGAGCGTGAGCGCGGACCACATCGAGATCTCTATAGAGTGAAGCGCCCGGCGGGAAGAAACGGTTGAAGACCTCCGGTACCAGTGGCAGCGCGCTCAGTCGACGTAGGCGGGCGGCCGCGTCGGTGTCCGACTGCGCGGGCATGAGCACCTCGGCCGACAACTCGCAGAAGTCGTAGCCGCAGCGCGCCAAGGCAGTCACGTCGTCAATATCGGTGACCCAGGCACCAAAGCGCATGATCTAAAAACCCTCAGCGTTCCGGGGGGTGTACGAGACCTCCAGACGCTTTACCTCGTCGGCGCTCAGAGTAAGTGAGGCGGCCGCGACGGCATCGCTGAGATGCTGCGGCTTGGTGGCGCCGACGATCGGTGCGGTGATCACGGGCTTTTGCATGAGCCAGGCTAGCGCGACCTGCGCTCGGGTGACACCGCGCTCCTGGGCGATGGCGCCCACCGAGTCGACAATGAAGCGGTCAGATTCCGGGTCTTGCCGATAAAGGCTGGCGCCGAAGGCATTTTCGTTCGTGGATCTTGCGGTCAACTTGTCGTTCCAGGGGCGCGCCAGCTGACCACGGGCCAGTGGGCTCCAGGGCAGTACCCCGATCCCCTGATCGAGGCAAAACGGAAGCATCTCCCGTTCCTCCTCGCGCATCAACAAGTTGTATTGATCCTGCATCGATGCGAATCGGGTCCAGCCGTGCAGATCGGCGGTGTACTGAGCCTTCGCGAACTGCCAGGTCCACATCGACGATGCGCCGATATAGCGCACCTTTCCGGCACGAACCATATCGTTCAGTGCCGCCATGGTCTCCTCGATCGGGGTTTCGGGATCGTAGCGATGAATTTGGTAGAGGTCGATGTAGTCGGTGCGCAACCGACGCAGGCTCGCGTCAACCTGAGTGAAGAGCGATGCTCGTGACAGCCCGGCGTCCTTCGGTCCGGTGCCCATGCGAGAGAAGACCTTCGTCATGATGACGACCTGCTCCCGCACGCCGACCTCCGCGACCAGGGCGCCTACGATTTCTTCGCTAACGCCGAGCGAATAGACGTTGGCGGTGTCGAAGGCGGTGATGCCGGCATCCAGGGCCTGCCGAAACAGCGGCCGGGCCTCGTCGATACCCACCGCCCAGGGATGGGTGCCGAGGCTGCCGTCGCCAAAGCCCATGCAGCCCAGCACGATTCGCGACACCTGTAGGCCGGAGGTGCCGAGCCGACGGTACTCCATAGCGTGTCCTTCTGCGACTAGCTGCTAAATTCGATGGTCCACCAAGCTTTGTTAAAGATATCTTGAACCTGCGCAGAATTGAGATGAACATGCTGTTTCACGTGCGGATGGATGCTCGCGTCCCTCACGATCTCGATTCCGAGACGCGGGCGGAAATCGCCGCGAGCGAGCTAGAATATGTACACCGGCTGCAGCGGGAGGGTAAATGGCGTCACCTGTGGCGAGTCGTGGGCGAGCGCGCGAACTTCTCGATCTTCGACGTCGAATCGAATGACGAGTTGCACGCGCTGCTATCCGAATTGCCGATGTTTCCTTATTTGGATATCCACGTGACACCGCTCGCGACACACTCTAGCGACATTAACGCCGGATAAGTCGTGCTTTATGCTTTAATTCCACACGGACATGTCGTGAGTCGCCTATTTGGGTTGCGCGCGTCGGTGGACCTTGCCACCACGGCCTTGCTGCTGAAGAAGGATTTCGTGGGATTGGGCCAGGCAAACCGCGGCGGATCGCCTTTGTAGAAGCGCTCGGAGCAACCCCTGCTTTCCGCCGGGCTCAACAAGTAGAGCTAACGCGCCTTGTCTTGAACTGCCTGCTGAATATTCGGCTGGTTGTAGTCGTCGGTCATATAACGCTGGCAGTAGACTCGATTGGCATCTCGGGAAGCCGCCAGTATCTGCTCGGCAGTGTAGATGTCGGCGATTATCCTGTAGGGTACGGAACCGCCACCTAGCACCTTCCAACATCAGATCAGACGATGGACGCTGAATCGATTGCTCCCCTCTAGACCACTTGAAGGAGCAGGCATGTGACTCGCCATGCCCCTCCACCCCCCACCAACATTACAAACTGTCCCGGTTTCAGCTGGCCGGTGGCGACCAGGTGGGCAAGACCTAGTATCTGGTCGCAAGGACCTACGTGCCCGATCTTGCGCAACTCCGACCAGCAAGTCTTCTCGATGGGGATCCCAGTAGGGCGGAGAAATAGCTCTTCGAGTGAGGCTAGGTGAGGTGCTGAGGTGCAGAAATAAGCGATATCTTCAATTGAGATCTTTGCTTCAGCTAAGGTTGCGGAAATAGCCGTTAGGATAGATTGGGTTACTGTCCCAGCATACGCTCCAATGCCGTCTGTCACCATAGGAATATCAAAGATGCCAGGTTGTGTCACCCTATTTTGCAACAGCCCTTCTAAGTCGGGTTCCGACGTTACCTGACTGACGATCAGTCGTGCGAAACCTTCTTTCTTGGAGATGATCGCGGCTGCTGCACCATCAGCAATGAGATTCGTCGAAGCCGACCAGCGACCCCCTCCGTCGGGCCGCCAACGCAGTGCAGCGCATACGAGCCCCGCATTAACATCTGGGCTGTTCGACAGTATTCGCGCGACGGTTTCTATTGCTGTGCATCCGCCGTCGCACCCTGCGTTCAATACGAAAGCAAGAGAATCTCGTTGTCTAAGTATCCGCTGGACATAACAGACAGGTATCATATGCTCCTGAATTAATGACATATCCGCGTACACGATTGGCGAAAACATCTCGCCGCGGTGATTGGAATTTTCGACTGCTTGTTTGGCGGCTAATCCCGCCATGACATGCCCCGGTATATCCGACACGGTAAAACTTTCGTAGCCCCCATATGCATACCCGTTTTTGACCGGAGGATCGCAACCAAGAGTTTCGACCGGAACCCTGCGGGGAAGATAAGTTCCTATCGAGTTAATGAATACGCCATCCCATAACATTTTCGCCAAACCTTTCTATTTCGCTATTCCTGCGTCAATCCAATAAATCATTGTGTCTGTTAACCAACTGGAAACGCTTAAGGCTACAGTAGCGGGCTCGAGTATGAGAGGGGAGGTGGGAGCCTTGATATGGCTGCCAACCCGAGGATATAAGACGAGAGACCGCTCTTCGTCGGGCTGATCGTTCGATTGTATGCCTAAACTCAGATACCGGCCGTAAGCGATTAAATTACGCTCATTAGAAAGGTGTGTCGAGATGGCTTGAATCAAAAGCGGATCGTTGCTAATGCTTATAGCATCTGTAGTTACGATCGGCGCTATTGCCACCATTCCGATTTGCTGCTGCTTTAGATCCAGCGGTTTCGCCGCGATGTTAATTACCGGTGTGGTATTAATCAATCGGAGCGCGCGCAGTGCCGGTATGCAGGTTATGCCGTGTCCGACGATGACGATGGCTTGACCAGGCGGCCCGTTTAGATGCAATGTATCGACTATTGCTCGTGCAGCTTGTTGCTCTGATGTGGGCAGCGACGTGCCCGAAAATCCCGGTGCCAGGACCTCGGTGACTTCAATGTTTTCTGGTATGGCGTTGGCGAACGCTAGGTACTGACCGGTAAATTCGGCGATACATACTAAGCGCACTGGCGCATTTTCTGCGGGCTTGAGGATTGTTTCTGTTAGGTCTTTCGAGGATTCGAATTGAGGCTCAAGTGAATAGTCTAAGCTCGACGCCGCAATTATTATGTCAACTAGTGCTGAGCTTTGCCCGCCGTTACGGGCAGTTGTCAGCAGCTGGCCAATGGGCCCTGGTGCCGTGGTGGTGTCGGTGAGCAGGGTGTGGATGTGGTGGGCCAGTGTGGTGGGGGTGGGGTGGTCGAAGATCAGGGTTGCGGGCAGGCTCAGGCCGGTGTCGTGGGTAAGGGTGTTGCGTAGTTCGAGGGCGGTCAGTGAGTCGATACCCAGGTCGGTGAAGGGCCGGTCGGGATCGAGAGTGCCCGGGTCGGGGTGGGCCAGCACGGTAGCGGTGGCTGTATGGACCAGTGTGGTCAGGGTAGTTAGTTGTTGTTCGGTGGTTTCGGTTGCTAGTCGGGCGGTCAGGGTTTGGGGACTAGTGGTGGTGGCGGCCGGCCGGGCGTTGGTTAGCGCTGACAGGATCGGGGCAAGGGTGTTGCGGCGTGCTTGGCGGGCTAGTGTTCGTGCGTTCAGCGGCGCGGCCAGCAGGGTGGGTTTGTGGTGGGCGAGGGCGGCGTCGAACAGGGCCAGGCCGTGTTGGGTGGTGATCGGGTTCATGCTGGCGCGGGTGAGGCGGGCCTGATCGGTCGAGCCCAGGTGGGCGGTCATCGCGCTAGAGGTTTGCCAGTAGCCCCAGGCCAAACTGATCGCGGGTAGTTGTTGGCGGTGGCGCTGGTGGGCCAGGGCGTCGAGGAAGGCGTTGGCCGCGGCGTAGTTGGC
>NZ_VTZN01000650.1 GCF_008370645.1 Mycobacterium simiae
CCATAGGTTGTCGAGACGCACATGGCTACAGCGGGCAACCCGTACTGGGCGACGTAGCGCATCACCAGGTCCTCGGCCTGAACCCGGGACTGGACGTAGGAACTCACCCGGCGTGACCCGATCCGGTCCTGCTCGGTCGCCACATGTCCACGCCGGCGGTCCACCGTCGCATACGTGCTGGTGAACACGAACCTATGCAGCTTCGCCTCTTTGGCAACATCGAGCACATGGCGCAGGCCTTCGACGTTGGTCCGAAA
>NZ_VTZN01000651.1 GCF_008370645.1 Mycobacterium simiae
CGAATTGTTGTCGCCCGTTTCTGCCACCCATGCTCCAGTGATGGTTGAGTTGTTGCCGCGGTGGTAAGGATATTATGTAACGGTTCACCATACTCTCCCAAAAGACACCGAACGTTAACGCCCCTAAGTCTCCGGCCTCACTGGTGGAACTCGCGGCAATAGACCTCATCTTAGAGCCGGTCCAGCCGCTCGCATCCAGGCCCTGGCCGGCGCCCTGCTGGGATAGGCCGGCCAAAGCCGCGATGGCCCTTGCGGC
>NZ_VTZN01000652.1 GCF_008370645.1 Mycobacterium simiae
TCTGCTCCCGCAGCTCCTTGAGTTCCTTGGCCGCATCCACATCCATCCCGCCGTAGCTGCGGCGCCAGTTGTACAGCGTCGCCGTCGACACCTCGAGCTCGGCGGCGATCTCTTCGTTGGTCTTGCCCGACGCGGCGAGTTCGTCAGCACGGCGCAGCTTTCGCACGACGTCCTCAGCGGAATGCTTCTTCCGGCCAGCCATGTGTTTAATCGTCCCTTCCGGCCCCATCCGGGGCCACAGGACTCTAAAACAAG
>NZ_VTZN01000653.1 GCF_008370645.1 Mycobacterium simiae
ATCCCCGAAGCGGTGACCCGCTCCCCAACAGAGTTCCATCAACTGCTGGTGGCTGAACGCGCCAATGTGATGATTCAAACTCCCACCGCTTTTGACGCATTGTTGAGGGTACAACCTGAGCACGGACCCCAGCCGCCGCTCAATGCGGTGGTGCTTGGTGGTGAAGCGTGCCCCGCCGACCTGGTGGACCGGTGTCGGGTGCCCGGGCGGCTGCTGATCAATCAATACGGCCCGTCGGAGACGACGATGTATGTT
>NZ_VTZN01000654.1 GCF_008370645.1 Mycobacterium simiae
CATCGGGCCCGGTGGCTTCGGCGGGGACGGCGGCCCCGGCGGCCGCGGCGGAAGTGGTCGCGTTGTCGAGTTCCAGGGCCAGACCTTCATCGGCCGCAATGGAGACGGCGGCGCGGGCGGCGCAGGCGGCTCAGGAGGCTCAGGCGGGATTTCCTACGGCTACGGCGGAAACCCCAACCCGCTGCAGCGCAGTGGCGGTGACGGTGGTGACGGCGGAGACGGCGGCGACGCAGGTCGTACGTCCGGAGCGA
>NZ_VTZN01000655.1 GCF_008370645.1 Mycobacterium simiae
GCGGCCGCGCAGTTGGCCGCGATGGGGGAATTGTTTGCCTATCGGCTCTCACGTTGCTCGGAGACCGAGGACTGGGCGATCGACACCATGGAGGCAGTGGCCGCCGAGGTGGCCGCGGCCTTGCGGATCAGCCAGGGGCTGGCGGCGAGCCGGCTGCGCTATGCCCGAGCGATGCGCGAACAGCTGCCGCAAGTGGCCCAGCTGTTTGTGGCCGGTGACATTGACTACCGGGCGTTTCAGACCATCGTGTA
>NZ_VTZN01000656.1 GCF_008370645.1 Mycobacterium simiae
GCTGGTTGCTGATGGGCTGTGGGCTGTGGGTGCGGAGGTTGTGGGGACGGGGGACATCATCGAGCCACCGGCTGAGGGTGAGGAGGCGGCGGAGGATGCGACTGCGCCACCTGATATGGGGCCGGACGGAGCTGCGGTGGGGGGTGTGATGACTGGTGGGCGCAGATCGGAGCCGTACGCCGGCAGCGGCCCCACAGGTGTGCCGCCCATAAGCGGCGCCGCCGGCGCAGCGGCCGGGCCGCCCGCCATC
>NZ_VTZN01000657.1 GCF_008370645.1 Mycobacterium simiae
TCGGCCAGCTCGTCGCGAGCCAACTCCGCGACCAGCCCGGGCAGGCTGGCCAGCCAGTCGCCTAGGATGCGCCGATGCTTGGCCAGATCCAGCGAGCGGGCCTTGGGCGCGTGGTCGGGGTCAAGCTCGTGCACCCGCCACAACAGCCGGTTGATCGTCGCCGTGCGTTGCGCCACAAGGACTTCCCGGCGATCCACCAATAACTTCAACTCGCGCGAGACCTCATCATGGGAGGCGACCGGCAAGTCGG
>NZ_VTZN01000658.1 GCF_008370645.1 Mycobacterium simiae
GCTCCTAGGACATTCCATCGGCGAACTGACCGCGGTCTATTTGGCCGGGGTGCTCTCCCTCGAGGATGCCGCGACCCTGATCAGCGCGCGGGGCCGGCTCATGCAGGCCTGCGCGCCGGGTGCCATGCTGGCCATCGGCGCCAGCCCCGAGGACCTCAGCGGCTTGCTCGGCGACTTCCCCGACACCGCGCTGGCCGCTGTCAACAGTCCCACCTCGGTCGTGGTGGCGGGACCCTTCGATGACATCGA
>NZ_VTZN01000659.1 GCF_008370645.1 Mycobacterium simiae
TGCCGGTGGGGCTGGGGCGGACGCTGCCACCGGCATCGGAGGCACTGGCGGGACTGGCGGCGCCGGTGGGCTGGTTGGCGACGGCGGCGCCGGTGGGACAGGTGGAGCCGGCGGTAAGGGCTCACTCGGTGCTGACGGTGTTGGTGCCGGCAGTAACGGCCAGAGCGGCGGGCAGGGCGGAACGGGCGGAACGGGCGGTACCGGCGGAGCAGGCGGCTCGACGGCGGGCAACGGTGGGCAAGGC
>NZ_VTZN01000066.1 GCF_008370645.1 Mycobacterium simiae
GGAATACGAGTTCTACGCTCGCCCGGAAAACCAGGAACCCCAGGGACCAGGGCGTCGCCGGCTGACCGCCACCGTGCCCGTTCGATTCCCACCCGAGTTGCTGGAGCAAGTGCGCGCTGCGGCCGCGGCAGACGACCGCTCCGTCTCGTCTTGGATTCGCCGCGCAGTCGCGCACGAACTCCGCCACCCCGCGTAGACGTCGAACCAGTAGAAGTCAAACCCGTGACCAACGGGCCGCCACCAGTGCCGCGCGGCGACCGAGAGCTGTATGCCACGATGGCCCGGGAAACTGGCGCCGACGTCGCCGTGGCTGCAAATGTTCAACGCGGGTGGACTTCGAGTCAGCCACTATGCCGCGCCCTAGACGGCTGAGATCTTAAGCGAAGCCGCCATATTCGACGCCGCCATACTTGACACGAAATCCTGGACACATTGTGAGGTCGGGTCGGATGAGCTGAATTCCTCTGTTGCCGCGGTGTCCTGCGCGAGGCGGAGCAGCTGCGGTCCCTCGTCGATGAGCAATCGGCTCAATCCCAGCGCGGCACAGGTTCTCAGCGCTGGCGCTAGGACGCGCTGCGCTTCCCCGGTGTCGCCAGCTATCGAGAGGCAGAGCGCCAATTGGAGCGTGGCGCCAAGGTGTGCACGCGGGCGCTTGCCCTGGTCGACATGACCAAGTTGGGCGCGGGCCCGCTCGCAAGCTGCACCGAGCGCTGAGTGGCTGCCGTCGCGCAGGAGCAGTCGGATTTGTGCGTCTTCCCTGAGTTCGGCTGTTTCGTAGCCGATTCCGTCGAGTGCTTGTGCACTTTGACCCATGACTCGCGCAGCGAGCCCCTCGTCGATCTCTTCGGTCGACATCGCGGCTAATCGGACCCGTTCATAAATGAGGCGGGCTTCGAGTCGCGGTAGTTGTGCTGCTGTCGCGATTTCCAGGCCTTCGGCAATACGGCGGTCTGCGGCGGTCTTGTCGCCGCGCGCCATTTTCAGCCGCGCCCCCGTCCCGAATGTCGCGAACATGATGTCGACGATTCCGCCCTCGGCGCCGAGCTCGTAGGCGTCGTCGAGCAATACCTCGGCTTCGTCGAGTTGACCGCGTTCGTAGAGAAGCTGCCCCAGCAAGGAGCCGGCGATCTTGGCGATATAGGTGGGGCGCCCGGACGGCAGCAGCGCGATTCGGATGCCATGTCGCAGGTGCGCTTCGGCGCCGGCAACGTCGAGCTGCTCGTTCGCGGCGATCGCGGCAAGACAGTATCCGTAGGTAACGCTGAGCGCCCCCGAGGTTCGCTGCTGGAATGGGCGTGCCCACGTCTGCCAGCGCAGCGCGTCACCGAAGTCCCACACCCGAAGCGCGCAAAATGAGGCGAGATCGGCTGCACGGCAAAGAATCCAGGGGCGAAGCGTATCGGCCCGGTCCACACATGCCTGAACCGCGGCATCGGCGGAGGGGTGGACGCGATCCTGGAAAGCGGCGAGTATTGCGACAATGAGGTCTAATTCGGCGCGCAGGTCGCCGGCTTGATCGCTCGGAACCGAGTCGATGGCGTTCTCAGCCAATCGAAGCGCTTCTAGGACCCCCGCCGAGCGGCTCAGTGCAACGTTCGCCCATGCAAGGTCTGCCTGCAGCCTGGGGCGCACGTCGGCGTATTGCGCCGGCAACTTGGCCGCAAGCCCGATCAACGTATGCATCTGGTTCTGTTCGTGCAGATCCCCGGCCGCCTGCTCGACAGCGTCGACCGCTTGCCGTGCGTCGCCGGCGAGGAGCAACTGATCGACGGCCTGGCTGAGCATCTGGTGTTCGATGAACCACTGCGCGGCTCGGCGGCGTAGCCCCGGTAGGCGGTCAGCCGCGTCACGCTCGAGACGGTGCAACAGGAAGTCGGCGAACAGGTCATGATATTGAAACCACGACCCTTTAGCATCGATCCTGCGCAGGAATAGATTGCGCTTTTCGATCTCTTCGAGAAGGCCCTGGCTGTCCTGGTTATTGGTAAGCGCGGTCGCCAACCCGCTGCAGATCTGTTTGGTGATGCAGGTCGACAACAGGAAATCGAGGAGATCCGGCTCAAGACTGTCCAAGACGTTGGACGCCAAATAGTCGTCTATTGCTTCGTGTGCTTCATGTCGCCCGGACAGATTGTCGATGAGCTTGGCCGGGTCGGCTTGGTCGCGCAGCGACAAGGACGCCAGTTGCAGGGCGGCGGCCCGTCCGCCGGTGGACTCCTCGAGTTCGGCGACGTTGGCCGGCGTGAGCTTGTGGCCGCGTCGCTTGACCAGCAGCGCCCGGGACTCGTCTACATCGAACTTGAGAAGTGACTCGTCGATTTCTGTGAGCTCCCCCTGGGCCGCCAACCCGTCGAGCGGAAGGCCATCACGCGTACGACTGGTGACAACCAAATGTAGGTGATGGCAGCCATTCTCAATCAGGTACGCCAATGCGTTCATCGTCTCGCTATTGTCCACCCGATGCCAATCATCGATCACCAGCGCGAGGGTTTGTTTATCGGAATGTAGGCCATGGAGCAAGGCGTAAAGGACATGTTGCTGCACATTTTCCAAATGCCCTTCGAATTCTTGCTGCAGCCTGTCAGCAAGTTCTGGGAGGGTACCCCGGACCGCCTTAATCAGGTGCGTGAGAAACCAGACCGCGTTGTTGTCGTCGCTATCTATAGCCAACCATGCGGTCTTCACTTTCTGCTTGGTGAGAGTTTTGACCCACTGCTTGGCGACGGTGCTTTTGCCGTAACCGCCGGGCGCGTGGATCAGGACCAGCTTTGGTCTTGGCCCCGACCCGAGCCGGTCCAGGATTCCTTGCCTCGGCAGGTCTGCGCGCCTCCAGTCGGTGTAAGCGTGGTACCCGTGGATGACGGCCGGAATCAACACCGGGCTCAGAAGCGCCATGCAAAACCCGATGATGGTGAGGTAGGAGCCGAGAACCGCGGCCATGGTTGGAATCTCTTTCTCCGCACGGCGGATCGGGTGAGCCTGGTGTCTGCGAGGAAATCGTCGACTAGCTCGTCGCAAAACGCGGCATGGCCGAAACATACCGCGGTCATCACTTCGATCGCTGCTCCCCGAAGGGGGTGCTTTTGTCTCCTTTACGGATCATTGCCCAGACCGACACAGCGGGACACAAGCTTGTTTCCGGCAGGTGAGTTACCCGAACCCTCCGTTCGGGCGATGGTGCTTCGCGGTGCCCCCCTGTTGACTTGATCCCGACTTGAAATCGGAGGCGTCAACGTGGCAACGGACATCAAGCACTATCAAATGTTCATCAACGGAAAGCATGTCGACTCGGACGAGCTGGACGAGATCCGCGACCCGGCGACCGAGGAAGTGTATGCCACCATCGCTCGTGGCACGGCTGAGCACGCCGACGCCGCCGTGGCTGCGGCGCGCGCGGCATTCGAGTCAGGCTCATGGTCGCGGTTGGCACCAGCCGAGCGATCGCGGGTGCTGACCCAGATCGCCGAGCGCCTAGGCAACGAGATCGAGGACCTCGTCGAGCTGGAGATCCACGCCAACGGCGCCACAGTGCGGCAGGCGATGGGTTTCCATGTCGGCTATGCGGCGCCGCACTTCTTGTACTTCGCCGAACTTGCCGCCTCTTACCAGTGGGAGCGGCAGGTGCCGACGCCCGCCTTTCCGACGCTGTCGACAAACGTGATCCGCCATGAGCCGCTCGGCGTCTGCGCCGCGATCGTACCCTGGAATTTTCCCCTGTTGCTCGGCATTTGGAAGATCGGCCCAGCGCTGGCGGCCGGCAACTCGGTGGTCATCAAGCCCGATGAGAAGACTCCGTTGACGCTGCTGCGTCTGTGCGAGATCGCCCACGAATGCGGCGTGCCCGACGGTGTCATCAATCTTGTCACCGGTCCCGGCGCAGAAGTTGGGGCCAGGCTGGCCGAACATCCTGACGTCGACAAGGTGGCGTTCACCGGGTCGACACCAGTCGGCCGCGAAATCATGCGCCTGGCATCGGGAACCGTGAAAAAGGTCTCCCTCGAGCTCGGCGGCAAGGGCGCGCAGCTGCTGCTCGACGACGCCGACCTCGACGTCGCCATCGACGGGGCATTGTTTGGCTGCATGCTGTACTCCGGCCAGATCTGCGAATCGGGCACCCGCTTGCTGGTGTCCGACAAGATGTATGACCTCGTCGTGGACCGCCTCGTCGACCGCGCCTCGGCGCTCAAACTCGGGGACACGACCGACTTCAATACCGATGTAGGACCAGTCATTTCCGCCAGACAGCGCGACCGGGTGTTGACATTCCTGGACAGCGCAAGGCAAAGCGGCGCCAAGGTCGTTCTCGGTGGTGGCGCGCCGTTGGGAGAGCGGTTCACGAAGGGCTACTGGATCGAGCCGACAATTCTCGCCGAAGTCAGCAATGACATGGAAGTCGCGCGAGAAGAGATCTTTGGGCCGGTCCTGTGCGTCCTGCGCTACACCGATGAAGCCGACGCGATCCGGCAGGCCAACGATTCTCAGTACGGCTTGAGCGCCGGGGTGTGGAGTACCGACTATGAACGAGCGCTCGACGTCGCATCGCAGCTACGCGCCGGCACAGTGTGGATCAACAACTGGCACCAGATCGATCCGGCACTGCCGTTTGGCGGTTATAAGCAAAGCGGTTTGGGCCGCGAGCTCGGGCCGCACTCGCTCGACGAGTACACCGAGACCAAGCATGTGCATATCGATCTCACGCAGAAAGTCGAGCGCCACATCTTCGGCGCGCTGCTGTCAGAACCACGCGCGTAGCAGACGCTGCCGGGCAGACGCTGCCGGTTCTCGTCGTAATTCGGCGCGGCAGGCTTAGTTGTCGCGCAACCATTTCGTGGTTGGGCTGGCATGTTTAGAGACATGTCGCGGTTGCAGGTGTTGTCTGATGAGATGTGGTCCCAGATCGAGCCTTCGATGCCGGCGGCTTCGGCCAAGGGCGGCAGGCCGTTTCGTGATCATCGCACGGTAGTCGAAGCGATCATCTGGCGTTATCGCACGGGTTGTCCGTGGCGGGATTTGCCGGCCGAGTTCGGGGCGTGGAAGACCGCGTGGCGCCGTCATGACCAGTACGGCAAGGATGGTACCTGGGATGCGATCTTGGCGGTGGTGCTCACCGCGGCCGCCGATGCCGATCGCATCGATTGGGCGGTCAGTGTCGATTCGACGGTCAACCGGGCGCATCAGCACGCCACGAACCTCCCGCGCGACACAGGGGGCACCCTCGAATTACAAGAATTTGGCCGCCGAGCCCGCTGACCACGGCATTGGCCGCTCACGCGGCGGACTCAGCACGAAGATCCACCACCTTGTCGACGTAGCCGGAATGCCGCTGGTGGTGCTGAGCGCACCGGGTCAGGCTGGTGATGCACCCATGTTCCCGATCCTGATGGGCCATCTAAAGGTCAACACCAGCGGGTCCGGGACGCCCCCGTACGCGCCCGACCAAGGTTCACGGCGACAAGGCGTATTCGTCGCGGGCCATCCGCGAACTGCTGCGCAGCAGGGGCGTCACCGCGGTGCTCCCCAGCCTGACGATCAGATCGCTCACCGTCGGCGCCGCGGCAGCGCAGGAGGCCGACCGCCGGCGTTCGACGCTCAGGATTACAAGGGCCGCACCGTCGTTGAGCGCAGCTTCCAACGAACCAAACAATGGCGAGGCATCGCCACCCGCTACGACAAACACAACCTGAACTACCGAGGCGGCGCAGTCCTCAACGCCATCGTGCTCTGGCTCAAACGGTTATGGGACACGCCCTAGTTGTCGCGCCCGTATGTTCGTCGCGGCTGCCGTGCCAGCTTATCGCTGGCGTGGCTGAGCATCGTCCAACGCTTACTCATGGCGGTCTTTGGGCCGCGGATTCATACGGTCAGTGCGTTGGCCACGCTGGTGCGTTATCGCGCCGATATCAACAGATTTGGGCCTCCGCGCCGATCAGAACGTGTCGGTGCCCCCTCGTAGAATCCGGGGTATGTCAGCGAGCACGCGCGAGGAGATCGTGGCGGTCCTCGATGCGTCTGACGACGCCCAGGACCAGTTGTGCGGGTTGACGTTCGATGCGCTGACCACTCCGGAGCTGCTACGGGTGATGGAGCGCCTGGAACGCCGGGAACGCCGCTCACGATCGGTGCGCCACGCGCTAATCAACCAACTGTGCGCCCAGGCCAGCGAAGACGAACTCGGCGGCAAACTCCCCGCGGCATTGGCCGATCGGCTGCGGATCACCAAAGCCGAAGCCAACCGCTGGATCGCCGAGGCCGAGGACCTCGGTGAGCGCCGCGCGCTGACCGGGGAACCGTTGGCGCCCAAGCTCACCGCGACCGCCGCCGCCCAACGCGATGGCCTGATCGGCGACGCGCACATCCGGGTGATCCGTGACTTTGTTGCCCATCTGCCCGGCGCGGTGGATGCGGGCACCCGGGAGGCCGCCGAGTCTGATCTGGCTGGGAAGGCGCGCGACTTTCGGCCTGACCAGGTGGCCAAGTACGCCCATGAGTTGATGGCGCTGCTGCACCCCGATGGCGACTACTCCGAGGAGGAACGCGCCCGCAAACGCGGCCTGGTCCTGGGTCGGCAGGAGTACGACGGTATGTCCCGCATCAGCGGCCTGATCACCCCTGAGCTACGGGCGTTGATCGAAGCCGCCTGGGCCAAACTGGCCGCCCCCGGCGCGTGCAATCCCGAGGACGACGCCCCGGCGTTGGAGCCCGACCCGGACCGCCGCGACACCCGCAGCCAGTCGCAGCGCCAGCATGACGCGCTGATCGCCGGCCTGCGCGCGCTGTTTGCCTCCGGGGACTTGGGCACCCACAACGGGCTGCCGGTGTCGATCATCGTCACCACCACGCTGCAGGATCTGGAAGCCGCCTCCGGGCGGGCCCGCACCGGCGGGGGGACCCGGGTGCCCATGGCTCAGTTGATCCGTTGGGCCGCGACGTCGCATCACTATTTGGCGGTGTTCGATCAGGCCAAGCCCTTGGCGCTGTTTCACACGAAACGCTTCGCTAACCTGGCGCAGCGAATGATGTTGCTGGCCAAACACGGTGGTTGCACCAAGCCGGGTTGCGACGCGCCCGCCTACCACTCCCAGGCGCATCACATCAGCGGCTGGCGCAACACCCACTACACCGACATTGGCGACCTCACCCTGGCCTGCGGCGTCGATAACCGCCTCGCCGAAAAAGGCTGGACGACCCGCACCAACGCCCACGGCGACACCGAATGGATCCCACCCGCCCACCTTGATCACGGCCAACCGCGGGTCAACAGCTTTCATTATGCCGAGAAACTCTTCGCACCCGACGACGACGAACCCGATTGACTTCAGGGGTCGGTCAGCCTTCAGCAGGACCTCCCGCGGCGAATCCGCATGCGCGCACACCGACTCCGAGCCGACCCGGTGGGCATTGGTGTGTGCGATCCGCGCACGCGTCCACCCTATGCTCTGCTCGACCGGCGGAGGCGCGCTGTACTCGTCGGGACCGGCTGGCCCCCGACGAACTTACGGGCGCGATCACTTAGCGACGCGCGCCAGCAAGCGTCACCGGCGTGGCACGCGCGCAATCACGTTGAGCCGCATGGCTGTCCGATCAAGTCTTGGTGGAATCCTTGGCGACAACTCGGTCGCGCTCGGATCGTACCGGCTGCCGGCCGGGTAGCTGCCCGTCGGACAGCAGCTTGCGCAGCTCCTTCTTGTTGAACTTGCCGACGCTGGTTTTGGGAATCTCGACGATGTAGGCGTACTCGTCAGGGAGCTGCCACTTGGCGAACTGCACCTTGAGGTGCTCGTTGAGCGCTTCGGGCGTTGCCCGGTCGGCGGCGTTGACCACTACGCACGGCAATGGTCGCTCGGTCCAGCGCTCATCAGGCTTCGCGATCACGGCAGCCTCGAGCACCGCCGGGTGCGACATCAGCGCGTTCTCCATCTCTATCGACGAAATCCATTCGCCGCCAGACTTGATGACGTCCTTGGCGCGGTCGGTGATTTGGATATATCCCAAGGGGTCGATCGTCGCGACGTCTCCGGTGCACAACCAGCCGTCATGGAATTTCTCGAGCCCCGCCTGCTCGTCGAGGTAGTAGCCAGACGCGATCCACGGGCCCGCGAGCTCGAGCTCGCCGGCCTGCTCGCCGTCCCATGGCAGCTCGTTTCCGGATGGGTCGACGATCCGGGCCTCGACAAGTGGGCTGATGCGCCCCGTCTTTGATCGATAGCGCCATAGGTCTTCGCCAGTAGCACCGGCCGGCGCTTCGGCAATCGCTACCAGCGGACTGGTTTCGGTCATGCCGAAGCCCTGGATGAGCGGCGTGCTGAACGCCTTTTCAAATTGTTCCATCAGCGATCTCGGCACAGCCGCTCCGCCGCACATGACGCGCCGCAATGTCGACAGTGCCTCCGGGTTGTCCTGCGCCTTGCGCAGCACGTCGCTCCAGATTGTCGGCACGGCGGCGGCGAACGTCACACGCTCGGATTCGATCAGCTTCGTCAATGGGTCGGCCTGAAGAAAACGGTTCGGCATGATCAGCGGGGCGCCAATCATCCCGCAGGTATACGGCAGGCCCCAAGCGTTGGCGTGGAACATCGGAACGACCGGCAGGACACGATCGTTCGAACGCACGTCGAGGGTGTCCGTCAGGCACTCGGCCATGGCGTGCAGCACCGTGGAGCGGTGCCCGTAGAGCACGCCCTTCGGGTTGCCGGTGGTCCCACTCGTGTAGCAAAGGCTGGCCGCGGCACGGCCGTCGAGCTCGGGGTAGTCGTAGCCGTCAGGCTGGTCGGCGATCAGCTCCTCATACCGGTAGACGTTCGGAAGGCTCCCGCTACTCCCGTCGCCGATGACAATGAACCGCTCGACGCCACCGATCCCGGGAAGGACCTTCTCGAGCTGCGGAACAAGCGAATCGTCGACGATGATCACACGGTCCTTCGCGTGGTTGACGACGTAGGCGAGCTGCTCGTCGGAGAGTCGGATGTTCAGCGTGTGCAAGACGGCACCCATGCAGGGCACCGCGAGATAAGCCTCCAAGTGCTGCTGGGTATTCCACGCAAATGTTGCCACCCGGTCGCCGGCCCGCACACCGAAACCATGCAGAGCGTTGGCTAGCCTGTCGGCTCTGCGAACCACGTCGCCGTAAGTGGTTCGAGTGGTGGTCCCGTCGGCGTCGAGCAGCGTGACGACTTCGATGTGGGAATTCATGGTGCGCATGCGCCGCATGACGTGCTGGAGGGTGATCTCGAACTCGTTTTGGACTAGCGATTCCAACATTTCTTCTCCTCCAGACACAGCGAAGATGCGCATCCACGCCAATCAACGCTATGAACCACCTTGCTCGTGGGCGATCTCCCATCCGTAGGAACTGCCTCCCCCGGCCGGGTCTTCAGCCCCAAAGTGGCCACTCCGGGCGGGTAACGTCCGCGCCACGCGACGTGTTCGTGTCAACAGGGAACGACCGAGAACCCGGTCGCATCGGTCGAATGCCAAACGCCGCTAACGGAGGAGACCAATGAATACACGAAGCCCAAGTCAGGAGCAGGACTTGGAGACGCGGTTTGTTGACGTCGCTGGCCGCCGAATACGGGTCGCGGTACGAGAAGGCGACGGGCGCCGTCCACCGCTACTGCTGTGTAACGGACTTGGGGTGAGACTGGAGGGGCTCCAGCCGTTCGTCGACGCGCTGCGGCCGCAGACGGGTGTGATCCGCTTCGACGTCCCAGGGATCGGGGAGTCGCCGACCCCGGTGCTGCCGTATCGGATGTGGGGAATCGCCCGGCTGACAAGCCATTTGCTCGACGTCCTCGAGGTTGCCCAGGTGGACGTGCTCGGCGTCTCCTGGGGAGGAGCGCTGGCACAGCAGTTCGCGTTCCAACGTCGTCGCCACTGCCGCAGGCTGATCCTGGTCAGTACCGCTCTGGGTGTGTTGGGCGGTATACCCGGCCGCCCGCGGGTGATCCCGGAAATGCTTTCCCGCCGGCGTTTCGACGACCCCGAACACGCGCGGCGGGTCGCGCCGAATATCTATGGCGGCAAGGCTCGTTCGGAAACGCAATCAATTCCCATCTTTACGCACATGCGCAATGACCGGCGGGGTCTGTTCTACCAGCAGCTCGCCGCGCTGGGTTGGACCAGCCTTCCCTTTGCCCCTTTGATTCGCCAGCCGACGCTGATCCTGACCGGGGACGACGACCCGGTCATTCCGCCGGTGAACGGCAGGATGCTGCGCCAGGCGCTGCTGAACTCTGAGCTCAGAATCTTCCACGACGGTCACCTGGGACTGGTGACGAGTGCCGACGAGCTCGCCCCGATCGTCGAGGAATTCCTTGATCGGCGGTAGCGCGCGAATAGTCGCGTTCGGGGGTATGGCGGTGCATCTTCGACCGCAGGGAGAAAAATAATGAATTCCGCTCGCGGCCAAGAAGAGCCGGACTTCTCGACGAGCTACGTCGACGTCGACGGCCGTCGGCTCCGCGTCGCCGTCCGCGACGGCGACGGTAGCCGCCCGCCGTTGCTGCTGTGCAACGGTCTCGGGGTGAGCCTGGAGGGACTCCAACCCTTCGTCGATGCCCTGCGGCCCCAGACCGGCGTGATCCGCTTCGACGTCCCAGGGGTAGGCAAGTCCGAAACACCTTCGCGGCCGTACCGCATGCGCGTGCCGGCGAGGTTGACGAGCCACCTGCTCGATGCGCTGCAGGTGCCGATCGTCGACGTGCTCGGCGTCTCGTGGGGAGGAGCGCTGGCACAGCAGTTCGCGTTTCGATACGGTCACCGCTGCCGCAGGCTGATCGTGGTCAGTAGCACTCTGGGCCCCCCCATACCAGGCCGGCTGGGCGTCGTACGCGAGATGCTTACCCGGCGCCGCTTTGACGATCCCACCCACGCCCGTCAGGTTGCGCCCACAATTTATGGCGGCAAGGCCAGGACGGGATCCCCGACACCTGCCATCTTCGATCACATGGACAACGATCGGCGCGGTCTGTTCTACCAGCAGCTCGCCGCGCTGGGTTGGACAAGCGTTCCGTTCGCCCGGTTGATCCGGCAGCCGACGCTGATCCTGACCGGGGACGATGACCCGATCATTCCGCCGGTGAACGGAAGACTTATGCGCGCACTACTTCCGAACGCAGAGCTGCACGTCTTCCACGATGGTCATCTCGGGCTTGTGACGAGTGCCGACGAGCTGGCTCCCATCGTCGAGGACTTCCTCGATCGAGCCTGACCCGCGAATACTCCCATTCGGGGTATAGCGGTCCATCCTCCGACGGCTTGTTGCGCGACGCCGCACGTCGCACGCTTCGATGACAGGCGTTTAACAGTGATCGTGTCAAAGGAGTTCGGGTGAGCCAAGTTCCGCAGATGCAGGAGCGCACGGTCGAACTGATCGTCGCCGAACGCGAAGAACTCGCCGACGACGTAGTTGGCCTGGTGCTCGAAGAGCCGTCCGGTGGCGACCTGCCGGACTGGAACCCCGGCGCGCACATCGATTTGATCTTGACCGACTCGCTGGTGCGACAGTACTCGTTGTGTTCGAGCCCGCTAGACCGACGGCGATGGAAGGTGGGCGTCCTGCTCGATCCCAACGGCCGCGGCGGATCCAAGCACGTTCATCACGAACTGCACCGGGGTTGCAGGATCCAAGTCCGCGGTCCCCGTAACCATTTCCCTTTCCATAGGGCGAATCGATACCAGTTCATCGCCGGAGGCATCGGCATCACACCGATGCTGCCGATGATCGAGGCGGCGCAAGCGGACGGAGCTGACTGGCACCTGCTCTATGGCGGGCGACAGCGATCATCGATGGCCTTCGTGGATGAACTCTCGAAATACGGTGAGCGCGTCACGATCTGGCCCCTGAACGAGCAGGGTATGCCCGACCTTGCCAGCGTCCTCGCCAGCCCGCGTGACGACACCCTGGTGTACTGCTGCGGGCCCGAAGGCTTACTCAGCGCCGTCGAACAGTTCTGCCAGTCCTGGCCGAAAAACGCGCTGCACATCGAACGATTCGCGGCCAAGCCAGATGCGCACACGCCGTCCGAAGAAGCCCTCGACAACTTCCAGGTCGTATGCCAGCGCTCCGGCATCACCGTCGACGTCGGGCCTGGCGAATCAATCCTCGCGGCGATCAAGGCGAAAGGGGTCAGCATGCTGGCGTCGTGTATGGAGGGCATCTGCGGTACGTGCGAAGTGGCCGTGCTGGAAGGCAGCCCCGATCACCGCGATTCGGTGCTCGACGATGACGAAAAGGCCGAGAACGATTGCATGATGATCTGCGTGTCGCGCTCGCTATCGGAAAAGCTGGTGCTCGACATATGACCGCGAACTACCCCCGGGACTGCTGGTACGTGGCGGCCGTCAGTGACGAGATCGGCACAGCGCCTCTTGGCCGCCGGCTGCTGGATCGTCGTGTTGTGCTCTACCGGCAAGAGTCAGGCGAGATCGTTGCGCTCGCCGACCAGTGCGGTCACCGCGGTTATCCGCTTTCCAAGGGACATGTCAAGGGCGACAACATCGAATGTGGCTACCACGGGTTCCAGTACGACCCGACCGGCGCTTGCGTGGAGGTTCCGTCGCAGCCCCGCCCGCCGTACGGAGCTTGCGTTGCGCGTTATCCCGTCCGTGAAGTTGCTCCGTTCGTGTGGATTTGGCTGGGCGCGCCCGGGCGCTCAGCAGGCCGGCCGGTGCCCGCGCTGCCCTGGTTGACCAGGCAGGATTGGGCTTCGTCGGGCACATCACTTCGCGTGAACGCCAACTACATGCTCGTGCACGAGCACTATCTCGACCTGACGCACATCCCGTGGGTGCACCCACAGGAGACGCCGCCGACCATCGGCTCGGTGGCGCCCCTCGACGAAATCGAGGTGTCCGAGACGTCGGTGACGTTCTCCCGCAAGATGCCTGTGGCGCCGTTGGCCGACTGGGAAGCGGCGGCGACGGGCTTACCGCGTGATCGCGAATACCACCGCCGGCATTACGGCACGTTCATCTCGCCCGCCGTGCTGGCGGAAGGGTGGGATCTCTTTGGCGCCGACGGCCAGACATTCGGGCAGGTCCGAATCCAAGCCGTGACGCCTGAAACGCCTTGGAGCACCCATCTTTTCTGGCAGTTCGCCCGCAACTACCGGCTCGACGACGAGCAGGTCGGACAGGGGTTACACGCCGTCTTCGAGCGGGTCATGCGGGTCGACGTCGGCGTCGTCGAGACGATCCAGGACACCGTGGGTTATGCAGGCGCCGCGAATGGATTCCGTGTGTCGGCCGACGCGGGAGTCCTGAAAGTGCGCCGCATCGTCGAGTCGATGCTCGCACAGGAACGCCAGTACCGCTCCCCCACCGCCGGGATGCCGGTGCAGGCATGACAGCGATCAGCAGCTACCTGTCGCCGGAACTGCTCAGTGGCACATCGGCTTTCATCACCGGTGGTGGCAGCGGCATCAACCTCGGTATCGCCCGGTGCTTCGCACAGGTGGGCGCCGACATCGCGATCTGTGGCCGCACCCGGGAGCGTCTGGAGGCGGCCGCCGAAGAACTCGGTCAACTCGGGGCACGAGTGTCGATATCGGTGGCCGACGTCCGCGACTTGGAGGCGATGTCAGCCGCATTTATTAAAGCGCGCAATGACATTGGGCCTATCTCCACGGTGGTTTGCGGGGCCGCCGGCAATTTTTTGGCTCCCGCGGAGAAGATGTCGAGCAATGGATTCCGAACCGTCATCGACATCGACCTGCTCGGCTCGTTTCACGCGGCGCATGCGGCATTCGATCAACTCAAGGAAACACGCGGCAGCCTGCTGTTCATCTCGGCGGGTCAGTCGGACGCGCCGTATCTGTATCAGGCACACGTCGGCGCCGCCAAGGCGGCGATCGACAGCCTCATGCGACACCTCGCCCTGGAGTGGGGCCCGCACGGCATCCGTAGCAACGCCATCGTCCCCGGTCCGATCGAGGGTACGGAAGGAATGAAACGGCTGGCCGCGCAGGTTGGCCGCCAGGCCTGGACCGACGGCATCGCGTTGGGCCGGTTTGGCACGGCCGAAGAGGTCGGAGCCATGGCGGTGGTGTTGGCATCGCCGTTGGCGTCGTTCGTGACGGGCGCGCGCATCGTGGTGGACGGTGGACTGGCGTTGTCCGGGTCGGGCATCTTTAACCACGCGCTCGCGGTGGCGTCGGCAGACCGCGCGCCGGCAGGTGATCGATGATGTCGCGATGTGCCTATCCCCAGGCACCCCCAACGAGAGATGTGCTTCCGCCGTGTGCCGGATCGTCAGGCGAATCGGCCGGTGGCAACCTGCTTTCATGACCAGAATTGCCGAACACCCCCTGATGATCACGGACCCCGAATTGGACCTAGCCGCCAGGTCGTTCTGGGAACAGGACTTCGAGCAGCGGGATAAGGCCTTCGCGCGATTGCGCACGGAGCGGCCCGTTTCCTATAGCCGGCCGTACGAGTCGACATTGCTGCCACCGGATGAGAACACGCCCGGATTCTGGTCGGTCACCAAAGCCGCGGATTGTCGCCACGTTTCCCGCAGCAAGGAGCTGTTCTGCTCTGGCCTAGGCGTGTTGATGGAGGACATGCCGATAGCTGCCATCAGGGCCACGGCGTCGTTTCTGGTGATGGATGGCGAGGACCATCGCAGGCTGCGCGGCCTGATCCAGCAGGCCTTCACCGTGCGCAACATCCGGAAATTGGCTGACTGGGTGGCCCAAACCGCACGGGAGCGCTTGGACGAGATCATTGACCGCGGCGAGGGCGACTTCGCCGATCTGTACGCGAAGTACGTCCCCGGCCGGATCTTCGCTCACTTTTTCGGCGTCGAACGCGACAGCGAAGAGCAACACATCATCATGGAGGCGGCCGAGCGGATGCTGGCGTGGGACGACCCGCGGATGGCGCTGGGTCGTGATGCCCTGACCACGCACGTAGAGGAAGCCATGCGCATTCAGGCTGTCGCGCTCGCGCAGGCTAAGAAGTGCCGCAAGGATCCGAAGGACGATCTCATGAGCTGGGTCGCCAACGCGGAGTTCGAGGGCAAGAAGCTCGACGACCAAGAAATAATGTCGTTTTTCTCGCTGCTGGGTTCGGCCGCCAACGACACCACCCGCCACACCATCGCCCACGCGGTGCGGCTGTTCGCGCAGCACCCGGACCAGCGCGATCTGCTGGTTGAGGACCTTCCCGGCCGGGTGGGCACTGCTGTGGAGGAGGTCGTCCGCTACAGCAGCCCGGTCATGCATTTCCGGCGCACCGCCACACAGGACACGACGATCGGCGACGCCGAGATCAAAAAGGGCGAGCACGTCGTGATGTGGTACTGCTCGGCGAACCGCGATGCTGAGGAGTTCGAGAATCCGGGCAAGTTCGACATCCTTCGCAACCCGAACGATCACCTTGGCTTCGGCGCCGGTGGCCCGCATTTCTGCCTTGGCAACACCCTTGCGCGTCAGATGCTCAGCGCGGTCCTCACCGAGCTTTATACGCGCATTCCCGATATCACTCTGGCTGGCGAGCCCGAGTTCCAGATCAACAATTTTATCCACGGCGTGCACTCGCTGCCGGCGCGCTGGACGCCTCCAACCCGTTCCTGACCATCACCAACAGCAACCGCGCGGCTTTCCGGCTGTCGGGGGGCGAAAAAATGCTACTGTCGCCCTTGTCTATGCGATCTAGGGGCGTAATTGGCTCAGGACCTCGTACACGTCGCAGCTCAGGAGGCCGCCGCGGTCGCGGCATCGATTGACGTGGCCGAGCTAGCCGAGCGCATCGGCCTGCGCGCGGTGGCGGTGGTCGCAGAACTGCATCAGCCCGAAGACAAGGACCTCGAGCAGTTGACGGTCGAGGCCGCGTTGCCCAACGTGCAGGCGGTACTGCGCGGATTCGCTACCTGCGAGTCGCCGGCCTCGGCACAGGCCCCGGAGGTGACCCTCAACTGGGTATCCACCTTGGCGCAGCGAGGCATCAGCGTCGCGGCGATTCCGCGCTGCTATGTGATCGGGTTGGGGATGTGCGACGCGGCAATACGTGAGGCGGTGCAGCGGCTGGATGCTCCCGAAAAGGTGAAGTGGCAGTTGGCCAATTCCGCCTCACGCTACCTGTACGGATTCTGCGAAAAGGTCTCCGGCGACCTCGTCGATTACTACCAGCGGGAACGCGAGCTTTGGGTGCAAAGCGCCGATTCGGTTCGCGCGGAACTGGTCCACGCGATCGTGGCGGGACGTCCAGTTGATCTGCATGCGACGAGCGCGGCGCTCGGATACAACCTGGAACGACGACACGTCGCGCTGATGATTTGGGTTGATCCCCGCTCGCAACACAAACCGTCGCTGCAGGCATTGAAAGGTGCCGCCGCCGCGGTCGCACACAAACTCAAGGGCGTAGAGCTACTGGTCGTTCCGGCGGGCCCGTCAATGGTCTGGGCTTGGACAGGCGGACCAAACGTGACCGATTCTCCGACCGGCGCATTGTCGGTCGACGCGCCGCTTCTCGCCTCGGTCGGGGGAATCGGCGACGGGCTGGACGGGTTCATCCAGTCCCATCGCCAGGCGCGTGACGGCCGCCGCGCGAGCGGTGTGTTTTCCCACCCGTCGGGCACGGTTGCCCGCTACCACGACATGGTGCTGCGCGCGCTACTGACCCAGGATCTGTCGGCCGCGGGGCAGTTCGTCAAAGCAGAGCTTGGCGAGCTCAGTTTGGACACTGAGCGCAGCCGCAGGCTTCGTGCGACGCTTATCGCCTTCTTCGAGGAGGGTATGAGCTGGGCCAAGACTGCCGAACGGCTAGGTGTGCATCAAAACACCGTGATGTACCGCGTTGAACAGGCGAAAGACCTGCTCGGCCGTTCGCTAGTCGACCGCCGACTCGAGCTTGAGGTGGCGTTGCGCCTCGCTGATGCCAGTGCCAACCTCAGTCCCGGCGGGCTGGCCAGCGCGGGCCAATCCGACACGCAAACTTCATAGCGCCGCCCTGTGGCCGGCTTCCAGTGCCCGGCGTGAGATTTGGAAGCGGCTTCCATGTTGGTGTGATGCACTCCCCAGTAGCTTTGGCCACATGAGTACCGCCACCTTAGATCCGCCCGGCACCACCGATTTCTGGCCCCGATCCGGTGAGAACGTGCTGCGTTTTCCGGAAATCCGTTCCATCCGCGTTGCCGACGCTGGGGAGTGGTCCCTCGTGGGCGATCCCCTGCGCGACACGGAACTAAGGGAGCGAGTCGTGTTGGCGTTGCGCGAGGTCGCCGCACTGCCCGAATTCGAGAACCTGGAAACGCTCCACGACGACCGCAACTTCGGCAACATTCAAGCCGCCCTCAAGTCGGCCTACTGTCATCTCGCCGAAGTCGCCGGCGAGAGCTCGACAACCAACGGACCGGGCCGCTTGCAAGTCGTCGCGTTACTCACCAAAATTGGCCATCTCCAATTGGAGGTCGCCCAAGCCCAAGGCAGGCAAAGGCACGACCGTTACGCTGCAACCCGCTCCGCGCTGTCCCGATTGCATGGTGTCGACTCGATCGAGCAGATGCTCGAGCGAGCGCCGGCCGAGCTGTGTCGCTGCGGCTTCGATCGCGCCATCGTCTCGCGCGTCGAGGAGTCGATGTGGTGGGTGGAAAGCGTTCACGTCAAGGGCGACCCGGAATGGGCCAGCGAAATCGCCCGGGTGGGGCGCGCCCATCCGGTGCACATCGATCACATGCTCATTGAAAGCGAAATCATGCGTCGCCGTGCTCCGGTACTCGTCCGAGACGCGCAACATGATCGCCGCACCAATGCCGCGATCGGGCAAGCGTCGCTGTCGCGGTCCTATGTCGCCGCGCCGATCATGCCCGACGGCCGGATCATCGGCTTGCTGCACGCCGACTGCTACGTCAGCCGCCGACACGTCGACGAGGAGGACTTAGCGGTGCTGTGGATGTTCGCCGAGGCGTTCGGCTACGCATTCCAGCGCACGGCGCTCAGCGAGCGATTACGCGGGGCGCGCAACGAGATTCAACGGATGGTGCGTGGCATCGCGACCGCAGCCGACGACCTGTGCACCGCCCGGACCGAACTCGGCCGCCCGCAGCCACAGGCCGATGGCATCACTGCGCCACCCCCCATCGCCGCATCACTGGCCGCCAATTCCGGCATCGAGTCGCTGCTGTCACGCCGCGAAATCGAAGTGGTGGCGCTCATGTCCCAAGGCAAGAGCAACGGTGCGATCGCAACGCACCTGGTGATCTCCGAGGGCACCGTCAAGACTCACGTCAAGCACATTCTGCGAAAGTTGAAGGCGTCGAATCGAGCTGAAGCGGTGTTTCGGTATATGCGGATGACCGCCGTGCATGGATCCGCACCGCCAGTGCAGGGACGTCTATCAACCGTCGCGCGATAACGAGGTATTTTCTCGTCCAACGTTAGCAGGCGTCACGACTGTCGGCGGCACCAGCGGCCGCCAACGCCAGTTCATCGAGATGCGCGAGAACAGCCGATGCTCGATCTTGTTCCATTTTGAGGTTCCGGCCCGCAGGTGGCAGGTCATCAGCTAGGGCCTCGGCGACTCCTGAGCACCGATCTGTTCGCGAGGCACGGCCATGCCGACCGTGATGCATCATGATGCGGCTGCCGCTATTATCGGATTCGTGCGGACAACAGTGGTGATTGACAGCGATGTCGCCAGTGAGATCGAGCGCCTTCGCCGCGAGGGGATGGGCCTAAGCGAGGCCCTGAATCTGCTGGCGCGCAGAGGGATGACCCGGGGGGCCCCACCCAAGTCGGTTGTGTACAAGCATCGGACCTCGCGTATCGGCCTGAAAGTAGACGTCACGAACGTCGCCGACGTGCTCGATCTGCTCGACGATGATCGTTGACGCGAATTTGCTGCTGTATGCCGTCGACGAGAGCAGCGCCCATAACGTCGCCGCCGCGTCCTGGCTAGAAGAAGTGCTCGACGGCGATAGCCGAGTCGGCTTGCCCTGGCAGACAATCGGTGCGTTCTTGCGAATCGCTACCCATCCAAGAGTCGCTGAGAATCCGTTGTCCGGCCCCGCCGCTTGGAGATACGTCGCGGAGTGGCTCGCTGTCCCAGTGGTGTGGATCCCACCCGCGACCAAGACCACAGCGCGGGTCTACGCGAGACTGTCCGAACAAGTCGAGATCACGGGTAATCTCGTGCCAGATGCCCAACTAGCCGCGCTCGCGGTCGAACACGGGGTCGAATTAGCCTCTGCCGACACAGATTTCATGCGGTTTCCCGGACTTCGCTGGATGAACCCGCTGAGCGCGTAGCTGCCCGCCGGATAAGCGGGTCTGCGGAACAACACTTTCCCTAGGCTGCCCGGCAAGTATTTGGGCTCAGATAGCACCGGTGACCGACTGACCTTTGCGAACAACCTCAACGACCAAAGCGGTGACATCATCGCCGCCACCGACAGCCGCAACGATCTTGTCGGCAAGTTCGCCGCCCAACTACCCGTCCTGGACCGCGCCATCAAGACGCTGCCGGACGCCGTCGCCGTACTCAACGACCGTGGAAGCCTTC
The DNA here is from genome assembly GCF_008370645.1 of Mycobacterium simiae. Taxonomy (GTDB): domain Bacteria; phylum Actinomycetota; class Actinomycetes; order Mycobacteriales; family Mycobacteriaceae; genus Mycobacterium; species Mycobacterium simiae_A. The sequence goes on from NZ_VTZN01000066.1 coordinate 19,498, forward strand.
CGCACCCGACCGCTGGACGCCGGAGCGTACCCGTTCGTGGCCGCCGACGCGCTGGTGCTCAAAGTCCGCGCGGGCGGTCGGGTGGTCAACGTGCACGCACTGATCGCCGCCGGGGTCAACGCCGAGGGCTACCGCGAGATCCTGGGCCTCGACGTCACCACCGCCGAGGACGCTGCCGGGTGGCTGACGTTCTGGCGGTCGCTGACCGCCAGAGGTCTGGGTGGTGGCCGTGGGTACGTACCCTGCTCCACTCGGCGTTCGATCGGCCTGACAAGGAATCCGTTGCAGCGCAATATGATCGGATTATCGACGCCCTGTCCGACAAGCTTCCCAAGGTCGCCGACCACCTGGAATCCGCCCGCCCGGATCTGCTCGCCTTCACCAGCTTTCCCAAGCAGATTTGGCGCCAAATCTGGTCGAACAACCCCAGGAACGGCTCAACAAGGAGATTCGGCGGCGCACTGATGTCGTCGGCATCTTCCCCGACCGCGACGCGCTGATCCGTCTCGTCGGCGCCGTGCTGGCCGAGTAACACGACGAATGGGCCGAGTCCCGGCGCTACCTGGGCCTCGACGTCCTGAGCAAATCACACGCCGTCAACGACACCCCGACCGAACAGGAGGCCACCCCGGCGGCACTGACCTCCTGAACCATCAACTCGAAGAATCACACGACGACGTCGTACACCACGTCACTGGACTTGACCAAGCGGGGCAGCCGCCTAACGGCTCTGCAGACACGTGTGCTGGCCCATACCATCGACCACTGGTGCGCCGCCAATTGTTCACAGATGCACCGACCGGCCGGCACAGCAAGCAGGACAAGCTCGACACCATCGATGGCTGGAAGAGTGTGCGGCATTTAGTCACTGACGGCGCCCCACATATTTACTCGTCCAACGTTGGCAGGCGTCACCGACAGCAGCCGATTTGGGGTGGCAGGTAACCCGTTTGAGAGATCGACCCCCGCCAGGCCAGGCGGTGTAATGGGAATTCGCCCTCAAGCAGCAACGAGGTAGTCATGGCTTTCGTGATAGCAGCACCATGTGTGGCTGATTATTCATGCCTGGAGAGTTGTCCGGTCGGGTGTATCCACCCCGCTCCCGACGATCCGGCGTTCGATCGGGCCGAACAGCTCTATATAGACCCCGCTTCATGTATCGATTGCGCGGCCTGTGTTGAGGCGTGCCCGGTCGACGCCGTGTTCAACGCCGCGCAACTCCCCGACCGGTGGCGCCACTACGTGGATATCAATCGGGACTACTTCGGAGCTGATGCACGTGGCTAGGACAGAGAGGCTTCGGGTCGCCGTGGTGGGGGCGGGACCGGCGGGCGTATATGCCGCCAGGCATCTACTCGGCGTCGACGGCGGCACCTATGTCGCCGGGCGCACTGCGCCGTTGACCGACCGCGCGGTCGAGGTCGACCTGTTCGAACGGCTGCCGACTCCGCATGGACTGGTTCGAGCCGGTGTGGCTCCGGACCACCCGGAGAAGAAGTTGATGGGCCAGCTGTTCGATGCCATTGCTAGGCGTCCGGAATTCAGGTTTTTCGGCAATGTCGAGATTGGCCGGGACGTCACCGTCGAGGAGTTATCCGACTGGTACGACGCGGTGGTCTACGCGGTCGGTGCCGCAAGCGACTCCGCTCTCGGCATCCCTGGCGAGGATTTGCCGGGTAGCGTGGCGGCGCGTCAGTTCGTCGGCTGGTACAACGGCCATCCCGATCACGCCGACCTTGACGTCGACCTCGGTAGCAAGCGGGCAGTGATTATCGGCAACGGCAATGTCGCTCTCGACGTAGCGCGGGTGCTGTGCCTGCGCCCAGAAGAGTTGCGGCACACCGACATAGCTCCGCATGCCCTAGCGGCGCTGGAAGACAGTCGAATTCGAGAAGTCGTCGTCATGGGCCGTCGGAGTCACCTTCACGCCGCATTCGCCAACGCCGAGCTGGAGGAACTCGGCCGACTCGACGACGTCGAGGTCGCCGTGGATGCAGGCGAGTTGGCGCTCGCCGAGGACACGCCCGGCCATGGACCCGTCCGACGCAAGCACGACCTCCTGGTCCAGTACGCGGCCAACCGTCGTCCGAACGCCCGCCGACGGATAGCACTGCGCTTCCTGTGCACGCCGACAGAGGTCCTGGGCGCCGACAAGGTCGAGGGCTTGCTTTGGACGCGGACGAAGGCCCAGCCCGCCGCCACGGACGTCATCCCGACGGGCCTGCTGATCAGGTCCATCGGCTATCGGGGAAATCCTCTGCCAGGGTTGCCGTTCGACGACACTCACGGCGTCATCGAGCACTTCGATGGCCGCGTAGTAGGGCGCCCCGGGAGCTACGTCACGGGATGGATCAAACGCGGACCCACAGGCGTGATCGGGACCAATAAGAAGTGCGCCCGCGACACCGTGCGTGCACTCCTGGACGACGCCGATGCCGGTCGGCTGTCCACCGACCGCTCACTCGATCGTCCTGCGGTTGCTGCGCGGCTACGGCAGCGTAGACGAGACGTCGTGGATTCGACCGGGTGGAACGCGATCGATCTCACCGAACGCCGGGCCGGCCGCGCCGAGGGGCGCCCGCGTCACAAGCTCACCCGGGTGCCAGAGCTGGTCGCGGCCTCGCAGGACAGCCGCTCCGGCGGTCCTCGCCGCTACGACGTCATCGTGGTCGGATCGGGACTGGGTGGTTTGTCCAGCGCGGCGTGTCTTGCGGCGTCGGGCAAGTCCGTTCTAGTGCTCGAGCAGCATGAGATTCTCGGCGGATGCTCGCAGGTGTTTCGACGTAAGGGCAAGTGGGAGTTCGATTGTGGCGTTCACTACGTCGGCGGGTGCGTGCCCGGTTCGGATGGCCTCATTCCGACGGTTCTTCGGGGCTTGGGAGTCGAGGACCGCATCGAGTGGTCTCGGTTGGATGACGACGGGATGGACACCGTCGTGCTGCCGGAGCACACCTTTCGGGTGCCGACCAACTGGGACGGATTCGCCCAGAACCTCGCCGAAACCTTTCCGGCGGACGCCACCGGGCTCCGCAGCTGCGTCGCGGAACTGCGCGTCATCGGTGAGGGCGCCGACCGCATCAACGACGTCCCGCACTCGGTACGGGTCGTACTACCTCTGGCCCGACGCCCGCGCGAGTTGGCCGTCATCGTGCGGGCACTGGAGCAGCCGATCGGCCGCCTGTTCGACCGCCACCGGCTCGGCCCGCATGCCCGCGCCGCTCTGCTGTCCTTGATCCATCTGCACAACACGCCGCCGTCACGGACGCCGGCGTTGCTGGTGGCGGTGCTCTTGCGGCACTACTTCAAGGCCGGCGCGTACTTCCCCACCCAGGGCGGTCAGGTGCTCGCCGCCAACCTCGTCGAGGTGATCCTCGGACATGGCGGAACGGTGCGCACGAAGGCACGAGTGCGCTCGATCGACGTCGAAGGGGGCCGGGTTGCCGGTGTCACCTTGACCGACGGCGAAACCATCCGCGCCGACGTCGTGGTCAGCAACGCCGATGCCCATCGCACCTTCCAGGACCTCATCGCGCCTCAGCATCTGCGCCGCCGCACACTTGACCGAATCCGGAACTTGCGCCGCCCCCATTCGATTTTCTCCACCTACATCGCCGCCGATATCGACATCTCCGCAACGCGGCCGGCGACGAACTACGTCCTCCATGGCCGCTACGACTTCCAGACGACCTACGACATGCTCGACGCGGGACAGTGGGATCCTCGGGGCTGGTTGGCGATCAGCTCGCCGACGCTGAAAACCGGTGGTCGTCGACACTTCGGAGCGGCCGGTCACAGCAGTATCGAAGCCTTCATGGCCGTCCCCGCGGAATACGAGTTCTGGGGCGGTGGTGATCCCATGAGGGGCACGGACTACAAGTGGTCGCCCACCTACATCGAGCGCAAGGCGGAAATCGAGGAGACCGTCATGGAGCGGGTTCTGGACATACTGCCGGAACTGAATGGTCATGTGGTGTGGCAGGAATCGGCCACGCCGCTGACCCATGAACGCTTCACGCTGTCGCGCATGCCGTACGGACCCGAGCTCGCCAAGGACCAGATCGGACCCGGGCGCCGTCTGTCGGCGCGCACCGAGATCGAGGGTCTGTTTCTGGCCGGTGCATCGACGGTGTACCTCTACGGCATCGCGTTCACCCTGCGCGGCGGTGTCGGTACCGCGTCGCACATTCTCGGACGCGACCTGCTCAAAGCCTTCTGGGCCGGCGAGGTCATCAGCGATCCTGCCGCGCTGCCGGCACACGGTCCTGACTGGGATCCGTTCGATGTCTGCCGTAGTCATGCGCTCAAGGGGAGCCGACTAGAGGACCAGCTGTCAGCGTCGACGCTCACCGGGGCGTAGCGGGGTGCTTCTGGCACTGCGACTCGTAGCTGTAACTCATTCGGGCGCAGCGGGTCTCGAGGCGGGAAACAGCCGGAGCGACGTTACGGGATGTGGCCCTGCTGGTCGTCAACCTTGGGGGTGCCGCGTTTGTTGGCGGATCGCGGTTTGCGCCGCGGGCCGGGATTGACGAGCTCGAATGCGTGCAGAGGTCGGCGTTCGGTGAACCCAAGAGCCGATCGGCGGCACGCAGATCTCGGCAGAGGACAGCGCAACCGCACGGCGGCCATAGGGACCCCGCTAAGCGGTCGCGCCCGTAAGTTCGTCGGGGCTGGCGTGCCAACTTATCGCTGATGTGGTTGAGGCGGGCACTTGCGGTTTGGCGCTTCTGGCGCCAAAATAGCGCCATGCCCAGTGTGCAGATCAAGGACGTTCCGGAGGACACTCACCGAGTTCTGCGGGAGCGAGCCGCACGCGCACATCAATCCCTACAGGAATACCTCCGAAGTCGGCTCATCGCCGACGCGAAGCAACCCACGCTGGATGAGGTGTTCGACCGCATCACCACACGTCGCGGCGGCCGCGTGTCTTTCAGAGCCGCCGTCGATGACGTTCGGGCTGATCGTGATCGTCGTTGATGCGAGCGTACTGGCCGTAGCGCTGGGCGACGACGGGTCAGACGGCCGGCTCGCGCGGGAACGTTTGGCGCGCGAGACGTTGGTTGCTCCGGAACTCATCGACCTCGAGGTGGTCTCGGTGTGGCGCCGCGAGGTCGCGGCAAAACGGATGCCGGCTCGAAGGGCCGCGAGCGCGGTGGCGGACCTGACGGATCTGCCGCTGCGTCGGTCCTCACATCAGCCATTGCTCCACCGGGTATGGGAACTGCGGCATGTCCTGACGGCCTACGATGCCGCCTACGTTGCGCTGGCCGAGGCTCTCGACGTCGTACTGGTCACCGCAGATGCACGCCTTTCCGGGGCTTCGGGCACCCGTTGCGAGATCGATGTTTTGGGCAAAGTCGGCGACTACTGACAGCCGTCGCGGGGTCTGCTTGAGACCAGGCCCGCCACCACAATGGACGATGGCGGGACGGCGTTGATCTGGTTGCCGCGCTCACCGGAGTCCTGGTGCGCCAGTCACATTGGTAAAATCGGTCTTTCGCCGAACCGGTAGGCAATTTGCCGGGCTCACTCGGAAATTCATGGTGACCAGTAGTTGGTGGGCGGGCTGCCCACAGGTGTTGGGCGGCGTCGGTGTGGGGTTGGTGGCGGCGTCGACGGGCGTGTGGGGGGTGCCCGTGAGATTCGTGCGTTCGAGCGCGACGATGGCGGTTCGCCCGGCGGCGGATGGCTGATCCGACTGTCATTCCGCCGT
>NZ_VTZN01000660.1 GCF_008370645.1 Mycobacterium simiae
GTTGATGGGCGGTGTAAGGCGTTTTCGGCGTCCGCTGATGGGGTGGGGTGGGGTGAGGGTGTGGGTGTGGTGGTGTTGGAGCGGTTGTCGGATGCGCTGCGGTTGGGTCATGAGGTGTGGGGGGTGGTGCGGGGTTCGGCGGTGAATCAGGATGGGGCTTCCAATGGGTTGACGGCGCCTCATGGTCCCTCGCAGCAGCGGGTGATTCGGGCGGCATTGGCCAGTGCGGGGTTGGAGCCTTCG
>NZ_VTZN01000661.1 GCF_008370645.1 Mycobacterium simiae
CGCACGGCCGAGTCGTGACCCAGCCCTTCGACCGCGACGAGCGGGTCCGGCATTTCGGACATTTGCCGACCCATTGCTCCGCAGTGCCGACAACGACCACGCGGGCACCGTTCGCGCCCTGGCTCACCGTGTCAACAACGATTCCGTCAAGACCGCGCAGCAATGTACTACCGTCAGACAAGCTCGCGTCGTTCTGCGATCTGGATGAGTGAGAACACCCAGTTCACAAGGGCGCGAGCCCCC
>NZ_VTZN01000662.1 GCF_008370645.1 Mycobacterium simiae
GAGGGATTGGCGGCGCGGCTGGCCGGTCAAACCGCCGAACAGCAACTGCATACCCTGACCACCATGGTGGCCAACGCCGCCGCTATCGTGTTGGCCCACCCCGACCCGGCCGCGCTCGACGCCGACCGACCCTTCAAAGACCTGGGCATCGACTCACTGACCGCCCTAGAACTACGCAACACCCTGAGCCGAGAGACCGGGCTGAAACTTCCCGCAACCCTGATCTTCGACCACCCCACCCC
>NZ_VTZN01000663.1 GCF_008370645.1 Mycobacterium simiae
AAGCCGGTCCCGCTCATCGCGGGCCGTGTTGACCTGGGATTCGACCGTCTCTTCAGTGGAGGTGACCTTGTAGTCGACCAGCGTCACTTCGGGTTTGAGCGCGTCGCGCGCGTAGTAGTGGTAGGCGCGATCAGTTTCCTTGACGATGGTGCCGGTCACCGGGTCCACCCAGAAGGTTCGCTGCGCGGCGTAGTACCGATTCATCGTGATCTGTTCGCCCGGTTCACCCGGAACGCCCCACA
>NZ_VTZN01000664.1 GCF_008370645.1 Mycobacterium simiae
CTTTTCGGCCCCGGCCGGCGGCCACACCGACAAATCCGCACCCGGCTGCAATACCGCTGGGGCAAGCATGCCCTGCGCATGCAACACCCACGAACCAGCCGACTTATCCGCACGCGAATACACCGACACCGCACGCCGACCCAACTCCCCAGCACCCCCGACGCTGACCTGCACCGCCACCCCAGCCCCTGCGGGCAACACCAGTGGCGCGACCAACACCAACTCCTCCACCAACCCACAC
>NZ_VTZN01000665.1 GCF_008370645.1 Mycobacterium simiae
ACGCTTCGCCGCGCTGACCACGCGGAATTAGATCGTCGGCTCGAGCATCCCGCATTCCCGGTGTTCTTGTTCTGCGGCTTCACGTTTGCCGCACTGGTCACGATGGATTCAATTCCGACGGCCAGCACCACATCGAGTCACGCTAGCGTAATCGCGGTGACGGGATCTATTGCATCCACGCTTGCGGTAATGGTCTTTGTCGCGCATGGCCAACTTATTCGACGAGCATTTACGATT
>NZ_VTZN01000666.1 GCF_008370645.1 Mycobacterium simiae
GTGCCCGAAGCGGTGACCCGATGTCCGGCGGAGTTGCACCAATTGCTGGTCTCCGAACGGGTCGATGTGCTGAGTCAAACCCCCTCAGCGGCTGCGGTGTTGCCGACACACGAGTTGGAGTCGGTCACACTGGTGGTCGGCGGCGAAGCATGCCCGGCTGACGTAGTCGATCGTTGGGCTCCCGGGCGGACGATGATCAACGCCTACGGGCCATCGGAGACCATGCTGTGTGTAGCG
>NZ_VTZN01000667.1 GCF_008370645.1 Mycobacterium simiae
GCGCTTCGCCGCACTGATCACGCGGAATTAGATCGTCGGCTTGAGCATCCCGCGTTCCCGGTGTTCTTCTTCTGCGGCTTCAGCTTTGCCGCACTGGTCGCGATAGATTCAATTCCGACGGCCGGCACCACATCGAGTCACGCTAGCGTAATCACCATGGCAGGATCTATTACGCTCACGCTTGCGGTAATTGGCTTTGTCGCGCGTGACCACCTTATTCGACGAGCATTTACGATT
>NZ_VTZN01000668.1 GCF_008370645.1 Mycobacterium simiae
AGCGTCGAATCTCGAACGGATCCTCTTCGTCGAGCAGATCCAGATCGAACAATTCGTCCGCCACATGCCCAACTGTAATACAAACGGATACAGACATCCTGCTGGTTGGGGACTTTGCCTGTCTGCCGCCGAAGTTAGCTCTTGACGACAGTTGTGACGACAACCGTGACGACAGTCGCTTCCTCAACCACCACCGCTACAGCCCCACAATGCACCTATCGTGCCTGGTCACAGCT
>NZ_VTZN01000669.1 GCF_008370645.1 Mycobacterium simiae
CATGGTGGTGGTGGAGCGGCTCTCGGATGCGCGGCGGTTGGGGCATCCGGTGTTGGCGGTGGTACGGGGTTCGGCGGTCAATCAGGATGGGGCCTCGAATGGGTTGACCGCGCCCAATGGTCCTTCCCAGCAGCGGGTGGTGCGGGCGGCGTTGGCTAATGCGGGGCTTTCGGCGGTGGATGTGGATGTGGTTGAGGGTCATGGGACCGGGACCACGTTGGGGGATCCGATTGA
>NZ_VTZN01000067.1 GCF_008370645.1 Mycobacterium simiae
GGCGCTACCGAGTTCATGGTTTATCAAGCGGCCCTTGCGATACTGCTGCACAAGCTCGGGGGCGGCACGGACATCGCGCTGGGCAGCCCGGTGGCGTCCAGGCTCGAATCGGCCACCGCAAATCTTTTCGGCCTTTTCGCCAACGTGGTGGTGCTGCGCAACGACCTATCGGGCGATCCGACGCTGCGCACTGCGCTGACCCGCGGCCGTGACACAGTGCTCGATGCCTTCGCGCACCAGGAACTGCCCATCGAACGCCTGGTCGAGGCGCTGAACCCGCCGCGCCGCCGGTCCCGTAACCCGCTGTATCAACACATGATCCACTTCCGCGGCGAAGACTGGGCGCTTGCATCACGCAAACTCACCGACACCGGCGAAACCACGATCATTCCGCTTCCCATCGACTTTGAGGTCTCGCTACTGGACTTGGATGTGGGCATCAACGTGACACCGCGGCACGAACTCGACGTACGGCTGGTCGCCAATGCCGATCTCTACCAACCGGCCACCGTTGCGCTCATCGCCGCTGCTCTTAACACCACCCTCGACGCGTTCGCCACGACACCAGACCTTCCGGTATCCGCGGTGCAGCTGCTGCCTACAGCTGACCTGGCCAGGCTGCTCGCGCCACCAACGTCCGCGGCCGTCGCTTCCTCGGAGCCGGCCGCTGGCGGCTCGGTGGAAACCGAGCGGGTCCTCATCGCCTTGCTAGAGCAGTTGCTCGACATCACCGGCGTCGATCGCGACGACAACTTCTTCGCCCTCGGCGGTGACAGCATCGTCGCCGTCAGATGGTCGGCGCAGGCCACCGCCCAGAGCCTGGCGTTCACCCCAGCAATGGTGTTCGAACACATGACGATCGCTGAGCTGGCCGCCGCGGTCGACGCGGCCGCTGAGCCGCGTTCCGGCGCAACGGATCTGGCGCAGGACTATACGCCGATGAGTGCGTCGGGGCTGGACCCCGACGTGCTGGCCACGCTCGCCGCATCCTGGCTCAACGAGTCCAGAGGGCAGTCATGACCACAGCCCCGCCACAAATCGAGGACGTTCTTGCCCTCACCCCGTTGCAGGAGGGGCTGTTCGCGTTGTACCGACTGGCCGAGGACGGCATCGACCTTTACAGCATGCAGTTTGTGGTTGATGTCGAGGGACCGGTCGACGTCGAACTGCTGCGGCGCAGCGCTTCGGCCATGCTGGACCGGCATCCGAATCTACGCGCCGCCTTCTGGGATCGTGATGTGCCCAAACCGGTGCAGATTTTGCCCGCCCAGGCCGAGTTGCCGTGGTCCGAAAGAGTTTCGCTGGCAACCCAATTCGACGCTATCGCGCGCTCGGAACGGCGCCGCCCGTTTGATCTGAGCCGCGGGCCAGCGTTGCGCGTTGTCCTGCTGACGGTGCCCGGTGCGACCCAACGGCGAATCATTTTCACCGCACACCACATTCTGGTCGATGGCTGGTCGCTTGCCGTGTTCTTCACCGAGATGCTCGCTGTCTATCGCGCGGGGGGATCGGCCGACGGGCTACCGGCCCCTCGTCCTTACCGCGACTACATCGTCTGGCTAGCCCAGCAGGACCGGGCGGCCGCACGTGCTCGGTGGACCGAGTATCTGCAGGGTGTGTCTGGACCGCTCATGGTGGCACATAGCCCAGCCATGGGCCCACTCGCTTCAGGTGACGGCGTGCCGGAGAAAAGGGAGCTCCTGTTGCCAGCCGCTGACACGGCACGTCTGCGAGATTGGGCGGGGAGCACCGGCCTCACGCTCAGCACCGCAGTGCTTTTCGCTTGGGCCGTCGTGCTCAGCAGGCTCACCGATCGTCGTGATGTTGTTTTCGGCACCATTGTCTCCGGCCGTCCGGAAGGCTTGCCCGGCGTGGAAACCATGGTGGGACTGTTCATCAACGCCGTGCCGGTGGTGCATCGGCTGAGCAGGGCCGACTCGGTGGTGGAGCACTGCGCCCGGCTGCAGCGCCAGACCTCGGCGATGCGCGACGTAGGTTATCTCAGTCTGTCGGAAATCCAGCGTGCCCATGGCCACGGCCCGATGTTTGATTCCCTGTTCGTCTTTGAAAACGCACCGATCGAGGACGCGATACGTCCGGTTTGCACACCCGACGGCGCCCGATTCCGTCCAGTCGAGATGGAAAGCTTGACCCACTACCCGTTGACTGTGGTCTCGCACCTGCGCGACAGCACACTGGTGGTACTGGTCGAGGCGATTCATGAGGCGCTGCCGCATCTTCGACCCACCGAGATCGGCGAGCGACTACTCGCAGTGCTGCGCCAACTCCCCGACGTCGGCGACCGCACCCCCGACGCGCTGGAGATTCTCACCGAGAATGAGCGCGCGGAGCTCGATCACTTGACCACTGGGTTGCCTGCCGCTTCGGAGTGCGCCTCGGTGTGGGAAATGTTTGAGCGGCAGGTTCGCGCCGCACCGAGCGCCGTTGCCCTGACCACCAGTGGCGGTGAGCGTTACACCTATGCCGAGCTGCACGGGGAAGCCGGCCGGCTGGCGGCAGAGCTTGCTGAACAGGGTGTGGGTCCCGAACAGGTCGTTGCACTGTTGCTGTCACGCTCGAGTCGGTCCGTGATCGCGATCCTGGCGGTGCTGGCTGCCGGTGGCGGCTATCTTCCAGTTGATATCACGCTGCCCCGAAACCGTATCGAATCGATGGTGCGTCAAGCCAATCCAGTGCTGGCTATCACCGCAGGAGACTACTCGCAGCTGGCCGACTCAAAGGTGAGTGTGCTGGTCATCGACGATCCCACTGTCAGCGAGCGCGTTTCGCGACGTTCTGCCGCCGTGCCGGACGTCCGCCGCCATCCCGAGCACAGTGCGTACGTGATCTTCACGTCTGGCTCGACCGGTGAGCCCAAGGGCGTCATTGGCACCAATGCCGCGCTGCTCAGCTACTTTGCCGACCACCGCGAGCGGGTTTACCGGCCAGCGGCTAGGCGCCTGGGTCGCCCGCTGCGTATCGCGCACGCGTGGTCATTGAGCTTCGATGCCTCGTGGCAGCCGATGGTCGGCCTGCTCGACGGCCACGCCCTGCATCTTTTCGACTCCGAGGAAATGCGCGACGCGGAGCGGCTGGTGAAAGGCATTGTCATCCACCAGATCGACATGATCGACACCACCCCGTCGATGTTCGTGCAGCTAGCAGCCGCTGGCCTGTCGGATAGCACCCTTTCGGTGCTGGCGCTGGGCGGTGAAGCTATCAACACCGCGTTGTGGAACCAGTTGCGCGAGCTGCAAGCAGCAGCGGTCTACAACTGCTATGGACCCACCGAGACGACGGTCGAGGCGGTGGTGGCCCCGGTCAAGAATTACGCCACGCCGTCGATCGGCACAGCCAACGCCGGCACCTTCGCCTATGTCCTCGATTCGGCTTTGCGGATGGTCCCCACCGGCGTGGTTGGCGAACTCTATTTATCCGGCGCCCAGCTAGCCCGGGGTTATGTCGGCAGCTCGGCGCTCTCGGCTGCTCGTTTCGTAGCCGATCCGCTGCGCCCCGGGCATCGCATGTACCGCACCGGTGACTTGGTGCGGCGCCTGCCGCACGGTGGGTACGCGTATGTCGGACGCGCTGACACCCAGGTGAAGATCCGTGGTTACCGGGTGGAGATCGGTGAGGTCGAGGCCGCGCTGCGCGGCCAGCCTGCCGTACATGACGCGGCAGTCTCGGTGGTGCGTTGCGCTGGCGGCACCACCCTAGTGGGTTTCGTTGTGTGGCAAGAGGATACGATTGCTGACCCGGTTCAGCTGCGCGCCGCGCTCACCGGGCTGCTGCCCGGGTACATGGTCCCGGCCCGGGTCGTGGCCGTGCCGCGGCTGCCGGTGAACGCCAACGGCAAGCTCGATAACCGTGCCTTAAACCATTGGGCCGAGCGGGAGCTCACCCACGTCACCGAGGGTGGCGCGGCGTCCACGGAGACCGAACAATCGCTACGTGACGTATTCACCGAACAATTCAACGGCCTAGTGCCGCATGTCGACGACGACTTCTTCTCGCTCGGCCTGGACAGCATCGTGGCGATCTCGTTGGTTAACAAGGCTCGACGCCGCGGTCTGGTGGTGAGTCCGCGGATGGTGTTCGACGCTCCGACAATTCGCCGGCTCGCGGCGACTATCGACGCGGCAGCCGGCTCTGATGCGATCACCGAGAGCGCCGAATACGGCGAAGTGCTGCCGCTGCCCATAGTGTCTTGGCTCTACGAATATGGCAACTATCGCCGCTTCACCAACACGATCGTGCTTCAATTGCCGTCCGATATCGAGCGGGCGGCAATCGAGTGCATGTTGCAGATGTTGCTCGATGGACACGAAAGCCTGCGATCTATTCTGGTCGATACCGCCGCGGGGCCGCGTCTGATCACCCGCGAGCCCGGCGTGGTTCGTGCCGGTGATGTGCTGGACCACACCGCACTACCCAATTCGACCGATGTGAAATGGCGCTGGGCCATCACACATTCTGCGCGGGAGGCTATTGACAAGGTTGACCCCCGATCCGGCGCGATGCTGCGAGCGGTGTGGCTGTCCAGCACCGGGCAAGGCCACGCGCTGCTGCTCACCGTGCACCACCTGGTGATTGATGCGGTGTCGTGGCAGATCATGCTCAGTGATCTCGCCGAGACCTGGCGCTCGCTGAAATCAGGTGTGGCGCTCAAGGCACTGCCGGAGTTCACTTCTTACCGCCGGTGGTCGCAAATGATGTGGCAACGGGCCGCGACACCGGAGGTGCGGGCCCAGCGTGACTACTGGATCGCTCAGGTGCGTGATCCCGACGCCGCGTTGGGTGTGCGGCACCCCGACCCGACCCGTGACACCTGGTCCACCCTGCGGGCCTCGCCGGTGGTGCTACCGGTCAGCGTCACCGAGCGCATACTGGCCAGGCTGACCAGAGAGGACGGCGTACGCGAATACTTGCTGGCCGCAACCACGATCGCCGTTGCGAGCTGGCGTCGTGCGCACGCGCAGGATCCATCTTCTGGCGCGCTCATCGCAGTGGACAGCCACGGGCGTGCAGACGGAACTCTGGACGCCGACACGACGAACACCGTCGGTTGGTTTACCAGCGCATTTCCTGTGCGGCTTGGGGTCGGCGCGGCGGCCATCGATATCGAGCGGTCCGAAGCAGATCCGCAGGCCGCCCGGACACTACTCGATTCAGTCACTAGCTATCTCGGCGCGATCCCCTGCGCGGGTTTGGATTACGGTCTGCTTCGCTATGTCGACCGCACCCCTGAATTGCAGGCGGCTGCCGAACCGCAAATCATGTTTAGTTATCTGGGTCGGCTGGACCTGAGCGGTGTTACCGATCAACCGTGGTCACTGCTGACCGGTCCGCACGTCGATCTCTTGCCGGTGGACCCCGAACCAGACCTGCCACTGCGCTTTGCCCTGTACATCAGCGTGTTCGTCTGCGCTACGCCCGACGGCCCGCAATTGACCGCCAACTGGTTGTGGAGTGATGCGCTATTCGCTGCTTCTGATATCGACCGGCTAACTCGATTCTGGCAGCGCGCCATTGCCGCGCTTGCCGCCGGTGACGCAGAGGACGGGACCCAGAGAGGAGCCGTATGGAGTCCGCGCAGCGGCTGGACCGACTGAGTAGGGATGAGATCAGGGCGACGGTTGCAGCCGAACTCGGATGCCCGCCCCTCGACGTCGCCGACCATGACGACCTCATTCGGTTAGGCCTTAACTCGATTCGCATGATGGCGCTGGCTGGACGATGGCGTAGGCAGGGCGCGCAGGTCACTTTCGCCGAGCTTGCGGCCCAGCCCACAGTCGACTGCTGGCATCGCCTGCTCAATGGGTGCGAGATAACCAGTACAGCAACGATATTGGGTCCCGAGGTGCCTGAGCCGGCCGAGGCGCTTGCCGACGACCGCCCTTTCCCGTTGGCTACCATGCAGCACGCCTATTGGGTGGGCCGCGCCGACGAGCAGGAATTGGGTGGTGTCGCAGCCCATCTCTACGTCGAATTCGACGGTACCAGCGTCGATCCGGTGCGCCTGGAGAGCGCGGTGTCGGAGCTGATCGCGAGGCATCCGATGCTTCGTACCCAATTCCGGTCGGACGGTACTCAGCAAACGATGCCTCGGCCGGGCAGACTGGTTTTCGGTGTCGTCGACCTGCGGGGTCAGTCCGCCGACCGGGTCGAATCGGCATTGGCCGAGTCGCGCGATCAGAAAACCCACCAACGCCTGGCAATTGAAGCGGGCCAGGTCATCGATGTCACGCTCAGTCTGCTCGACCAGGGCCGCTGCCGGCTGCATCTGGATATCGACATGCTGGCCGGCGATGCCATGAGCTATCGCGTGCTGGTCTGCGATCTGGCCGAGTTGCACCGCGGGGCAACGCTGCCGAAACTCGCCTACAGCTACCGGCGTTACCGCACCGAACACCAGACCGACCACGCCGCTCAGGAGCGCGACCGGCGGTGGTGGCAGCAGCGGTTGCCCGACATGCCCGGCCCGCCCCAATTGCCGATTGTCCCGCTGGGTGACCGACGGGCACCGCATCGCACCGTCCGGTACAATCACTGGTTGGCGCCGGCTGCCAAGCGAAAGCTGTTGGCCGAGGCCCATACCCGCGGGGTTACCCCGGCCATGGCCGTGGCCGCGGTTTTCGCTGACACCATCGGCGGTTGGTCGGCACAAGGAAAGTTTCTCCTAAATGTGCCGCTGTTTCATCGGGAATCAATACACCCTGACATCGATCGGGTGGTCGGCGACTTCACCTCGTCGGTCATGCTCGAGGTCGACGTCACCGAGAACGTCTCGGTCACCGAGCGGGCTGCGGACATCCAACGCCGGATGTACGAAAGCGGGTCGCACGCAGCGTATTCCGGTCTTGAGGTGCTGCGCGATCTGGGCAGACTTCGCGGCGAGCCGGTGTTGGCGCCGGTTGTGTTCACCAGTGCGCTCGATCTTGGCGAGCTGTTCGCCGACACCGTGATCGAGACCTTTGGTGAGCCGGTGTGGATCATTTCCCAGGGACCGCAGGTCTTGCTGGATGCTCAGGTCACCGAGCTGCGCGGCGGGCTGTTACTCAACTGGGACGTTCGCGAATCGGCTTTCCCGGCGGGCCTGGTCGATCCCATGTTCGCCCGGTTCATCGAGGTGGTCGAGCGGCTTGCCGAAGGCGATACCGGTTGGGCCGCCGAGGCGGCAGTGCAGTTGCCGAGGGGGCAGGCCGCGGTAAGGGCCGCGATCAACGCCACCGATGGTCCGGTGAGCGGGCGGTGCTTGCATCAAGGCTTCTTCGAACATGCGGCAGCGAACCCGGATGCATTGGCCGTGGTATGGGGTCTACCCGGGGCCGCCGCGGGTGCGTGGAGTTACCGGGATCTGAGCATGCAGTCGCTAGCTGTAGCGGGGGCCCTGCGCGCCCACGGTGTAGGACCCGGCGATGCCGTCGCGGTCCAGCTACCCAAAGGCAGAGACCAGATCGCGGCTGTGCTAGGCGTGCTCGCCGCCGGTGGCACCTACGTGCCGATCGGATTCGACCAGCCCGAGGCGCGGCGCGCCAAGATACTTCAGACCGCTGACGTCGTTGCGGCACTGACAGCCGAGGGCGCCGATATGGGGCACGGCGTTTCTGGCATCGCAATCGAGTCGGCGCGCGCCCATCCACTACCGTTGCCGACGGCCATTTTTCCCGATACCGGTCAGATCGCCTACGTCATCTTCACATCCGGATCCACGGGTTTGCCCAAGGGTGTCGATGTACCGCACAGCGCGGCGATGAACACGATCGACGCCGTGAACGAATGGTTCGGGGTCACCAGCACCGACCGGGTGCTCGCGCTCTCCGCGCTGGAGTTCGACGCCTCGGTCTATGACATCTTCGGCATGTTCTCAGTCGGTGGCTCGGTGGTCGCCGTTGACGGCGAGCAAAAGGCTGCGGCCACCACGTGGGTGGAATTGCTACGCCATCACCGGGTTTCGATCCTCAACTGTGTGCCCAGCATGCTTGATATGATCTTGGAGCTCGGCGGTGACCGGCTGGGAGATTCGTTACGGGCCGTCACCCTCGGTGGCGACTGGGTGGCCGCCGACATAGCCCGCCGACTGGCCAGACAGGTGCCGGGATGTCGGTTCGCCGGTCTAGGTGGAGCGACCGAGACAGCCATCCACAACACCATCTGCGAGGTGGTCGGCGAACCGCCGGCGCACTGGGTGACCGTGCCCTTCGGAGTTCCGTTGCGCAACGTCCGGTGTCGGGTGGTTTCGCCGTCGGGCCGCGATTGCCCCGACTGGGTGCCCGGTGAATTCTGGGTCGGTGGTGCGAATGTCGCAGCAGGTTACCGCAACGACCCGGAACGTACGGCGGAGCGATTCGTCGAGCACGAGGGGATTCGCTGGTACAAGACCGGCGACCTGGCCAGATTCTGGCCCGATGGAACCATCGAGTTTCTCGGTCGGCGCGACCATCAGGTCCAAATCCGCGGATACCGCGTCGAACTGGGTGAAGTGGAGAGCGCGCTGCGCACGCTGCCCGGGGTACGTCATGCCGTCGCTGCCGTCGTTGGTGCCAGTGCGCCGAACCTGGTTGCCGCGGTCGCGGGCGATCCGAATAAGGCCGGCGACATCGGCACGGCAATCGCTGATCTGTTGCCGTCCTACATGATTCCGACCCGCATCGAATTTCTTGAACGGTTTCCGCTGACATCCAACGGCAAGCTGGACCGTCACGCCGTGGCCGCGCTGCTCGAACCGAAAGCCAGCGACGTTTCCGAAAACCGCTGTGCCCCGCGCAATGATCTGGAAGCTGCACTTGCCGACATTGTCGCTGAGGTGCTGGGCGTCAATTCGGTCGGCGTGCATGACGATTTCTTCGCGTTGGGTGGTGATTCGGTGTTAGCCCCCGCTGTCGTCGCGCGGGTACGCGACTGGTTGGACGTCGATCATGCGTTGGTTGCGGACGTGTTCGCGACACGAACCGTGGCCGGGTTCGCCCACCGGTTGAGCGCCCGGGAGGCTCAGCGCGGCACGCCAGACCGATTGGCTGTCATCGCCCGGCACTACCTCGAGATCGCCGCTATGTCTGACGACGAGGTGCTCGCCGAAGGCTTAATCGGAGACGGATGAGCCGACGATAATGCTGCCAACACTGCACTCCTGTAGCTCATCGACGTTGGCGGCCGCGACAAACGCGGCGGTGTCGGTGAATCCTTGCGCGCACGCGCCCAGACCCATCGCGGTGGCGGCCAGATAGACCGTCTGCATCAAGACGCCCACATTCTTAAGCACAGTGGCGTAGGCGATCTGCTCGTAGGTCCACATGATGCGACCGCACCGGGCGGCCAAGATAAGCACGACTTGTGGCTCGGCGCCGCCAGCCAGGGTCGCCGAAGCTGGCTTCAACAGCGCAGAAACCGCCTTCGAGTCCGCTGCGGCCACCGGGCGCAGCACGTGATCGAACGAATCGTAGTGATACATGCCGGGCTCGAGACCCGCCGCATTGTGCACCACGGGGTACAGCTCGAGTTCATAGAGGCTGCCGCCAGATGGGTAGGGGCGCGAAAGCAGCTCTTCGCCTCCGTCGATCGGCTGGGTGCTTCGGGTCCGCGCTGTGCGATACAGCAGCTCGGCCAGCTGTTCCATCGTGATCGGCTGGGCGTCATCGAATGTTCTTGTTGAGAACCGATCTTCGAGGACAGCTGTCAGCGTGGGGTCGTGCATACGCCGCGCCGCCAGGTCGGGGACCGGTAGCGCGATCGGTTCGCCGGGATACTTCGGCCTGCGCGCATCGGGCTGCGGGAACTGGCCTCTCGCCCATTTGGTCGGACCGAAATTCTCCCAGGTGACGGTGCGCTCACCGAGCGTGCTGCGGCGGTGAAACCACAGATCGGGTGCACTCCAGCTGCGGGTCTCGAAGCTGGCGGACTCGACACCCGGGCCAACCAACAGCCCGCACCACCGCAGGTCCTCGATGAACCGCGACGCGACCTCGGGCGCCAGGTCGAGGCCGATCGCGCCAGGACCGTCGAGCAGCGTCAGCAGACGCAAGTCGTGGATGCGGATATCGCACCACGCCAGCGGATGCTCCAGCACAATTCCCAATGAATCGCGATGCAGCACGGCAAATTTCGATAGCACAACGGATTGCGCCGCCAGTGCGGCCGGCCGCGCGGGTGGTTGTCCTACCGGCGCTAGGGAGTAAAGGTCCTTCCCGCCGTCACGCACCGTCACCGTTAGCCAGCCGCTCATGGCAAGTCGATGGATGAGAGCGCCGACTTCGCTTTCCGCTGCCGGCGCCGCTATTTCGGAAAGGACTGCCGGGGCTAGGTTGAGGGTCTTGAGCGCCTGCAACTGAGCAGCTGACAAGTAGTTCAGCTTCTCGGTGCGCGGAGGATTCAGCAGCACGGCTCCGGTCGGTGTGGTCAAACAGGTGGCGCCGGAACGCAATGCGAATCGCGTATGGCTGGGGTACGGGAGGGCAGGCAATCTGTCATTCCCTCCGTTCTTGCGTTCGATGTTTCCCGCGCGCTCTCCGGACGGCTTTACAGGTGCAGCACAGTTTCATCCACCGGGTGCACGGTAAGTTGGGAGGCAACACTACCCGTCACTTATCTCGGCCCACCCGGTTGCATGTCCATGTCGAACACCCGCGCGTGTAACACGGTGCGGTTGCGCAGCGCCGCCCGGACCGCCCGGTGCAGCCCATCCTCGAGGTAGGTGACGCCTCGCCACTTGACTGCATGCGGGAAGAGGTCGCCGTAGAAGGTGGAATCTTCGGAAAGCAAGCGGTCCAGCGCGAGCACGGTGGTCGTGGTGACCAACTCATCGAGCCGTATCTGCTGTGGCGGAATCTGGGACCAATCCCGGTAGGTCAAACCATGGTCGGGATAGGGCTTGCCCTCGCGCACGCCTTTGAAAATCATCAGCGGATCGCCCTTGACGCGTTGTCGAAGCCGCACCCGATCATGCCGATCAGGCTAGTCGCACGTTGACCGGCCGAACCGAACCTGCCCTCATCCGCAGATCGGCCTGCCCGGCCGGGATCCCTGCCGCCGATTGCGCGGCTGCAGTCGAGCGTCTGTAGAGACCGTAAAATGAACCCGGCCAGCCGGCGCTAGGGAGGTGACAGTTGATGCGCAGTGCGGATGAGCGCCGCTTTGAGGTACTTCGTGCCATTGTCGCCGATTTTGTCGCCACCCAGGAGCCGATCGGCTCCAAGTCCCTGGTGGAGCGGCACAATCTGGGCGTTTCCAGCGCCACTGTCCGCAATGACATGGCGGTGCTGGAAGCCGAGGGCTACATCACCCAGCCGCATACCAGCTCGGGTCGGGTGCCCACGGAGAAGGGATACCGCGAGTTCGTCGACCGTCTCGACGACGTAAAGCCGCTGTCGAAGGCGGAGCGGCGGGCGATCCAGAGCTTCTTGGGGTCCGGCGTCGACCTCGACGATGTGCTACGCCGTGCGGTGCGGTTGTTGGCCCAGCTGACTCGTCAGGTCGCCGTGGTGCAGTACCCGACATTGTCGACTTCGACCGTTCGCCATCTGGAAGTCATCGCGCTGACCCCGGCCCGGCTGCTGATGGTGGTGATCACCGACACCGGCCGGGTGGATCAACGCATTGTCGAACTCGGTGACGTCATCGACGACCACCAGCTATCGCACCTGGGCGAGCTACTTGGCCAGGCGCTGGAAGGCAAGAAGCTGTCGGCCGCGTCGGTCGCGGTCGCCGACCTTGCCGGCCAGCTGAGCGGTGCCGGTGGCCTGGGTGACGCGGTCGGCCGCTCGGCGACAGTGCTGCTGGAGTCATTGGTAGAACACACCGAGGAGCGCCTGCTCATGGGTGGCACCGCGAACCTGACTCGTAACGCCGCCGACTTCGGTGGCTCGTTGCGCTCCATCCTCGAAGCCCTTGAGGAGCAGGTCGTGGTGCTGCGGCTGTTGGCGGCGCAGCAAGAGGCCGGCAAGATAACCGTGCGCATCGGCCATGAAACAGAGGCGGAGCAAATGGCCGGCACCTCGGTGGTGTCCACCGCCTACGGCACCAGTGACACCGTCTACGGCGGCATGGGTGTGCTGGGGCCCACGCGGATGGACTATCCGGGAACTATCGCGAGCGTTGCTGCGGTTGCCATGTATATCGGCGAAGTGCTGGGTGCACGATGACCGTGCACCTGCTGCAGAATGTGTGGACAGCCGCGTAGGGCGGCACAAGAAAGGTTAATCGTGGCACGCGATTACTACGGGCTGCTCGGGGTGAGCAGGGGCGCCAGTGACACAGACATCAAACGCGCCTACCGCAAGCTGGCTCGCGAACTGCATCCTGATGTCAACCCCGACGAGACCGCCCAAGCGAAGTTCAAAGAGATCAGCGTCGCCTACGAGGTGCTGAGCGACCCGGACAAGCGCCGGATCGTCGACTTGGGTGGGGACCCGCTGGAAAGTGCCGGAGCATCGGCTGCGGGTTTCGGCGGCTTCGGTGGATTGGGCGACGTCTTCGAGGCGTTCTTTGGTGGCGGCTTTGGCGGCGCTTCGGGGTCGCGTGGTCCTGTCGGCCGGGTTCGGCCTGGTTCGGACTCGCTGCTGCGGATGCGGCTCGATCTGGAAGAGTGTGCGACCGGGGTGACCAAGCAGGTCAGCGTTGACACCGCGGTGTTGTGCGATCGGTGCCAGGGTAAGGGCACCAACGGCGATTCCGCACCGATGCCCTGCGACACCTGCGGTGGCCGTGGGGAGGTGCAAACCGTCCAGCGTTCGTTGCTCGGGCAGATGCTGACGTCGCGTCCGTGCCCCACCTGCCGCGGCGTTGGGGTAGTGATTCCCGACCCATGCCACCAGTGCGTGGGCGACGGCCGGGTCCGGGCTCGCCGGGAGATCAGCGTCAAGATTCCCGCCGGGGTCGGTGACGGCATGCGGGTTCGGCTCGCCGCCCAAGGTGAGGTCGGGCCTGGGGGCGGGCCGGCGGGCGACTTGTACGTCGAGGTCCACGTGCAGGCCCACGACATCTTCGTGCGCGAGGGCGACGATCTGCACTGCACGGTTTCGGTACCGATGGTCGACGCTGCGCTGGGTGTCACGGTCACATTGGACGCCATCCTCGACGGCCCCAGCGAAATCGTCATTCCGCCCGGTACTCAACCTGGTTCGGTCATCACGCTGCGAGGTCGCGGGATGCCACATCTGCGCTCGAACGCCCGGGGTGATCTGCACGTGCACGTCGAGGTGGTAGTGCCTGTCCGGCTGGATCACCACGACGCAGAGCTTTTGCGCGAGCTGAAGAACCGTCGCGGCCGCGATGTGGCCGAGGTCCGTTCGACGCATGCCGCCGCGGGCGGGTTATTTAGCCGGCTGCGCGAGACCTTCACCGGGCGCTAGACAGACTTAGGCGCGCACATGGTGGCGACGCTGTTTTACGTCGACGCACTGCCCGAGGCCGGCGTGTTGGCAGTTGTCGACGGCGACGAAGGTTTCCATGCCGCCACGGTGCGGCGGATCCGCCCCGGCGAGCAGTTGGTGCTCAGCGACGGCGATGGCGGCCTAGCCCGCTGCGTGGTTGAGCAGGCCGGGCGTGACGGACTGAGGGCGCGGGTGCTGGAGCGCTGGGGCGCTAGGCGCCCAAAGCCGGGGGTGACCGTGGTGCAGGCGCTGCCCAAGTCGGAGCGCTCCGAATTAGCGATCGAGCTAGCCACTGAGGCCGGTGCGGACGCGTTCGTGGCCTGGCAGGCGGCGCGCTGTGTGGCCAGCTGGGAAGGTGCCCGCGTCGACAAGGGTCTGCGCCGGTGGCGTGCGGCGGCCCGCTCGGCGGCGCGCCAAGCGCGGCGCGCATATATCCCGACGGTCGATGGCGTGCTGTCCACCGGGGCGTTGACACAGCGCGTTTGCGACGAGGTGGCCGCCGGTGCGACAGTGCTGGCGCTGCACGAATCGGCAACTGACCGACTTGCTGATCTTGCTGTGGCACAATCTGATTCGCTGCTGCTGGTGGTCGGCCCGGAAGGCGGCATCGCGCCCGACGAGATCAGCGCGCTGGCTGAGGCGGGCGCCGTTGCGGTGCGGCTGGGCCCGACCGTGCTGCGGACATCGACCGCAGCCGCAGTGGCGTTGGGCGCGTTGGGCGTGCTGACCGCGCGGTGGCAAGCGGACACCGACTGTGAATCTGACGACGAGACACGCCGCCGCTAGCGGCCAAATCGGGCCTACCTGCCCTTTGGTGCCGGCCCACACCGCTGCTTCGGCGCGGCGATGGGCTACCTCGAGGCCCATTTCTTTCTCGCCCAGGTTCATCAGCGGTGCCGGATACAAATTCTCCCCGGCTGGACTCCCCAACATGACCCTGTACTCCCGCGGCCGGTAGAGGCGGCTGCAAGTTTTCCGCGTGGCGGTAGGATTAGCTACCGGCTGTCGCCCCCACGAACACAGGAAGCAGGCATCAAAGACCACGTGACGCCCCGCGAGACCCGCGCTGCTGACGCAGTTGGAGCCCGGCAGTCCGACGCTCAGGTTCGCAGCAGCATCGACGTTCCGCCCGACCTCGTTGTGGGCTTACTCGGTTCGGCCGACGAAAATTTGCGCGCTCTGGAACGCAGCCTGAGTGCCGGCCTGCATGTACGCGGCAACGCCATCACTATTGCAGGTGAGCCGGCGGATGTTGCGCTCGCCGAACGGGCGATCTCCGAGCTGGTCGCGATTGTGGCCAAGGGACAGTCGTTGACGCCGGAGGTGGTGCGCCACAGCGTCGCTATGCTGCTCGGTGCCGGCAACGACTCGCCGGCCGAGGTTCTTACCCTCGACATCTTGTCGCGCCGGGGTAAGACGATCAGGCCCAAGACGCTCAACCAGAAGCGGTATGTCGACGCGATCGATGAGAACACCATTGTCTTCGGAATCGGCCCAGCTGGCACCGGCAAGACCTATCTGGCGATGGCCAAGGCTGTCCATGCACTGCAGACCAAACAGGTCACCCGCATCATCCTGACTCGGCCGGCGGTGGAAGCCGGTGAGCGCCTTGGCTTTTTACCCGGCACGCTGAGCGAGAAGATCGACCCCTACCTGCGGCCGCTCTATGACGCGCTGTACGACATGATGGACCCCGAGTTGATCCCGAAGTTGATGTCCGCGGGCGTGATCGAGGTGGCGCCGTTGGCGTACATGCGCGGTCGAACCCTCAATGACGCCTTCATCGTGCTCGACGAGGCGCAGAACACCACCGCCGAGCAAATGAAGATGTTCCTTACCCGGCTGGGGTTCGGGTCCAAGGTCGTCGTCACCGGCGATGTCACCCAAGTCGACCTGCCCGGCGGCGCCAAGTCCGGCCTGCGCGCCGCAGTCGACATCCTCGAGGACATCGACGACATTCACATCGCCGAGCTGACCAGCGTGGACGTGGTACGCCACCGACTGGTCTCGGAGATCGTCGACGCCTACGCCCGCTTTGAGGAGCCCGGCGCAGGGCTGAACCGGGCAGCTCGGCGGGCGTCCGGCGCCCGTAGTCGTCGATGATGTGGGCGTGAGCAGTCTGATGAGCATCCTATGAGCATCGAAGTGTCCAACGAGTCTGGCATCGATGTCTCAGAAGCGGAACTGGTCAGCGTCGCCCGGTTTGTCATCGACAAGATGGACGTCAACCCGGGCGCCGAGCTGTCGATGGTCCTGCTGGACACCGCCGCGATGGCCGATTTGCACATGCGCTGGATGGATCTGCCCGGGCCGACGGACGTGATGAGCTTCCCGATGGATGAGCTGGAGCCGGGGGGTCGACCGGACGCGCCCGAGCCCGGGCCGGCGATGCTGGGCGATATCGTGCTGTGCCCGGAATTCGCGGCGGAGCAGGCGGCAGCGGCGGGCCACAGTCTTGGACATGAGCTGGCGCTGCTGACCATCCACGGCGTGCTGCATTTGCTCGGCTACGACCATGGCGAGCCGGATGAGGAAACGGAGATGTTCGCCCTGCAGGAGCGGTTGCTCGAACAGTGGGTAGCCGACCAGGTCGAGGCCTACCAGCACGACCGCCAGGACGAGAAGGACCGCCGGTTGCTGGACAAGTCAAGGTATTTCGACGAGCCGTGACCGGTCTTACCCAGTTGCTTGGGGCGATCGCTTTGATCGGTCTGGGCGGCATGTTCGCCGGGCTGGACGCCGCTATCAACACCGTGTCGCTGGCGCGGGTGCAGGAATTGGTACGCGAGGCCCGGCCCGGGGCGGTGGCGCTGCTGAAGGTGATGGCCGAACGGCCGCGCTACATCAACTTGGTAGTGCTGCTGCGGATCGTATGTGAGATCACCGCGACCGCGCTACTGGTGGTTTTTTTCCGGCATAACCTGAGCCTTAACGGTGGGTTGTTCGTTGCTGCGGCGGTCATGGTGGTGACCAGTTTCGTCGTTATCGGTGTCGGGCCACGCACCCTGGGCCGCCAGCATGCCTATTCCATTGCGCTCGTTACTGCCGTTCCATTGCAGGTGATTTCATGGCTGCTGATGCCGATCAGCCGATTGCTCGTGCTGCTCGGCAACGCACTGACGCCGGGACGCGGCTTCCGCAACGGACCGTTCGCATCGGAGATCGAACTGCGTGAAGTTGTCGACCTGGCTCAGCAGCGCGGAGTGGTGGCGGCAGACGAACGCCGGATGATCGAGTCGGTCTTCGAACTCGGTGACACTCCGGCTCGGGAGGTGATGGTGCCGCGCACCGAAATGATCTGGATCGAAGGGGACAAATCGGCGAGCCAGGCGATGTCGTTGGCCGTCCGCAGCGGGCACTCCCGGATTCCGGTGATCGGCGAAAACGTCGACGACATCATTGGGGTTGTATACCTGAAAGACCTGGTGCACCAGACATTCTGTGCACCTGGCGACGGCCGGAAGGTCACCGTGACAGATGTCATGCGCCCAGCGGTGTTCGTGCCGGACTCCAAGCCGCTGGACGCGTTGTTGCGCGAAATGCAGCGCGACCGCAACCACATGGCCCTGCTGGTCGACGAATATGGCGCCATCGCCGGCTTGGTGAGTATCGAAGACGTGTTGGAGGAAATTGTCGGTGAGATCGCCGATGAATACGACGAGGCGGAGACAGCACCAGTAGAAGATTTGGGCGACAAACGCTTCCGAGTGTCGGCGCGACTGCCGATCGAGGACGTCGGCGAACTCTACGGCGTGGCGTTCGATGACGATCTGGACGTCGACACGGTCGGTGGTCTGCTGGCCCTGAAATTGGGTCGGGTGCCGCTGCCTGGCGCCGAGGTGATATCTCACGGTCTGCTGCTGCACGCTGAAGGTGGCCGCGACCACCGTGGGCGGGTGAGGATCGGGACTGTGCTGGTGAGCCCCGCTGAGGCTGGTGAAAGCAATGGCTTTGACCACCGCGGGGAAGAAGCCGCTTCCGATGGCTGAGCCGCTAGACCTCAGACTCGATACTGAGGTATCGAGCGGGTCGATCGGAAGCTTATGGTGACAGCTGAATTTCGGTCCGGCTTCGTGTGTCTGGTGGGCCGGCCCAACACCGGGAAGTCCACGCTGACCAACGCACTGGTCGGCGCCAAAGTCGCGATCACGTCGACGCGACCGCAAACCACTCGGCACACCATTCGCGGGATCGTGCAGCGGGAGGACTTCCAGATCATTCTGGTCGACACGCCGGGCCTGCACCGGCCGCGGACCCTGCTGGGTAAGCGGCTCAACGACTTGGTCCGCGACACCTACGCCGAGGTCGACGTCATTGGGCTGTGCATCCCGGCCGACGAGGCCATCGGCCCGGGTGACCGGTGGATCGTGGAGCAGATCCGGTCCGTGGCGCCCAACACGACTCTTGTCGTTGTGGTTACAAAAATCGACAAAGTGCCCAAGGATCGGGTGGCCGCGCAGCTGGTGGCAGCCAGCGAGCTTGGTGCGAACTCGGCGAACTCAGCCGAGGTGGTCCCGGTGTCGGCCGTCACCGGTGAGCAGGTCGGCGTACTGATCGACGTGCTGGCTTCGGCGTTGCCGCCTGGCCCGGCCTACTACCCCGACGGGGAGCTTACCGATGAACCAGAAGAGGTGCTGATGGCGGAGTTCATCCGCGAGGCCGCTCTGGACGGCGTCCATGACGAACTTCCGCATTCGCTGGCGGTGGTGATCGACGAGGTCAGCCCGCGGGAAGGGCGCGATGACCTGATCGACGTCCACGCCGTGGTGTATGTCGAGCGCGACAGCCAGAAGGGGATTGTCATCGGTAAGGGCGGCGCCCGGCTGCGGGAGGTGGGTACCGCAGCCCGCGGCCAGATTGAAAAGCTGCTGGGTACCAAAGTGTTTCTCGACTTGCGGGTCAAGGTTGCCAAGAATTGGCAACGCGACCCTAAACAGCTTGGCCGCCTGGGGTTTTGACGGTCCGGGATTGATCCAATCAGTGGGGTTTTCGGCTAGCTGTAGCGGGTAGGCACTAGTCATGGCATTTCAAAAGTCACCGACGTTCGCCGACCAATTAGCGCTGTGATGCATGTGCTGAGGGCACTACGTGCGCGAGGCAGTCAGCGGACGGTCTGCGCAGAATTCGCCGGATCCGCAAATCCGCTGATCGCCATCGGCGCAACGAGGGCCGGCCATGGGCGAGCAGCATGGTGATCATCGAGCCAACCATTTCCAGGTGGCTGAGCTGCTCAGTCGCGATTATTGAACTGGAACTGGCCAGGCCATTCATTCAACCCGGCTACGACCTCGTCGTCGCAGCCGAAGATGATGCCATTAACGCCGTGCCTGAGACCTGGTCGCAATGGGGCGTAGCGGTCCAGCCGCCGCGGCCATAGCCAAGGTCCGGTAACCGAGTTCGTCGGGCATCATTATCGAGAGGCACTGTGCCGTCATGCTTTAGCGCCGCGGCGCGCGGACGGTGTGGATGGGTGGCGTGCCGATGCCGTCGTTCCACCACACCGTCGGCTGCTTGGCCGCCCATCCGCTGACCGCTTCCAGTTCGGCGGCCAGCGAGATCAGCACGCCCTCGCTGCTGGCCGGTCCCATCAGTTGCACCCCGATGGGCAAACCTTCGACGGTGAACCCCGCTGGCACATTGATTGATGGCCAACCCAATAGGTTCCACGGCCAGGTATACGGGCATGCGGCGATCATGGCGCGGTCGGTGGCCAACCCACCCATCTCGTCGAAGGCGCGCGCCAGTGGCGGGGGCTGTGCGGTGGTGGGTGCCAGCACCACGTCAACGATGTCAAAGATTGAGGCCACCCGACGCTGCTCGGCGGCTTCGTGGCGACGGGCGCTGCGCAGAATTGCTTGCGAAAGCAGATGCCCCGCACGCAGATTCGACACCGTGCGGGGGTCCAGTACGACGCCGTCGCCTAGTCGTTCGGCCCAATCCCACAGCCCGGCGGTGGACCGGGCCAGGAAGTCCCACGACATCCGAAGGCTGTAGTCGGGGTTGCCGCGCACGACCGTGTGGCCGAGCAGCTGCAGTTGTTCGCCCACTTGTCGCGTCGCGGCCTGAATGTCCGGATGTAACTTGGCTCGAAAACCCGCATAGGGGAATCGGGTGGATAGTGCGATTTTCAGCGGGCCGGGAGCGATGCCGACGTAGTCGGATGCCGTCACTTGCGGCGGCTTGTGTAGATCGCCGGCGGCGTTGCCGGACGCTGCGTCCAGCACGAGGGCCGCATCGGCCACCGTCCGGGCCAGAACGCCGTTTACCGCGATGCCATGGAATGCCTCTGGCAACGGCCAGGTAGAGAGGCGGCCGCGCTGTGGTTTGATGCCCACCAGATGTGTCCACGCCGCGGGGACCCGGATGTTGCCGGCGCCATCCGAGCCGATTGCTGCGGTAACCAGGCCAGCGGCTACCGCGGCCGCGCTTCCGCCCGACGATCCACCAGGTGTATGCCGGCGCGCCCACGGATTACGGGTATGTCCGAATCCGGGTCCGCTGGTGAATGGCCACTGGCCCAGCTCACAAGTGTTGGTCTTGCCGATAATCACAGCACCGGCCGACTTGAGGCGGCGAACGACCTCGGAGTCCTCGGTAGCGGGCCGGACATACCCTTCGGTACCGAATGCGGTTGGCACCCCAGCAACGTCGACGTCGTCCTTGACCGCGATCGGGATTCCCAGCAGCGGGGCGGTATCACCGGCGGCGCGTCGCCGGTCCGCCGCAGCCGCATCGACCAGCGCCGAGTCGGCAAGCACCACCCGGAATGCGTTCAAGGTGGACTGGCTGGCCTCGATCTCGCGCAATGAGCGGCGTACCAGGTCAACGGCGGTCACCGAGTCGTTGGCCAACTGATAGAGGAGATCGGTCAAGGTGGGCAAGCGCTGGCTGCCGGACCCGGAAACGGCCCCAGAAGCAGACCCAGGAGCGCTAATCACGGGGTACGAGACTATCGGCGCGGATACCCGCTATGTCGCGGTGGGGTGCGAAACTATGGGGATGCGGCTGTATCGAGACCAGGCTGTTGTGCTGCGCCAGCACAAGCTCGGCGAAGCCGACCGGATCATCACCTTGTTGACCCGCGATCACGGGTTGGTTCGGGCGGTGGCCAAAGGGGTACGTCGCACCCGCAGCAAATTTGGCGCCCGGCTGGAGCCGTTCGCACACATCGACGCGCAACTGCATCCCGGCCGCAATCTCGACATTGTCACCCAGGTCGTTTCCCTTGATGCTTTCGCCACCGACATCGTCAGCGACTACGGCCGCTACACCTGCGGCTGCGCGATGCTGGAAACCGCCGAACGCCTAGCCGGTGAAGAGCGTGCTCCTGCCCCGGCTCTGCACCGGCTCACGGTGGGGGCGTTGCGGGCCGTGGCCGACGGCCGTCGGCCACGCGACTTGCTGCTGGATGCCTACCTGCTACGTGCCATGGGCATCGCCGGCTGGGCCCCGGCGCTGACCGAATGCGCCCGCTGCGCCACGCCCGGTCCTCATCGGGCGTTTCACATCACCGCCGGGGGCAGCGTGTGCGCGCATTGCCGCCCGGCCGGTTCGACGACACCGCCGCTGGGCGTGCTGGAGTTGATGTCCGCCCTGTACGACGGCGATTGGATGGCCGCTGAGCAGGCCCCGCCATCCCACCGCAGCTACGTCAGCGGGCTGGTGGCCGCACACCTGCAATGGCATCTGGAACGGCAGCTCAAGACGTTGCCGTTAGTGGAACGGGTCTACCACGCTGATCGCACCATTGCCGCACGTCGCGCCGAGCTGATCGGGCAAGTAGGTGAATGTGGCTAGAAAAGCCGAACGAAAGCTGACGTCCACCGACTTCCCGCAGCTGCCTCCCGCGCCGGACGACTACCCAACCTTTCCCGATACCTCAACGTGGCCCGTGGCCTTCCCTAACCTGCCGCCGTCGGCCAGCGGCGGCCCGCGTCGACCACCACAACACATCTCGAAAGCGGCTGCCCCACAGATACCCGCCGACCGGTTGCCGCGCCATGTCGCGATCGTGATGGACGGCAATGGCCGCTGGGCCACCCAACGTGGCCTGCCTCGCACCGAGGGGCACAAGATGGGCGAGGCCGTGGTTATCGACATCGCATGCGGTGCAATCGAAATTGGCATCAAGTGGCTCAGCCTCTATGCGTTCTCCACCGAGAACTGGAAGCGCTCGGCCGAGGAGATCCGCTTTTTGATGGGCTTCAACCGGGACGTGGTGCGGCGGCGCCGGGAAAACCTTAAGGACATGGGTGTCAAGATCCGCTGGGTAGGCTCGCGGCCGCGCCTGTGGCGCAGCGTCATCAACGAACTGGCCATAGCGGAGCAGCTGACCAGGCACAACAATGTCATCACAGTCAACTACTGCGTCAACTATGGCGGTCGCACCGAAATCGCGGAAGCGACAAGGGAAATTGCTCGTGAGGTGGCCGCGGGCAGGCTGAACCCGGAGCGGATCACCGAGGCCACCGTCGCCCGTCACATGCAGCGTCCCGATATTCCGGATGTGGACCTCTTCCTGCGGACCTCGGGGGAGCAGCGGTCCAGCAACTTCATGCTGTGGCAGGCGGCCTACGCCGAGTACATCTTTCAGGACAAGTTGTGGCCGGATTATGACCGCCGCGACCTGTGGGCGGCCTGCCAGGAATACGCTTCCCGCAATCGACGCTTCGGGAGCGCCTAGTGCCTACCTTGCAGCAGCGCCTGGCATCGATACTTCGCGACGCACTCGGGGTCGAGGAGGAGCCGGACGGCGCACTGACGGTCCGCCATGACGGTACGTTGGCATCGTTGCGGGTAGTGAAGATCGTTGCGGACCTGGACCTGGTCTCTCTCACCCAGGTCTTGGCCTGGGACCTGCCGCTGACCAGGAAAGTTCGCGAGCAAGTGGCTAGGCAGGCCCGCGACAGCAATTTCGGTGCAGTGGTGCTGCTGGAGAAGGTTGCCGAGAAGAGTGCGGCCAAGACGCCGGCCAAAACCGCGGACGTCTTGCTGCGCTACAACTTTCCCGGCGCTGGCCTCTCCGATGACGCGCTCCGCACCTTGATCCTGCTGGTGCTGGACACCGGCGCCCGGGTACGTGGCGCACTGATCGCCGGGGTTCCCTGACGTCGAAATCGACATCCGCGAGACGGTCCGACGAAAGCACGTTCGCGGTAGGCCCTACCTCGTTGTGTGTGGCGCGCTCAGCCGGGTTTCATGACTGACAGTCTGCGCAGGTGCCGAAGATTTCGATGGTGTGGCTGACCTCGGAGAACCCATGTCGGGCGGCAACTTGCGCTGCCCATGCTTCTACTTCGTGGTCGGCCACCTCGATGGTGGAGCCGCAGCAGCGGCATACCAGATGGTGGTGATGGTGGTCCGAGCATCGGCGGTAAACGGATTCACCGGTGTCAACACGCAGCGTGTCGACCATTCCCGCCGCGGCCATCGACTGCAGAGTGCGGTAGACGGTGGTTAGCCCTATGTTTTCGCCGCGGCGGCGCAGCTCGTCGTGCAATTCCTGCGCCGAGCGGAAATCGTCGACGGCATCCAGCAGCGTCGAAATTGCCGCTCGCTGGCGAGTAGAACGCACCGGCGGGCCAGTCACAGCGCTTCCTCGCTAGCGTGGGCGACCGCGTCGACGACGATGTGCGCCAGGTGATGGTCGGCAAGCCGGTACAGCACTTCGCGGCCAGACCGTTCACCAGTTACCACGCCCGCGGCCTTGAGAATCTTCAAATGCTGGCTGACCAGTGGTTGCGGCACACCCAGCGCATCGACCAGTTCATGCACGCAACGCTGACATTCGCGCAATTGCAAAACGATGGCGATCCGCACCGGCGCGGCCAGCGCGCGCAGCAGCTCGCCCGCGGCTTCGAGAATCTCCCGCGTTGGCGGGGCAGGAAAAACAGAGTGTTCGGCGAAGCTGTCTGCACTGTGGTCGTGATCAGTCGCGACGTCGCCGGCGACGGCAGGGGTAGTAGGCGACGGCGTCATATCTCAGTCACCACCTCAAGAAGTGCCGGGCATCGGGACCGCTTCCGAGTGCCGTGAAAATGTGCGGACGCCCTCCACTGTCACATGCACAATGATGCATGTCAAAGAACCCTCGCGCTGGTCGCTACCATGACTGAGGCTTCGGTGCGCAGTGATTCCCCGCTGCAAAGTGTGTCCGATCCGGGAAGGAAGTGCATTACCCCGTGGCGTCTGTCATCGACACCGTGGTGAACCTGGCGAAACGGCGTGGGTTTGTCTACCCGTCGGGCGAAATCTACGGCGGCACCAAGTCTGCGTGGGACTACGGTCCGCTAGGGGTGGAACTCAAGGAAAACATTAAGCGGCAATGGTGGCGGTCGGTGGTCACCGGCCGCGACGACGTCGTCGGGATCGATTCGTCGATCATCCTCCCGCGAGAGGTGTGGGTGGCCTCCGGCCACGTCGAAGTCTTCCATGACCCGTTGGTTGAGTCGCTGATCACCCACAAGCGCTACCGCGCCGACCACCTCATCGAAGCCTACGAAAGAAAACACGGGCATCCGCCGCCCAACGGGTTGGCCGACATTCGCGACCCGGAAACCGGCGAACCTGGCCAGTGGACCGAGCCGCGCGAGTTCAACATGATGCTCAAGACCTACCTGGGACCCATTGAGACCGAGGAGGGGCTGCATTATCTACGGCCTGAGACCGCGCAAGGCATCTTCATCAACTTCGCCAACGTGGTGACGACCTCCCGCCGGAAGCCGCCGTTCGGCATAGGGCAGATCGGGAAGAGCTTTCGCAACGAGATCACCCCGGGCAACTTCATCTTCCGCACCCGCGAGTTCGAGCAGATGGAGATGGAGTTTTTCGTCGAACCCGCGACGGCCAGGGAATGGCATCAGTATTGGATCGACACCCGGTTGCAGTGGTACGTCGACCTCGGTATCAATCCGGACAATCTACGGTTGTATGAGCACCCCAAGGACAAGCTGTCGCATTACTCCGACCGCACCGTCGACATCGAGTACAACTTCGGCTTTCTCGGTAATCCCTGGGGTGAGCTGGAAGGCGTCGCGAACCGCACCGACTTCGA
The DNA here is from genome assembly GCF_008370645.1 of Mycobacterium simiae. Taxonomy (GTDB): domain Bacteria; phylum Actinomycetota; class Actinomycetes; order Mycobacteriales; family Mycobacteriaceae; genus Mycobacterium; species Mycobacterium simiae_A. The sequence continues at coordinate 24,421 of NZ_VTZN01000067.1, forward strand.
CTTGTCAACGCACTCAAAGCATTCGGGCGCTGAGCTGTCGTTCTACGACCAGGGCAACGACACCCGCTACACCCCGTACGTCATCGAGCCGGCAGCGGGACTGACCCGGTCGTTCATGGCATTCTTGATCGACGCGTACAGCGAGGACGAGGCCCCCAATGCCAAGGGCGTGATGGAGAAGCGGACGGTGGTACGCCTGGACCCCCGGCTAGCGCCGGTCAAGTGCGCGGTACTGCCGCTCTCGCGGCACGCAGACCTGAGCCCGAAGGCCCGCGACCTGGCTGCCGAATTGCGTAAATGTTGGAACATCGAATTCGACGATGCCGGCGCCATCGGGCGCCGCTACCGGCGTCAGGACGAAATTGGCACACCATTCTGCGTTACCGTCGACTTCGACTCACTCGACGACGAGGCCGTCACCGTGCGTGAGCGCGACGGGATGACCCAAGAGCGGATCGCGCTGGACAAAGTCGCCGATTATCTAGCGGTACGGCTCAAGGGCTGCTCCTAGGGCCTGGTACTTTGCCTCCGCGGATTCTTGCCGGTGGGGCTGTGACCGCGGAGGGCTCAAGAACAGATCATGCGATTGATCGCGGTGCTGATCGCGGCGACACGAGTTGGGGT